>JAWXBD010000001.1:0-10882 GCA_034439815.1 Phycisphaerae bacterium
CGGCTGGGTTGGCGGCTGGGTTGGCGGCTGGGTTGGTGATGTCCTGCTTCGTCCGGCAGGTGCCGTCGCGCTCGTTCTTTCGGTCGTAGCGGCAACACAACCTGCTGGTGCGGCGACTGGCGATCCGGGCTCGCCGCATGACCCGACGAACGTGCCGTCGGTCGAGGTCCCAACACAGGTCCCAACACAGGTCCCGGTGCCTCCGGTCACTCCTGGCGCTGCGCCGGCCGCTCCTCCAGCGAACGAACCCGGGGCGCAATCAGCGCCGCCGCGCGATGACATTGAGCGCATTGCCACGAGCGCGCAGAACAATCCCACAGTCGATGAAATGTCCGCTGAACTCGAAGCCGCGTCCGCGCGCGGTCTTGAGTATCTCAAGAACATCCAGAACTCGGACGGCTCGTTCGGGCGGGGAAAGTTCGGCCGTCATGTCGGCATCACCGGACTGTGCGCGCTGGCGTTCATGTCCGATGGCCATCTGCCGGGGCGAGGCAAGTACGGTGATACGGTCACGAAGGCGCTCGACTTCGTGCTCAATCACACGACGGAGACGGGACTCCTCGCCGCGGAGTCGACCCACGGTCCCATGTATGGTCACGGCTTCGCCGCACTGTTCCTGGGCGAGATCTACGGGATGAATGCTGATGACGATCGCACGCGCGACGCGCTGACCCGCGCGGTGCAGCTGATCTGCAACAGCCAGAACGACGAGGGCGGCTGGCGTTACAACCCGGTTCCATACGACGCGGATGTCAGCGTCACGATCTGTCAGATCATGGCCTTGCGCAGCGCGCGCAACGCCGGCGTGAAAGTGCCGAAGGAGACGATCGACGCGGCCGTGCGGTACGTGAAGGACTGCCAGAACGCTGACGGAGGATTCCGCTACATGAAGGACGCGGGCGGAAGCCAGTGGCCACGGACGGCGGCAGGCATCGCGAGTCTCTTTTACGCGGGCATCTACCAGGATGAGGCGATCGATCGCGGCCTCGATTATCTCGTGCAGAACGCGCTGCCGACGGGCAACGGAGGTCCGCTCGGTCAGGCCCACTACTTCTATGGCCATTACTACGCGGTGCAGGCGATGTATCTCGCGGGCGGCGATCGATGGAGCAAATGGTGGCCCGCGATTCGCGGCGAGCTGCTCTCCCGTCAGGAGATGAACGGCTCTTGGAATGATCATCAGGCGGGCGATGGATACGGAACGGCAATGGCACTGATCATTCTGCAGATGCCGAAGCGCTACCTCCCCATCTTCCAAAAGTGAGGACTGCGAGACGTGCGGACAGTCATCGATCGTCTTGGAGACAGCCTCGGCTCTGGCAGCTGCGGCTCCGGCATGGCGGCGACGCGCCCTCCGACATCGGGCACGGTGCCGACTGCCAGCCCAGTCTTCCGCGCACCGAGTTGGCGCGCGATCCGGCGCCAGGGGTTGGCCCCGGCCCTCGCCCTGAGCTTGCTCCCCGTGCTTTCGCTCACCTCCGCGTCGGCAGGTGTGATGACAACAGCGCGGCAGCTGCGTTCGGACGCTGCGCCGGTCTCGACGCAGTTCGTGATCGTGGATGAACAGGGTCGGACGACGACCGCAGAGCGCTTCGCCGTTGAAGGGGCGCATCTCCTCGTCTGGCCGGGGCAGCAGTCGGCGGTGCGCGGTAAGACCGGGCTGCCGGAACCGAAGCGGATTCCGCTTGGCCAATGTCTCGCAGTTGTTCAGGATGTTCGCGCGCAGCCCACAGCGCCGAGCGCGGTCGTGCTCGCGAGCGGTGAGCGGTTTCCTGGCGAAGTCGAAGCGCGCGACGTCGATCGCCGTTCGGCCAACGCCGCAGCCGGTGTCGCCGCTGGAGGCGCGACCGAGCTGGCGTGGCGCCACCGCTGGCTGGGAGAGACGACGATTGACTTGGAGCGGACGCGGGCGATTCTCCTGAGTCCTGAGGTCGCCGTGCCCAAGGCGGCGTCCTCTGACGTCATCGTCCTTGCAAATGGCGATCGGGTCGAAGGTGTGATCGCGACCTTAGGTGCGATCGTCGCGATTGAACGAAGCGGTGAGACATCCACAGTGGTGACCGATCAAGAGGCGCACGTGGCCGCATTGACCGAGATCCCGCTGGGCCGGATCGCCGCGATCGGTTTGATCACACCGGATGTGCCGTCCACGGCACCCCGACTCTGGACGATCGATGGGACAGTCGTGAATGCGATTCCTGAGCTCTCAACCGATCCGGAAACGCTGGTTGTGCGGCGGAGTGACTCGTTAAACACACGTGAACCCGGCGCCCGCGCGACGGACGATGCGGGTCGCGCGCCGCGTGACGGTACGGCCACGCAGCGAATCGACGAGATCATCGGCTTCGCGCCCGCGCCGGAACGGATCGTGCCTCTGGCGAGGATTCAGCCAGCGAACCTCGTGGCGTCCGGCGAGACGCCGCGATTCAGTGTCGATGCACCAACGCGGGCGCCGGGGCTGTGGCCGATGGGCATGGCACCTCTGACGTTGCGTGGTCCGACTGTCGCGCGCTACGACCTGCCCGCGTCGGATTGCCTCTTCATTGCGGAGGTCCGCGTGGCCGACCCTGACGCCCGATGGACCGAGTTCGAGCTGATCGTGCGCGACGGTTCGAGGGAAGTCCTTCGCCTGCCGATGACTGGATCGTCGGCACCGACACCGTTTGCTGTGACGATCGCCAGCGGCCAGCTGGAGATCGAGGTGACGGAAGGAGTGCGCGGTCCGATCCGCGACGCGGTAGAGTTTCGTCGCGCGATGGTTGTGCTGCCGGCTTCAGCGAATGCGCTGCGGCGATGACCGATGGTGAGACCGATGTTGTCGGTCGCGCAGCGTTGAAGGTGCGTCCCCGCTCCATGTCGGTCGCCCGGCTTTGCGGTCCTCGGGGCTCGAATGGAATCGGGCTCGCAACGTCCCAGAGGTGTTCCACCGCCGGGAACCCAACTTCTGTCCACGTCGCGCGTCGTTCGGCACCGCCTGATTCCGTCGCGTGATCGCTCTCGCTGTCGCGCGCACGACTGCCCGCGGCCGAGCGCTCCGCGACCAGTCCGGCCGGGATCCACCGCGCGTTCGACCACCGATGAACCAGCAATCGGCCATCGGGAACGAGCGTGACACGCACCGCCCCGTCCCGGCACGTCACCATCCGCTGCACACCGTCCAGTGCATCGCCAAAACGGTCGCGCTGGAAGCGCCGCGCAGCCGTCGATTGAAGCACCAGCGCAGGCTGTGCACGATCGAGCAGGGGGAGGACGGCTGGTCGCCACGAACCGTGATGCGGCAGCTCGCACACATCAACACCGAGCGCCGGGATCCCTGGCCAACCGCTGGCTTCGAGTAGCGCGACGGCGCCTTCCGCTTCCACGTCCCCGGTAAACAGCAGCCGACGCGTCGTTACTGCATCGCGGGAAAGGTCACGGGTCGCGGCCGACACTTCCACGCAGATCACCTGCGACGAATCGTTGTCCCGACGCGGCTGGAATCCGGGGGGTGGATGAAGCCATGTCCATCGCGTGCCTCCGAAGGTTCGCTCCTGACCTCGACCGGCAATCGTCACCGAAACGCGGCAGCGCTCCGCGGTCCGTGCGAGCATCGCGGGAGCGCCATCGGGGTCCGCTTGGACGGCGGCATGAAATCGTTCCGTGACGATGAGCTCGCTGACCCTCTCCTCGATCATGAGATCGGGAACCGCGGAGTAGTGATCGAGATCGGGATGCGAAACGATGATGGCGTCGATGCGCCCGACACCCATTGCGGCGAGAGCCGGACGCACGATGGTTCGGACAACGCTCGTCGTTGAACTGGAACCGGCGTCAAAGAGGACACAGGCCCGTTGACTTCGGATGATGTATGCCGAGCCGTCACCGATGGCGAGCATCGTGACTTCAAAGAGTGGCCGAGGTACCGGCCACATGGCCGCGATCGCCGCGACGAGCCAGACAATGGTGAGCGCGGTTGCGGCGAGCACCGCCTGGCGACGCAAGCGGCACCGGCACCACCACCACGCGGTGATCACGGCGGCAGCGCACCAGGCGGCGTCAGCGCCGATCGAACGAAACCATGGTCCCGTGATCGACGCAGTGCAGTTCGCGAGCCAGATCAGGATCTCACACAGCACGACGGCGATTGTGGCGGGAACGTACGCGAGCGACGCAGTGACGCAAGCGAGCGCAGCCGTCGCATATCCGACGACGAGGAGCAGAGCGCCCACGGGGATCGCCACGATCGAGAGCGGGATGGCCAACGGTGCGAGTCGGCCGAAATGCCAGATCGCGAAGGGCGTCGTCGCGAGCCACACTGCAATACTCGCGACGATGAGGGCGCGAAGCGAGTGGCGGATCGCTTCGGCAACGTTCACCGGCGCGTCCCCTCGTTCGCGATACCACCGTTCGGACAGGCGTGGCACGAGATACCGCAGCGCGAGGACCGCTGCGAACGTCAACTGATAGCCGGGTCGAAGAATCTGCGACGGATCAGCAACGAGGATCGCTGTCGAGGCGAGCCCAAGGATGGCATCGCCGCGCCAGCGCCGGCATGCAATTGCGGCGAGGCCTATCGCGGCGGCCGTGAGGGCGGCGCGCGTCACCGACGGCTGCGACTCGACCAGGAGCGCGTAGGCGACCACGGTCAAAACGGTCGCGCCGTCGCCAATGCGCCGTGGCACACGCAGCAGGCTTGCTGCGTGGTTGATCGCGAGCGCGAGAACAGCAAGATTGAATCCCGAAATGGCGATGAGATGCGCGAGCCCCGCCTCCGCAAAGCGCTCTTCAAGCACGTCGAAGCGCACATCCGTCCGGCCCAGAAGCATCGCCATCAACAGCTGCCGCGCGTGGTCGCTCGACCAGCTCGGAAGTGCGCCTGCAATGATCGCCGCCGCGCGGACGCGCAGCGCAGCGCGCCGCGCCTGCCAGCGCTCTGACAACCCGATACTTGGTGGTGCAGCCCCGGCTACGGGTTTCGCGTCGGGTTTCGCGTATTGCTCAACGAGGCCGGGCTGGGGAACGGTGAGCGAACCCACAACACGGCGGGGTGGACCGCGCATGAGTGCCGGTTCCCCTTCGCCCGGACGAGGAATATGCGGGTTTGAGAAAGGACGCGAGGGACGGAGCCAGCCCCGCGCGCGGACGATGTCGTTCGCCTTCCAGAAGGTGCGGTCGCTCTCGACCCGGACGGCGATGATGCCTCGAACGGCGAAGTCGTCGTTGTTGTGGAGGTTGCCCGGCTCTGCCGGATCGCCCGGCTCTGCCCGTTCAATCACCACGTCGTCCAGTTCAAACGCGACGCGCGGTGAGGTGCGTGCGAAAGCGGCGGTCGCATCGGTGCCTTGTGCAACGACTTCCGGCGCTTCCACTATTCGCCCCCGAATCTGGGCCAGTGTTCCGCTTTCCGCCGCGAGAAGAGGGGGGCCACATACCGCCGCGATCGGCACGTGATCAATCGGAGGAATTGGGAACTCCGTCCGCCATCCGCCAGATGGCACTGCCATCGCGACCGACCACGCGACGCCGGCACATCCCACACTGCTCAACAGACACCAGCGTGCGGGGCGCGCGGCCGCCAGCGACGCGCGGAAGGAAAAAACGAGTGCACCGAAGGCCAGGATCATCGCGCCGACTGCGCCGGACGAGGCAAGCCCTTCGTCGAGCGCGGCCGCGCCGTCCGCGTGGGCAAGAAAGCAGCCGATCGCGAACGCTACAGCTGACGACGCCCCCAGCGGCGCACTCAGCGGCGCAGCGATAGCGCCCTCTGCCGGCGTGGCAGTGTTCATGTCCCCCAGCGTTGTGTGAAGCACCGAACGATCTCCGGTCTACGTGGACTGTTGTGCCTGTCGCACGCGAAACTACCGCGCCACTATCGCGGTTTCGGATTGTGCCGAACTTTTTCTTCAAGATTGTCGATGTGGAAAAGTCGGCGCGTTTACGACATCCGATGCGAGAGCTCGCGGAGCAGCTCGAACGTCTTCCACGCATCGCCGAAGTCGATCGACTGCGCTGCAATGCGCACACCGTCGTCGAAGTCCGCCGCCTGACCCGCTGCAACAAGCGCCGCAGCGGCGTTCAGCAGCGTCATGTCGCGCGCAGGTCCGCCGTCCTCGCCTCGCAGCACTCGGCGCATCATCGACGCCGCCTCTTCCAGTGAGCCGGGCGTGAGATCGATCGGTCGCGCCGTTCGCAGTCCGAGGCGTACCGAATCGATCTCGTACTCTCGCACGCCGTCAGAATCGACGTCCGCAACAAATGTCGGCGCGCCGATCGAAAACTCATCCAGACCGTCGGCGGAATGCATCACGATTGCACGGACGGCGCCGAGCCGCTGCAGCGCTTCGGCGACGGGACGGATGAAGCGGCGGTCGTACACGCCCATGATCTGGCGACGGGCCCGCGCAGGATTCGTCAAGGGCCCAAGCAGATTGAACAGCGTCGGAAAGCCGAGCGCCTTCCGGACCGGCATTGCATGCATTGCTGCCGGATGATGGTGAATTGCGAAGCAGAAGCAGATGCCTGCCTCTTCGAGGCACCGCGCCTGCACCACCGGTTTCGCATCGATGTTCACGCCCAGCGCTGCAAGCGTCTCCGATGACCCTCGTCCTGTGCGCGAGCGGTTGCCGTGTTTGGCGACCTTCGCCCCGCTCGCTGCCGCGACGATTGCCGCAGTGGTCGAAACGTTGAATGTCTTCGGGGCGCCTCCCGTTCCCGCTGTGTCAAGGATGCTCGCCGGATCGAGTGTCGTCGGCACAGCCTCCACGCGCTCGCGCATCACCCGGGCCGCGCCGACGAGCTCATCGACGGTCGGCAGGCGCGTTGCCAGGAGCGCGAGCAGCGCGCCCATCTCCGCGTGATGCGCCGACCCGGTCATCAGGACTTCGAACGCCTTGGCGGTCTCTGCTTCGCTCAACGTCGCACCGGCGAGCAGCCGGCGCAGGTGCGGCGTGAGATCGCCCGGATCCGAGGCAGGATGCGAGAGACGCTGAAACTCGGAGGGTCCGCTGGGAACTGCCATCGGCGCGATCATATTTGCTCCGGCACCCCGCGGTACGCGCGGCACCCCGCCGTGCTCCGCTACTCCGCTGCTCCACCGTACACTCCGACCCGTGCTGTTCGCCGAATCCATCGTGCACACCTGCGATCCGTTCGCGCTCCAGTTCACTGAAACATTCGGCATTCGCTGGTACGGCCTCGCGTACGCGGCGGCGTTTCTGGCCGGATGGCTGCTGTTCCGGTGGTTTGCGAAGACCGGACGCACGCCATTGACGACCGCTCAGGTCGGCGATTACGCGACGATGCTGGTGCTCGGCGTGCTGGTCGGCGGGCGCGTCGGCCACGTGCTGTTTTACGAACCCACATTGCTGACCACGTTCACAGGCACATTCCCGTTCTGGGGTCTGCTGGAACTTCAACGCGGAGGAATGTCGAGCCATGGCGGCATCGCAGGCATCGCCATCGTCTCGTATTTTTTCGCGCGCAAGCACGGGGTGTCGTTGCTGCATCTCGGCGACCTCGCATGCTTCGTGGCGCCCATCGGTCTTGGGCTCGGGCGGCTCGCGAACTGGGTGAACGGTGAGCTGTGGGGCAAGCCGCTGCCGGACGCCGTCCAGGCAGCGCCGCCGTGGTGGAGCGTGAAGTTCCCGGAGGAGATGCTCACGATGGGATTCGCGCGCGTGAGCGAACTCGCGAAGCTGGCGCCGCAGCGCACAGCGCTGAATCTGGAACCGGATCAGCCGATCGCGGAAGCGCTCTTCAAGGCGTGCTACGAAGGCAACGCGGTCGTCATTGCGAAAGTCGCTCCGCTGCTGACGGCGCGCTATCCGATCAACTTCATGCAGGCATTCACGGATGGCGTCGTGCTGATGACGATTCTCGTGATCGCATGGCTGCGCCCGCGCCCCGCTGGCTGGATCTTTGGCTGGTTCTTCCTCGCCTACGGAGTTCTGCGCATCGTCACGGAGCAGTACCGCATTCCCGATCCAGACATTCTGACGATCGGACCGATCACTCTTCCCATGCTGCTGTCGGCGCTGATGTCGTTGATCGGCGCATCGACCCTCGTCATCGTGTCGCGCCACCCCGACCGACGGGGTGGCCTGCTTCGACGCTCGGAGAATTGAACGGCGGCGCGCTGCGTGACGTTGCGTCGGCCGACCGCCACCCGGGCGACTGTCGGGAGTGGTATTCGCGCCGCTCCCTGGTTATTTTCGGTAAATGTTGGGGTGCCGCTTGGCGTTGCACCAGATTGGTGTAAAGTGGTGCACAATGTCCAAGGCAGGCACCAAGAGCAAATCCACCCGGACACAACCACGCCGCGAGGCTGCGTGTGTGCGAGCGTCCGTGAGCTTCGATGGTCACGACTACGCAGAACTGACACGCATCGCTAGCGACAAGCGAGTGTCGGTCGCGTGGGTTGTCCGCGAAGCTGTTTCAAAATACCTCGTGGAACGAGCGCCGCTCTTCCGTGAAGAGCCAACCAAGGTACGACGATGAGCAGCAATGACCGAAAACGACTTCTTCACGTCACAGCAGAAGACGTAAAGACGCACGTGCTTTCCCTGAACGGTCACGCGGCCTTCCTCTTCGGCACAAAGGCAACGCCGACAAAGAACGCGCTAGTGGCAGTAAAGATTAAACTCGAAGGGCTCGACAGAACCATTGAGACGAAGCCGCAAGGAGTCTTTCGTCGAACGGGATGGGTGCGCGAGTTCTACGAGAAGCATCGAATCGGATCAGGTGACTTGCTTGCACTGGAGTGGACCAGCAATGGGAGCTACCGCCTCTATCCATTCGAGACTCAGAGTGAACGCTCCAATGACTGGCAGCACTTTCTAGACGAGGCGCCACCGGGCAAAGGTCCGACAGTGCTTGAGCTCTTCTCTGGCTGCGGAGGCATGGCACTCGGCTTCAAGAGAGCAGGATTTCGGACATCGCTGTGCGTTGAGTGGGATGCAGCTGCCTGCGAGACCATCCGACGAAACATCACGCAGCGTGTAGCCCAATGCTCGATTCAGGACATTGAACGATTTCCTGCCGCGGATGTCGTGGCCGGTGGACCGCCGTGTCAGGGCTTCAGCAATCTAGGCGAGCGCGTTCCCGACGACCCGCGAAACCAACTGTGGCGTCAGTACCTGCGCGGGGTGCTGGACGCAAAGCCGAAGGTGTTCGTTCTGGAGAACGTCCCGCCGCTGCTTCGGTCCGCGGAATACGTCGAACTCTGCAAGGTGATGACCGACGCGGGCTACACCGTTGAAGGCCGCGTATTGAACTCCGCGGACTACGGAGCACCGCAGACACGCAAGAGAGCAATTGTCATCGGGGTGCGAGGCGGAACGCCATCGTTTCCGGAACCGACTCACGTCGATCCGTTGAAGAAGAATCTCCTCACTTCAAAGAGACTCCCTTGGCTCACAGTGCGCGAAGCAATCGGCGACTTGCCGTTTATTCCGACCGAAGTGAATTGGCACATCAGTCGCAATCCGACTCCGATGTCACTCGAGCGGTACCGTCATGTTCCGCTTGGTGGCAACCGATTTGACCTGCCGGCCCGGCTGACTCCTGGTTGTTGGAAGCGGAAGACCAAAGGTGGCACGGACCTCTTCGGCCGTCTGTGGTGGGACAGGCCGTCCGTCACGATTCGGTGCGAGTTCTATAAGCCAGAGAAGGGGAGATACCTTCATCCCGAAGCCCATCGTCCCATCACTCATCGTGAAGCGGCGAGACTGCAGGGGTTCCCTGACGACTTCGTATTCGAAGGGAAGAGAATCGAAGTAGGAGTGCAGATAGGCAACGCAGTGCCTCCTCAGCTCTCAGAAGCAATCGCGAGGCACATCAAGGAACATCTGCTTGACAACACGTCGAAAACGCGGCAACGCAAACGAGCAGGAACACACTGATGGCACGAAGGCGTCGCCGCGACCCCGTGGAGGGGCTTGTTCAACAAATAGACAGTCGCCTTCAGACACTCAATGTTGACTTGGCCGGGCTCAATCTACGGAGCAAAGTGCTTCGCCTGGTGGAACTTCAGCATGATGTCAGCGACCTCGGAGTAAGTGTGGTCTATGACGCAGGAATTCAGTCAACTGCAGCTGTCGAGAGGATACGGCTCTACTTGGTGCAGTATGTTGGAACCGTCATCGGTGGCGAGGAACTCGGTGTCGTCTCGGGGATCTCCGATTATCCTCGTCGCATTCGCGAACTCCGCCGAGAACAGGGGTACCAGATTGCCTCAGGAGCATCACCCGACCCCGAAGCCGGCATCGACCTGCGACCGGACGAATACCTCTTGGTGTCCCTGCAACCTGACACCGACGCCGCGCGGCGGTGGCAAGTGGCGAATCGAATACGACGCAGCTCAGGCGGAAGCCAGAGTCGTCTACTCGCGTTCCTGGAGGAGAACATCTCGCGAGTTGTCACGACCGAGGAGCTCGCCTACGTCGCCAAGGACGCCAGGGAATTCGGTCGCCGCGTACGACAGCTTCGAACCGAGCAAGGCTTTATGATTGCGACGCGGTTCACGGGCCGCCCGGACTTGGCCACAGGCCAGTACGTCCTTGAAAGCCTTGATCGGCGAGCGGAACCGCACGACCGCAACGTCACCACCGAGGTTCAGCATGCCGTCTACGCGAGAGACAACAGCACGTGCATCTCATGCGGATGGAACCGGCAGCTGTGGACGCGAGACGACCCACGAATTTTAGAGCTTCATCATCTCGATGAGCACGCAGGGGGAGGTGCTAACACAGAGGAGAACCTCGTTGTCCTCTGCAGCCGTTGCCATGACGACGTGCATGCCAAGCGAATCTCGCTATTCAAGACGAATGGTTTCACGCGATGCGAGCGAATGATTTGAGACAACAGCCGCAGCCCATCACTTTCACTTCGAGCTCCGATGGCCTTA
>JAWXBD010000002.1:0-9027 GCA_034439815.1 Phycisphaerae bacterium
ATGTCCGTTGTGTTCATGATGCCTCCTGCCGCAGTGCGGCGCGAGGTTCATCGGCTGGAGGGTGTCGGCGGCTTGAGCGGAAGGGGCGCTGTAGTGCTAGCAGCCCGTGGCGAAAGTCATTCGGGCTACGAACGAGCAACGATGGCTCATCTGCGGCGTCGCCGCGACTTGCCGCGAAGACACAACGGCCACACCCACTCGAATGCAGCTCAGCGGTCAGCGTTTGCGGCTGAACGCTCGACCAAAACGTCAGTCCGAGGAGCTACGAAGCCACAGCGGCCACACACATTCGGGTGCAGCTCGGCGGTCGGCGTCTGCTGCCGAACGGTTGAATGAGACGTCAGTCCGAAGGGCGTCGTGCGCCTTGAGGCTGCATCTAGAACTGGCCGGTGGGCGCATGGGTGCTGTCCAGAATGGTCCCGCGAGGCGAGCCCGGCTCTTGTCCGCGAGCGCCGCGCATCTGCCCTCGCGGAAGCGCGACAGCCACTTGTATGCGCTCTTGCGCGAGACGCCGACGAGGCGCGAAGCCTCAGCGACGGACGCACCATGATCGACCACCAGATCCACCAGACGATGACGTTCAGACACGGCACATGTTTCCTTCCGCGGCATGCCGAGAGGATCGGCTGCGGCCGTGCGCCTGTCATCGATGTGCCCGGAACGTACCGCTGACGTCCCCCCACCACCATCGCGAGGCGCGATGGTCCCCCTCCCCCACAGCGAAGCGCTGTGGGGGAGGATGCAAGCGGCCTAATACACGGAGCGTCCGACGCCGCCGCATCCTCCCCCAAATGGCTTTGCATTTGGGGGCCGGGGGACCGCGGCGAAGCGAAGCGCAGCCGTGGTGGAGGGGGTGCGCCCGACGTCCCCCCACCACCATCGCGAGGCGCGATGGTCCCCCTCCCCCACAGCGAAGCGCTGTGGGGGAGGATGCAGCAGCCTAACATTCGGAGCGCACGCCTGTCGCTGAACTTGGCGCGCTCAGCGAGGCCAGCCGCAGCAGATCAGCGCGCTCTCCGGCGTCGCCCCCTACGACCGGCCATCAAGGCCCGTCGAACCGCAAGCGCTCAATCCGCGGAGGCCGCGCGGGCGGGCGCACCGTCGGCTCCATGGCCGCGTTCTCGGCGATGCGTTGCAACCCGGTGATCCGCGCGTTCGCCGAGCGTCTCAAGGCGAAGGGGAAGCCCCACAAGGTCGTCGCGTGCATCCGCAAGCTCGTCACCATCCTCGAGCGCGCTCCTGAAGCGCGGCGAGACGTGGAACCCCGACCGCTTCGCGATTCCAACTGAAGGAGTTGAGAATGGACACAGCCACTGGCCGCTGTGGGTTCTTTGGGAACTGGATGTCGACTCTCTGAAACCCAAGGCCCCAGCGAAGTAGGTCCGGAAAGCGACGTGATGTTTCTTGGGCGACGACGCAGTGTTGCGTCGAGTGATGTCGTTTCGCTAACATTGTCCGTTGCCAGTCCGCACCAACTCGACTCAGGGATAGACCATGCATTTCTGGAGCACCATGATCACGTTGACGACGCTGGCGACGGTCAGCATCGCCAACGGCCAGTCGTTGAACGCCCCCTTCGACGCCAGCTACGCGATTTCTGACTTGGGAACGCCTCCTAGCGTTCCTGGGCCGCTCGGCGGTCTGTTCGTTCGCGCAGAAGATCCCGCCACGCTCCTCATCGGCGGGGCCGCCAACAGCGCGTCCGCGAAGATCTACGCGGTGACGCTCGTGCGCGGCAAGGATGGACACATCATCAGCTTCGCGCCGGAACCGGCGACGATCGTCGCGACCGCGCCGGGCATCGGAGGCGGCGGCATCGATGGGGGTCTCGCGATCGGTCCGGGTGGCGTCCTCTTCTACACGGCGTACAACGGAAACGACGTCGGCCAGATCAAGCCCGGGAGCACAGCACCGGATCTCCTGACCGATCTGACGTCGATCGGAGTCGCGTCGTCGGTCGGAACACTTGCGTTCGTGCCGCCCGGTTTCAACAACGCGGGCAAGCTGAAGCTCGCGTCGTACAACGCCAGTATCTGGTACTCGAGCGCGGTGAGTCCGAATGGTGACGGCACCTTTGCCATAGCGAAACCCACGACACCGATCGCGATCGGCGGTGGGCCGGAAGGGATCCTGTTCGTCGAGGCTGGCAATCCCGAGTTCGCAGTGAACTCGGTGCTGATCTCTCAATACGCAGCGGCGAACGTCGTGGCGTACGACCTCGATGCCAACTCCGACCCGATCGTCGCGACGAAGCGCACGTTCATCAGCGGCGTTGGCGGTGCGGAGGGAGCGGCTCGTGATCCGCTCACCGGCGACTATCTGTTCTCGACGTTCCAGAGCGGCGATCGCGTACTGGTGGTCCGAGGATTTGCCGTTTCGTGTCCGGCGGATCTCAATGGCGACGGCGCCGTCGGTCCCCAGGATCTGGCGCTCCTACTCGGTGATTGGGGCGGTACCTCGTCGCCAGCGGATCTCGACTCTAACGGCGTGGTCGGAGCATCGGACCTAGCGATCATGCTTGGCGCATGGGGCCCTTGCAGCTGAAGTTCATCGTTGTCGCTCTTCGCGCATGGTTCGAAGTCGGCCTGTCGCGGGACTTCTTGAGGATGCGGCAGCCGCCCGAACCACATCGGCACCGTCAGGAAGAACGAGTTTGCGGGTCGTGCTCGGTGAGTGCGAGCACTTCACGTTCGAACACGCTCCAACATGGTTTCGGCACGAGCTTGCGCTTCGCGCAGGGCATCGAGGCTTCCGGGAAGCGACAGCGTCTCAATCTCGCGCCATGCGACTTCGGGCAGATCGTCGCGGAGATATCGCATGCCGAAGTCGAATCGATCACGTCGGCGCGAGGGTCGCTGGTCGGCATGGCGTCGGGCACCCTTTGGCGAAAGTGCTTTTGCAGCGGGCGGTAATCAGCTCTCTTGCCGCAGTCGCATCGGAATCTCTCCGCGTGACGATTGCCTCGCACGACTGCATAGCTACATTTCGGCAATGCGCTTCTCCATTGCCTCCACAATTCTGCTGTTCGTCACTGCCACCGCTCTCGCGATTGCCGCTCCCGTGTCCGCCCAAGGATACATTTGTGCTGAGGGCGGCGGCGGACCCAGTGGCGGATCATGGGCTCCAGCCGTCTTCGGTTGGATGGTGGATCGCGCCGAGGATGGCGGGGGCACATCGAAAGTCATTGTGCTCGGATTGAGCGGAACCGATCCGGCCATTACCACGGCGTTCAATGCGGCTGGTGCCACATCGGTGACCTTCCTTAATGTGACGTCGGCCAACGCCAATTCGGCGGCGACGTTCAATGCGATTACCGCCGCCGACATCGTGTGGATGCGAGGTGGTGACCAGTGGCAATACATCTTGCAGTGGAATAACACTCAGACGGAGGCGGCGATCCGCAACGTCTATCAGGCAGGCGGTGTGGTGGGCGGCACGTCGGCCGGGTGCGCTGTGTTAGGTGAACTCATCTATGACGCGAAGGTAGGATCGGTCACGCCGAAGCAGGCGCTCCAGAACGCCACTCATCCGTTCCTCACCTTTACGGACACCTTTCTTCAGTTGACGCCGGGTGTGCTCTTCGACACGCACTTCACCGAGCGAGGTCGGGTCGGACGGCTCGCCGTGATGCTCGCGAATCGCTGGCAGGTGACTGGGCGTGATGTCCTCGGTGTCGGCGTGGACGATCGCACGGCCCTTTGCGTCTACCCCGATCTGACCGCTGAGGTTCGGGGTGAGGGTGCCGTGACGTTCCTTCATCGCACCAGCAGCTCAGTGAAAAGGGTGGAATCAGGCAAGTCGCCCGTCGTCACACATCTCTCCCTCACGCAACTGACCGAGGGATATGTGTATGACCTCACCACACGGAGCGTCATCGAACGTCCGGCGTCGGCAACTCTTCCTCCACCAAGCACGATCTCGCCGTCGGTGACGGTGCCTGTCACGCTGAACGGGTCGACAGTGTCCTCGCCGCAGCAAGGCGACGTCCGCGTCCTCGACTTCAACAACGATCTCGCGCTCTTCCTTGGCAAGCTTGATGTCGTCGATGGGAACAACACGCTGCAACGAGTTGTACTGAGTGCGCAGACGTGGAACTCGACAGCGTTCGATGAGAATCGCGTCGGCGGTCCTCAATATGCGATCGCCCTCAATCCGCATTACTTTGGCCTGTATCTCGATGGAAACACGCTCGTGAACGCGACGCCGCCGTCACTGCTCACGGCTCAATCACCGGCGAGTGGACTTGAGAGTGCGATCGTCGCCTTTGACAGCCATGGGATGACGAGTCTCGACTTCTCCAACTATGTTTCGGATCCTGGGGACTCCGACGGTCCGCGGCAATCGGTTGCCATCGAAGGCGCGAGGCTCCACCTTTTTCGAAACTCTTGGGGCTATCGACTCGACTTGCACCGGCCCGTCTCGCCGGCTGGAGCGAGCGACATCAATCTGGATGGAACGATTGATGCTGCCGACATGGCGATCCTTCTGGGGCAGTGGGGGCTCAGTGGAACTGCTGACCTAGACGGCAGCGGTACCGTCGACGGTGCTGACCTCTCGCAACTCCTTGGCAGTTGGAGCTAACATCTGCTGAGAAGTTCCGTTCGTGGAAGGAAGATTGGGCACACACGTACCGAGGAGCTTCGGTCGCTCGAACGATTGCGCCCGAATATGTGTGTCCAGTTGCATTCCCCCGCCGCACCTCACTGAGATCGCGAACTCCGACTCAGCTCCAGTTGCCTAGAAGCACTGCGAGATCGGCGGCGTTGACTTGGCCATTGGCGTCGAAGTCCGCAGTGCAGTTCGCTGAGCATCGACCCCAACTGCCGAGGAGAAGCCCAAGATCGCTGGCGTTCACTACGCCGTCGCCATCGACGTCGCCCAAGACGGCTGCGGAGCAGAGATCTAACGAGACGATAGACAATGAGCCTGCGCCGTTGCCTGCGATCGTGTCGAAGTTCGCGCCGATCGCGAACTCCGGCTTGCCGTCGCCGTTCAGATCGCCCAGCGAGCACACCGACGTACCGAACATGTCGTCGACGCCAATGATGGCGCCAAGACCAGGCGTCAGCTTCGAGAGTTTCTTATGCGACTTCACGGTGCCGTCGGCATTGAGGAAGAGCAGCCAGACCGCACCAGCCTGATTGGCGCCGTCGTCGTCGTTGAACGCGCCGACGGCAAGGTCCGGCACGCCGTCCCCATCGAGGTCTCCGGCCGCATTGACACCTATGCCGAAGAAGTCGCTGATGTCGATGTCGCCGTTGAAGTTGCCTTCCGTTGCCGAGATCTTCTGAAAACCCTTAGTAGTTCCGTCTTGGTTGAGGAAGAGAATCCACGCCGCGCCCGACTCAGGTCCGCCGTCGATGTCGCCCCACGCCCCGACTGCAAGATCAATGACGCCGTCTCCGTTCACGTCGCCGACACACGCGACGTCCTTTCCGAAGTTGTCGAAGTCGTTGAGCCCGCCCTGGAAGCCACCTTCCCATTGCGAGATTTTCTGGAATGACTTCACGGTGCCTTCCACTTGCAGGAAGAGAATCCAGGTGGCGCCGCGGTTCGCCCAAGGATTTCCAATCTGACCGTCGTCATCAAGTGGCGCACCTACCGCGAGATCCACGACACCGTCGCCGTCAAGATCGCCGATGGCTGCGACACCGTCGCCGAATGAGTCGCTGATATCAAGTTGCGGTGTAAAGCCGTTCATTTGGCTAGCTAACTTCTTCTTGCTCTTCACCGTGCCGTTCGCGTTCAGGAAGAGCACCCACACCGCACCCTCTCCGATGTTCGTACCGGCGGCGCCGACAGCGATGTCGCGGATTCCGTCGCCATTGAGGTCGCCGAGCGGCGTTACCGCGCTACCGAAGTAGTCTGAATTCTGAAGTCCTGCGCCGAATCCGCCGGTGGTCGAAGAGATCTTCTGAAACGATCCGACTGTTCCGTCGGCCTTCAGGAAAAGGATCCAAATCGCGCCACGCGTAATGCCGCCGTCGGCGTCCCAACTGGCGCCGACCGCCACGTCCTCAATCCCGTCACCATTCAGGTCGCCGATACCGGCCACCGAGTCACCGAAACGGTCGAACGCATCGAGGTTGCCCGTGAACCCCCCCACACCCTCGGTGATCTTCGATGCGTTCAAGACCGCACCTGCCTGGTCACAAGGGTTTCCAGCGAGGGTGACGCAGGTGACCGACGCAGCACACACTGAGGCAAAGCAGCGAAGAAGACGGGTGGACCCGTGATGCATGAGGTGGTGGCCTATGTCGATGGAGTGGAGGGGGAACGAAGGAGAAGTTCGTGGGCGTTCCGCGTTTGATCAGTGCCCAAACGCTTGCGCGACACGCGAACGTAACCCGCTTCACGGCCCATCCCACTCGGTTTTTCAAAAACACCTTTGAAAACTCATTCGCGTGACTGAACCGTGGTCGAGTAGGTTCATGTCATGAAGCCCAAACCGCGGAAGTCGCCCAACGCCGCGCCGCGAGTTTCCGCTCTCGACGCCGAGGCGCGGCAACTCGTCGCACGCGTCTGCACCGCGTTTCACGGCGTGCTGAGCGCACTTGGAGTCTCGACCCTGCGAGCGTGCGATCTTGAGGCGAAGCTTCGACTGCACAAGACGATGGCGTGGAAGATTTTTCGCGTCGCGCACAGCAGTGATCCGCTCGATGAGGCGGGTTGCATTCCCGGGCCTGAAGGCATCGAGATCTTTCTCCGCGCAGCTGCGCGCCATGACGTGCCGGAGCTGCTTCTGCGCGAAGTACGCGAAGCGGTCAAAGGTTTCCGCTCGCTGGCCGAGCTTCATGCGGATGACAGGCCATCGCTCGACGCGATGCTCCGCGGCATGTCCCCGCGCGCCGGCGCGCCGTCCGATCTGCGTTCGGCTCGGCGCGCTGCCTATCGATGTGCGAGCTACACGTGGGGCGAGCAGACTCAGGCCCGCATTCTCAGCGTGATCTACGCTCCAACCGATCCGAGCACGTGTGACGTCGTGACGATTCGCGGAATGATCGGACTGCGTCGGATGCGCGAGGGCGTGCAACTCGCTCTCACGCGGACCATCGAGCATGACTCGGGTCGGCCGAACGCCTCCAAATCCGGCGCTCAGGCGATCGAGCCTGAAGGTGTCGCAGGAGGCGTGCCGCTTCTTCGAGCGTTCTGCTCGAGCGTCCCTGAAGTCGTTCCGGAAACGCAGCCCGACGGCAGTCTCGTGTATCGCTTCGGCGACGGCCGCGTGGGAAATGCCGCGGCGATTACGGCATTCACCGGCGACATTCGTCGGAACCTCGTCGGCGCCATCCATCGAGACGAAGCGAATGCTATCAATGCAGTGCTCATGCGCGTGCTCAAGCCAACCGCCCTGAGTGTCGTCGAGATGTGGGCACCTCCCGGCCTCTGGCGATGCGCGCCGATCGGGCACCTGCTCTGCGCCCTCGAGCGCAATCCTGTGACGTCGCCACCTGAAACGTGGAGAGAACTCGTGCTGGTGGAGTCTGCGGAGCACCGTGGATGCGGCATCGACGCGGCCGAGTTGCGCGAAGTGCCCGAGTATCCAGCAGTCATCGCACGCGTGTTCTCGAGACTCGGCTGGAACGTCGAAGACTTCGAGTCGCACCGAATGAAGGTCGAGTATCCCGTCGTCGGAACATGTATTGGCCTGACGGTGGAACTGGATCCGGTGCGGAAAGCGAGGTCGCGCGGAGAGACCCGAGCATGAGTTAGCAGCGGGAGGCGGCGTGCTCGCCGAGAGCTCGCCCGATTTCGCTGAGCGACTTCCCCTCATTCCAGCGCCGCCACAGCTCCGCCTATAGACCTCGAGTGTCCCGGTCGTTGCCATTCACACCACATTCCGTTGGTCGAAGTAGAACCGCAGGTGTTGCGATGATCGATTGAACGCACCCTTTTTGATTGCGGCCTTTGCGAGCTACAACTCCTTGTTGATATCCGCGCGAGAATGGAACCTACAGAATTGGTTGACGCGATCCACGAAGGCGACCTCAATTCTGACGCCCGATTGAACGGTGATCGGGCGCGAGGCCGCTGCATTGCGCTCTCGCGTGGCAGAGGCGTACCGCATTCGCGCGGCATCGCTCACGAATTGGCCAATAAAGAGGAGTCGCCATGCATTCACTTCCTACGGATCCCCGCGTCGCACTTCGAGTGTCGTGCTCGCTGCTGCTACTCCTAGCTGTCGCTGCGAGAGCAGGGGCGGATCAAATCCCCGTCGTCAACCCAAGCTTCGAGAGCCCAGCGTATTCACCATGCATCTTCGGCGGCCCGGTTCCGGCGTGGGCAAGCGCCGGTGCGTGGAACCCTGGCTTGGGTACAACCTGCGCGCCGGTCAACGGATTCCCGGCCGGAGTTCCAGATGGCGTTCAGGTCGGCTTCATCAATGCCGTGGGCGTCCCGATCAAGCAAGTGCTCAGCGCCACCCTGCAAGCCAACTCGCCGTACACGCTGCGAGTCGACATCGGTCGTCGCTCCGACGGATTCGCGATGGTGCACTATGCGGTGCGCCTCGTAGCCAACGGCGTCACCCTCGCCGAGGATCCAGGCTTGCTCACGCCGCCGCTTGGAGGGTTTGCAACCTCGACTGTGACGTTCACAGCTCCGACCGGACACCCTCAGCTCGGCAAGCCGCTGGAGATTCAACTTCTTCTCCTGCAAGGCCCGCAAGCCAACTTCGACAACGTGCGCCTCGAGGGGCCGACCGGCACGACGCCGATCACCGGCGACCTCACTAACGATGGCGCCGTCAGCGGCGCCGATCTTGGAGTGTTCCTCGGAAGCTGGGGACCGTGCGCCGCATGCGGCAGCTGTCCCGCTGACTTCAACGGCGACTGCGTCGTAAACGCGACCGATCTTGCGATCCTTTTGGGGGCGTGGACGGGATAATCGCAGCCGCGAAACCAACGACGTGTTAGGTTTCCGCAATCACCTAACACTACAGCGCCCCTTCCGCTCAAGCCGCTGACACCCTCCAGCCGATGAACCTCGCGCCGCACTGCGGCAGGAGGCATCATGAACACAACGGAC
>JAWXBD010000003.1:0-2968 GCA_034439815.1 Phycisphaerae bacterium
CTCGTTCTCCACGAGGTCGTCGATCAGCCCCGCGATTGACCGGGCCGCCCGCATCAGCGGCGACGCCTTCGCCTCCTCCGCCACGCATGCCGCAAGCTCGATGACGGCCGGCACACCCTCCCCCGAGCCAGGGGTTCCGGGCGCCGTCCCGCAGCTTCGGCTCCTTCACGCGTCGGCGATGGTCGCAAGCCTGCTGTCATGGAGCGACTTGGCGATTCCGGCCCGCACGAGGTTCAGTGCCACGTACACCATGTGCGCGATGATGGCCGGCTCGTCCAGCGCGATGATCGACTTGAACCGTCCTTCCCAGAAGTGCCCCGTCACCTTGTCCTGCCGGTTGCAGTCGTAGGCGATCTTCTGCTTCAGGACATCGACGGCGAGGAACTGCGTGAGCGTCCGCATGCGCGTCATCTGCGCCGCGCGGCGGTTCTTCTTGCCAAGCAGCTTCTGGCGCCGCACGCAGTGCGAGATGCAGTGACAGACGTTCCGGACGGAGGGATTGAAGAGATGGCTGCGGGGAACTCCCATAGCGCGGCGATGATGCCGTCGTGCAACGCGCGACCCGGGAAAAACTATGTTTTTCCCGCAGATAGTTGGGATTTGGAGAGCTGTGCGGATGAACTCAAAGGGCTAGTCTCGTCGTCGACTTTGACAACGACAACGCCCCGAGCACGAAGGCTCGGGGCGTCGTTACAGGAGTTCGATGCGTCGTGGCTTCCTTTAGCTCAGGCAGTCAACATCAATCACCAGACGGAAGTTCCCGACCGCCGCCGCGAAACCCGAGACGCGGATGAAGAGCACTTCGCCGCCGGCGCCGCTGATCGAGACCGTTGACTTGCGGTTCAGCCGGTCGATCTGGCATCCCGGCGCAACGGAATCATCGTTGCAGTCGATCTCGGCGCCGTTGCAGTCACTGAAGACCGCAATGGTGGTATCGAAGTCGGTGCCGGGATGGCACGTTGTAATGTCGACCGTTCCATCGCACGGCATGACGAAGCGGTACCACTCGTCGATCGTGTCGCCGTTGCCGCAGCTTGACTGATCAATCTGCTGCCAGGTGTCGCCGGCATTGGTCCCGTCGACCTCGACGTGCGTCTGGCTCGCCAGCTCGTGTGCAATATCACAGCGATCGCCGGTCTTGATTGCTCGGACGTTCAGTTCGCCAGGGCCTTCGCCGATCGTGCCGCCGCCAAATATGTAACCGCCCACGCGAATGGCCAGGCATTCATCAGCCGCGATATCGAATTCCACGAACGACTGCGCATCGTCGCACGTCGGCGCGTCGTCGTCGCACGCCCGCAGCGTGGCGAGGCTGAAGCCGTTCGTCGGACAGGCGCAGGAACCTGGAATCGTGCTGCCATACACGGCCAGCACCGTATCGAACGTCGAGTCGCACGTGTGCACGATGAGCTTGCCCGAGTACGGCGTGGTGTATCGATACCAGAGATCTTGGCCGATGATCGTGAGGTCGCCGTCACAGTCAGCGTTGAACGCCGGCTCGCTGTTCGTCGCTGTGGTGTTGCAGAACGACTCGAAGACCCATTGGCCGGAGAGGACCTTCGCCTGCGCGCAGTTGTCGTTCGCGGGCGGGGCACAGGGTCCCCATGCGCCGAGCAGTACTGCGAGATCGGTCGCATCGATGACTCCGTTCTCGTCAAAGTCCGCGAGCCCGGTGCCGCCCCAGGCACCCAGCAGGATGGCGAGATCCGGCGCGTCGGTGACGCCGTCGTTGTTGAGATCGGTGGCACACGGGCACGGGCCCGAGGCGAACAAAGTGGAGGTGATACAGCAAGCCGCCGAGGCGGCGATCAATGATCGAACGTGCATTGGTTTCTCTTCCCTGAACAGTGGTGCGGACGGAGGGGGCCTCCCGCACAGGCGGGTGGCCCCTCAACAGCAATGACGCAAACGGCGGCGCGGCGGCGCAGCGAAAACTGAGGAGTGGGGGATGGACTTCGCTGTCAGCCCTCGACTCATCCTGGCGGAGGACCCGGTAGTTGTCAACAATTCTGAGACACCCAACGAAGAAAGATTACTGAGCGACGACGGCGACAGCCGTCGTCGGCTTGTTGATCCAGACCGCTGACGGAAGCGGAGTCGGAGCCGGAGCCTTGCGGACGAAGCGTTCCGGGTGACGCATGTACGCCGCGTCGAGCGTGATCGCGCGCCGCGCCTGCACCGCTGCGGCTCGTCCGTGATGCACGTCCGCGGGCCTCATCAGCGCGATGCCGTTGTGATGGTGTTCATGGTGATACCAGTCGAAGAGGCGCGTCATGAAGCTGACCGCGTCCTCGAAGCATCCGAAGCGCTCGGGATAGTCGGGGCGATACTTCACGGTCTTGAACTGCGCCTCGGAGAAGCAGTTGTCGTCGGAAACGTGCGGCCGGCTGTGGCTTTCGGAGATGCCGAGCTCGACGAGCATGCTCGAGAACGCCTTCGCCGTCATCGGTCCGCCGCGGTCGGCGTGGAGGACGACCTGTCCGGTCGCGATGCGCTGCTTTCGCGCGGTCTCCTCGACGAGCGCCTTGGCGACCTCGGCGCTCTCCTTCGTCGAGACGGTCCAGCCGACGGCGTAGCGGCTGAAGATGTCGAGGACGCTCGCCATGGACACACGACGCTCGCCACGCTCGCCATGGACACACCATTCCCTCGCCATGGACAAACCATTCCCTCGCCCCATAATCGAAGACCGCCGGCACAATCTGGAGCGTCCCTCCCTTCATGATTGCCTGGCGAGGTCCGGCGAAATTTGACATTGTGCCGTACCAATCGCCGACGGGCCCTTGCGCGTGGGACGCGGCAGCCGCGGAGTAACTGATGATGCTTGCGAAGAGACGCGCTGCGAGCGAGACGTGTGGTGCGGAGAACAGGTGGTACGTTCCGGCCACATGGGTGACACTTGCGTTCGGGCACATGGGTGACAAGTGAGCGGCGGTCGACGACTGTGCTCGGCATGCCGTGGAAGGAA
>JAWXBD010000004.1:0-4079 GCA_034439815.1 Phycisphaerae bacterium
GCCCCCTGTGTCAGGATAGTTGTCGCATGACCGATGCACCGTCATCGGTACTCTGAACAACAGCATTGGGGGCGTAGGTGAGGGTATGATGACATCGTACAGTCCGGCATTTAAGGCGCGGGTCGTGCAGCGGTTGCTGGGTCCCCGCGCGATCAGCGCGAATCGGTTGGCGCCGTCGGTGGGGGTGTCGCAGGAAACCCTCTCGCGATGGCTGCGCGAGGCGCATAGTGTTGAGGGTATGACCCAGGCGAAGCGTGGTCCGAAGTGGACGGGGGCCGAGAAGCTGCGCGTCGTGATCGCGGCGGAGGGCCTCAGTGAGACAGAACTGGGCGCGTTGGTGCGTCGCGAAGGACTGCATGCCACCCAACTCGCCGAGTGGCGCACGGCCGCCGAGACCGCGTTGGGGATCCGCGCGAGCCGCGCGAAACCCGGACCGTCCGTGGAGACGCAGCGCATTCAGGCGCTCGAGCGCGAGCTGCGTCGCAAAGACGCCGCGCTCGCGGAGACGGCCGCGTTGCTGGTGCTCAAAAAAAAAGTCCGGGCGATTTGGGGGGACGCGGACGATACCACGGACCCGACGCGCGCACGATGATTCGCACGCTGATCGACGAGGCGGTGGACGGCGGCGCACGACGGTCGTCCGCGTGCCGGGCGGTCGGGCTGAGCGTGCGCACGCTGGAGCGATGGCGGGGGGCACATCCGGATGATGCGCGCGAGGGCCCGCACCGCGTTCCCGCGAACGCGCTGTCGACGGCGGAACGCGCAGTGATTCTCGAGACCGTGAATAGTGCGATGTATTGCGATCTGTCCCCGCATCAGATCGTCCCACGCTTGGCCGATGCCGGGTGCTATCTCGCTTCGGCCTCGACGCTGTATCGCGTGCTCCGCGCCGACGCGTTGCTGACGCATCGCGGCCGCGCCGCGGCGCCGGTCCATCGCGCACGACCGATGCATGTCGCCACGGCGCCCGATCAGGTGTGGAGTTGGGACATCACGTACCTCAAAAGCCCGGTCCGCGGCGTGTTCTGGTATCTCTATCTGGTGATGGATATCTGGAGCCGACGCATCATGGGCTGGGCCGTGCACCCCGCGCAAGACGAGCATCACGCGGCGGCGCTCGTCACCCGGATCTGTCCGCAGCGCGCGCTCACCCCCGACGGCCTCGTGTTGCACGCCGACAACGGCGGACCGATGAAAGGCGCGACCATGGTCAGCACGCTCGAACGCCTGGGTGTCATTCCGTCGTTCAGTCGTCCACGCGTGAGCGACGACAACCCGTACTCCGAGGCGTTGTTCCGCACGCTCAAACACTGCCCGGCGTTTCCGACGCAGCCCTTTGCCGACGTCGCGGCGGCGGAACGCTGGGTCGCCGCCTTCGTCCAGTGGTACAATCACGACCATCTGCACAGCGCGATTCACTTTGTCACGCCGGATGATCGGCATACCGGTCGCGACATCGCCATTCTCGCGCATCGGGATCGCGTCTATCGCGAGGCACAGGCCCAGCATCCGGAACGCTGGAGCCAAGAGACCCGCAACTGGACGCGCATCACGACCGTGCGACTGACCCCCGAACAGCAACCCAGGGAGGGCACTCAACCCGCACTCGTTTAATACTCCGTGCGACAACTATCTTGACACTCACCGCGTGCGGGTTTTCCCCGGCACACGTGGAAAGATTGATAACTGTAGGCGCGACCGACCTCGACGACGCGAGGGTCTCCTACAGTAACTATGGCTCTTGCGTCGACCTATTTGCTCCTGTCGAATCAGGAGGCGGCACATCTTCAGCCGCAGCTGCCACAAGCGGGGTCGCAGCACTCTTTCTTCAGCTCTACCCAGATGCCTCTCCGACTGCCGTGCTCAATGAACTTGTCGACAAGTCGACCCTAAACGTCGTCACCGATCCCGGCGGCGGTTCGCCGAATCGCTTGCTCTACAGCCGGCCCCCATCACTCACGCTGTCGATTTCTGGACCATCGATTATTATTGGTCCAAACACAAGCTGCACTTGGTATTCGGTACGGCATGGCGGACCGGAAACTGTCAACGATTTTGAGACACCATGTGGGAAAGTTTATTGAGTGTCGTCGCTGGCGACGTGTGGTAGGGGTGGGTTGATCCAGGCGGCCGTGGGGAGTGGCCGTGGTGTTGGTGGGCGACGCACGAAGCGTTCAGGATGCGCGGCGTAGGCCGCCGTGAGTACCTGCGCCCGCGCGTCGTTGCGTGCGGCGGCGAGGTGGTGATGCACGTCGTACGGGGTGTGCAGGCCGAGCGCGCTGTGATGATGCTCGGTGTTGTACCAGCGAAAGAAATCGACCGCATGCGCGCGGGCGTCTTCGATGGAGCCGAACCGCGCGGGAAAGTCTGGGCGATACTTCATCGTTTTGAACTGTGCTTCGGAATACGGATTGTCGTTCGAGACGTGCGGTCGCGAATGCGATTTCGTCACCCCGAGCTCGGCGAGCAGCAGGGCCACCGGTTTCGAGGTCATCGACGAGCCGCGATCAGCATGCAGGGTCAACTGCTCGCGCGTGATCCCTTCGCGCGCACCGCACGTGCCGATGAGTTTTTCGGCGAGGGCGGCCGACTCATTCGGCGCGATCATCCAGCCGACGGCGTAGCGACTGAACACATCGAGAATCACGTAGAGATGGTACCACGACCACGTGGTCGGCCCTTTGAGTTTGGTGATGTCCCAACTCCACAGCTGATTCGGCCCCGTGGCGAGCAGTTCCGGGGCCGTGTAGACCGGACGCCGGCGCTGCGCGCGACGCTCGCGCACTTCAGCGTGCGCCGCCAGCACGCGGTACATGGTGCGCTCCGCACAGTGATAGATGCCCTCGTCGAGCAGCATCGCGTACACTTGCGCCGGGGCGAGATCGATGCAGCGCTCCGCGTGCAACACGTCGAGCACGCGCTGCTGCTCCTCGCCGCTGAGGGCGCGCGCCGACACGCGCCGCGCTGCGGGGCGCACCGGCTCCTGCACGCGTCGGCGTGCACGATGATACGTCGCCGGCGCGACGCCGAGACTGGCGCAGAGCGTGCGTAACGGACGCACGGCACCGTGCGTGGCGACGGTGGTCACGAGCGCGTCTCGGTGGGCGCGTCGGGCGTCGGGAGTGTCAGGCCCAAGAGCTGCGAGAACTTTTTTTGGGCGTCGATGATCAGCTCGGCGCGCTCCGCGCGCGCCGTCGCTTTAGCCAGCTCACGCTCGAGGGCGGCGATGCGTTTGATCGCGGGATCCGCTGGCGTGGGGACAGGTCCCCGACGCTTCGCGGGGCCTCGCAACTCGCCCCGCCGCTCGGCGGCTCGCCACACGGAGAGATGCGATGAGTACAGCCCCTCACGACGGAGTAACGCGCCAAGCTCCCCGGCCTTGGTGCACGCCTCAGCGGCGGCCAAGATCTGGAGCTTATAGGCGGTGCTAAACTGACGACGGGTCCGGGTCGGTGACACCCCGGTATCTTGATGGAGCAACGGCATTACGGAAAGAGCAGACGACATGGGAACGGCCTCGATCACCCTCGTAACTAAACTCGGGATGGATCGGTGTCTCACTCATATTGGCAGAGAGGGGACAGCCTCCATTCACGGTCGAATGGCGACGAAACAGTTCTCTTGTGTCCACTAGCGATTCGTACAACGTGATTGGAGAGTCTTCCAACTTCGCTTTCGAATTGCAAGTCCGCGACGGCGTGGGTCGGTCCATCTTTATCCCGAAGAGCATTTCCATCGACCCGTACGATACCACGTTTATCTGTGGTGCTTAGCTCTCGGCGGTGTTGGCTGAGTGAAGCGTGCGCATGGCAGTCCCTTCCGCCCTCACGCGCGCTTCACAAGAAGGGCGGTCCCACCCATTTCTGAGTGCCTATGTATCAACGTTACTTTCGTCGGCCATCCAAGCGTACTGCGCGCGCCAGCCGCTTCGTAGTGTTGCTGCTGACCGCCACCTCTGCGGCGTGTGGGATCAATGGGCCCAGCGAGTACGTAATAAGAGTCGACGATATAGTTGTCGATTCCGCGAGCCAGCAGATCGACTCGGTCACCGTACGCTTCATCGGGTTTGTAGGAAATAC
>JAWXBD010000005.1:0-34509 GCA_034439815.1 Phycisphaerae bacterium
ACGGGCCGCAGTTGATTCGTGCGCACGCCGTGTGATCTCCGCCGGGAGTCGCCGCTGCAGGCGTGAATGCCTCGCGCGAAGGTCAACTGTGATCCGTATTAGGTGCTCGCCCCAGACCAATGTGGGTCGCATTGTGTGGGGAATGCTCGTGTTCCGCAAGCACAAAAACCATTGTGGTAAAGAAAGAGGCCGCCCGATTTGGGCGGCCTCTGGTTTATCGAAAGCCGTTTCACTCGCCGCACCGCTTATGCAGTCGCGGGGGCCGGCTCCGGTGCGGCTTCGACAAGCAGAGCCTTGCGCGACAGCTTGATGCGTCCATTGTCATCGATGTTGATGACTTTGACTCGGATCACATCGCCGACCTTCACCACATCGGCGACGTTCTTCACGTAGCCCGAGGCGAGTTCGCTGACGTGGCACATGCCGTCCGTCCCCGGAACGAGTTCCACGAACGCGCCGAAGTCCTTCACGGACACGACACGTCCCTCGAACACGGCACCGATCTTGATCTCGGCACCGAGCGCTTCGACTTCCGCCTTGGCCTGCGCAGCCTTGGCGGCGTCGGAGCACGCGATGAAGACCGTTCCGTCTTCCTCGACGTCGATCTGGGCGCCGGTCCGCTCTTGGATCCCACGGATGGTCTTGCCGCCAGGCCCGATGAGCTTGCCGATCTTCTCCGGATCGATCTTGACCTTGGTGATGCGCGGTGCGTAGATCGAGATGTCGGCGCGGGGCGCGGACATGACCTTCTCAATCTGGGCGATGATCTGCAGCCGGCCTTCCTTCGCCTGCTGGAAGATCGTCACGATCTCGTCGACCGACAGTCCACGAGCCTTCAGATCGAGCTGAATGCCCGTGATGCCGTCCTTCGTTCCCGAGACCTTGAAGTCCATCTCGCCGAAGAAATCTTCCTCGCCGATGATGTCGGTGACATGCGCCACCTTGCCGGTCGAATCGGTAAACCGACCGACCGAGATTCCCGCGCACGTGTTCTTGATCGGAACGCCAGCGTCCATCAGGGCGAGGCAGCCGCCGCAGACCGACGCCATCGACGAGCTGCCGTTGCTTTCGGTGATGTCGCTGACGAGGCGGATGGTGTACGGGAAGTCTTCGCTTGACGGAAGAATGCCGAGCAGCGATCGCTCGGCGAGCGCGCCGTGGCCGATCTCGCGCCGCCCCGGTCCCATGATGCGTCCGGCTTCACCCGTGCAGAAGGGGGGGAAGTTGTAATGGAGATAGAACTTCTTCGCGTACTCGG
The DNA here is from genome assembly GCA_034439815.1 of Phycisphaerae bacterium. Taxonomy (GTDB): domain Bacteria; phylum Planctomycetota; class Phycisphaerae; order Phycisphaerales; family SM1A02; genus JAEUIT01. Next base: position 1,259 of record JAWXBD010000005.1, read on the forward strand.
GCAGCAGGCCATCGACGATCTGCTCGTTCTTGATCGTCCCGAGCGTGCAGGTCACGAGTGACTGCGTTTCACCGCGCTGGAAGAACGCCGAACCGTGCGTGCGGGGGAAGATCGCGACCGACATGTCGAGCGAACGGATCTCGCGCAGCTTGCGACCGTCCGCGCGGATGCCATGCTGCGACACGAGGTAGTGTGTGACCTTCTTCTCGAGCGAGCGCAACGCGTCTTTCGCTTCGCGATAACGCTTGTCGAGCTTGACGTGCTCGGAGTACGGAATGCCTTCCGGAACAGCGAAGTGTGTCTTGAGGATTTCCGCCTTGAGTGCGTCAACCGCTTCGCCGCGGGCATGCTTGCCGTTGATCTTTCGGGCCTCGACCATGCGGTCGTACGCCTTCTCCTTGACGAGCTTGATGACGTCTTCGGACGGAAGCGTGAGGTCACCGAGCTTGACGGGCGGCGCGCCGCACGCTGCACGCAGTTCGCGCATCAGCTCGAGCATCGGCTTGACGCCCTGCTCGTAGCCGAAGCGGAGTGCTTCGATCATCGGCGCTTCATCAATCTCGGCGGCGCCGACTTCGATCATGTTGATGCCGTCAGCGTGGCCGCTGACGACGAGATCGAGGTCGCTGTAATCCATCTGCGCCTGCGTCGGATTGATGATGAACTGCCGACCCTTTTCGGTGTAGATCCGGCCGACGCGGACCGTCGCGAGCGGCCCTTGGAACGGCGCGTCGGTGATGTGCAGCGCAGCGGCCGCAGCGGAGCACGCGAGCACGTCAGAATCGTTCTGACCGTCGTGGCTCATCACAAACGCCTGCAGCTGGATTTCGTCGATGAAACCCTCGGGAAACAGCGGACGGATCGGACGATCCATCAACCGCATCGTGAGGATTTCCTTCTCGGAAGGTTGGCCTTCGCGCTTCCTGAACCCGCCGGGGAACTTGCCCGCAGCGCCGGTCTTCTCGCGATAGTCACAGGTGAGGGGGAAGAAGTCGATGCCGGCTCGGGGCGCGGCGCGCACGGCGGTGGCAAGCACGACGGTCTCGCCGTAGGTGGCCATCACGGCACCGCTCGCGAGCTTCGCAACGCGTCCGGTTTCGAACCGGAGCATCCGGCCGCCAATCATCTTTTCAACAACAGTTACTGGCATACACATTTTCCTTCTGCCCGCACTTATCGCGGGCGCTGCGTTGGGGCCGCGCGATAGCTGCTCGCGCGACGAGGGGCTACTGCTCCGGCCTTCCCGGTCGCGCTCCACAACACGCTTGGGTGGAACAGCGCTGACCGATGGGGCCGGCGGCCGCCGGGTTACTTACGGAGACCGAGCTTCTTGATCAGCTCGTGATAGCGCTCGCGGTGGGCTTCGGCCAGATACTTCAGCAGACGGTTTCGTCGGCCGACCATGAGCAGGAGCCCGCGTCGTGACGCGTGGTCCATCTTGTGCGCCTTGAAGTGATCGGTGAGGGCCACGATGCGCTCGGTAAGGATCGCAACCTGAACCTCGGGAGAGCCCACGTCCTTGTCGTGGCGCCGGTGACTCTGAACTACGCTCGTCTTCTTGGCCGCTGAGATGGTCATGAAACAGTCCGTCCTCTTGAACGCCCCTTAGACATGCCGTGGAGTATTGCCGTTGTCGGCAGTCGGCATTCAGGTGCGTTCAGGTGCATCAGGGGCGCCGTCACGACGCCGCCTCTTGAATGGTTTGAACCCGGAATTGAGAATCGAAGATTCTACTTGAGCGACGCATCGGTCGCAACCGCCGCGGCGGTGTCGCCCCCGCCCGCATGGTCGGCAGCTGCCGCTATTCTTCTCCCGACGGACTGAAAACCTGCTGCGATCCCCTCTTTCCCTCCATGGGACCCCTCATGCCGACCGCCGCCAGCCCGACCGGCCTCCGTGCCGCTGTCGATGCCGCTCTTGCTCACGCCACCAAAATCGAACTGGGCGGGGGGACAAGCGGGATCGAGCGTCAGCACCGCCATGGCCGCCTCACGGCCCGCGAACGCATCGCCCTGCTGATCGACCGCGGATCGACTCTTTTGGAGCTTGGTCTTTTTGCAGCCTTCAACATGTACCGCGAGTACGGCGGCGCGCCGTCCGCTGGCGTGGTCACTGGCATAGGGATCGTCGACGGCCGCCTGGCGATGATCATCGCGAACGACGCGACGGTGAAGGCCGGGGCGTTTTTTCCGATGACCTGCAAGAAGATCATCCGCGCCCAGATGATCGCGGAGCGGGCTCGCATGCCGCTTCTGTACTTGGTCGACAGTGCAGGCGTCTTTCTGCCGCTTCAGGAAGACGTGTTTCCAGACACCGATGACTTCGGCCGCATCTTTCGCAACAACGCGGTCATAAGCGCGAAGGGCATTCCGCAGCTCGCCGCGATCATGGGCAACTGTGTCGCGGGCGGCGGATATCTGCCGGTGCTCTGCGACACGCTGCTGATGACGGAGGGCAGCGGTCTTTATCTCGCGGGTCCTGCGCTGGTGAAAGCGGCAATCGGTCAGGAGGTCGACTCCGAAGATCTCGGCGGCGCGAAGATGCATGCCGAGGTCTCGGGCACGATCGACTTTCGCGAGAAGGACGATCCCACGTGCATCACACGCCTGCGAAGCGTTTTCAGCGCCAACCGCGCGACGAAGCCAGCGCCCGTACCGCCGTTTGCTCCGCAGCCATCCGTGCGCGGCGGGAGCGAAATCTACGAGATCTTCCGCAGCGAAGCCGGCCAGCAGTACGACCAGCTCGAGCTCCTGCAATGCATCGTGGATGGCGGTGCGTTCGATGAGTATCGCGGTGAGTACGGCCGTTCGCTGATCTGTGCGTACGCGCGGATCGGCGGCTGGCCGTGCGGCATCGTCGCGAACCAGAAGAAGATCACGCCGAAGAAGCTGCCAGGCGGCAAGGCGGGACCGAGCACATCGATGAACATGCCGAGCGTCATTTATGACGACTCGGCGGAGAAGGCTGCGCGCTTCATCATGGACTGCAATCAGAAGCGCATTCCCATCGTCTTCGTGCACGACACGACCGGCTTCATGGTGGGGCGCGACAGCGAGCAGGGGGGCATCATTCGCGCAGGCGCGAAGATGGTGAACGCGATGAGCAATTGCGTGGTGCCGAAGATCTCGCTGATTCTCAATTCAAGTTACGGCGCAGGCAACTATGCGATGTGCGGCCGCGCGTTCGATCCGTTTCTCACGCTGGCATGGCCCGGCTCGAAGTGCTCGGTGATGGGCGCGGCGCAGGCTGCGAATGTGCTGCTGCAGATTGATCTCGCAGCGCGAGAACGCAAAGGCGAGAAGACCGATGAAACGATGCGCACGCAGCTGCTCGCCGCGATCAGCGCGAGCTACAACGAACAGCAGGACATTCTTTATGGTGCCGCGCGCGGATGGCTCGACCGCATTATTGATCCCGCGAAGACGCGCGACGAGCTGACCGCGGCGCTGCAGATGGCAGCGATGGTGCCGTGCGACGCCGACTACAAAACGGGCGTGCTGCAAACGTGAGCTTGACATCGGGATGCCCCATCTTCCCAAAGCCTGCTCCGCGGACTGGCACAAACCGGGCTGAACACGAAATTCTTCGAACGGTCTTATGACGCCGGCCGATTGTCTCTTGCATGCACCGCCCCCGCGGGCGAGGATGAGTGTTGTTAGCCGGCCGTCGGGTGACACTTGAAGCACGAACGACTTTCCTTATGCCACAGCTCGAACACGCGGCGGCCCTCTTTGTTTTGGCGGCAGTGATTGCCGCTTCTGATTCTGCGCGTGCTGACGAAGCTCCTCCTCAGCGCGGGAAGACGCTGATCTATGGCTGCTTCCCCGGGCCGGACGGTGTGCTCGTCGGAGGACCTCGCTTCATTGACGCTTCGCCACCGGCTGCGCTGTCCTTCGTGCAATTGCCGTTCGCAACGCTGCTGATGAACGGACCGGTATCGAATCGCGTCGACATTGTGTTTGTCGGCGATGGATTTCAGAGTGGGGAGCTCGCCGCTTACGCCACCGTTGTCAACCAGCGCTGGTCCGCGCTCTCGCTGAACGATCCGTACGTGAGTTACCTGCCCTACTTCAACGCGCACCGCGTTGACGTAACGAGTCAGGAATCGGGCGTCGACAATGATCCGACACCCGGCATTCTGAAGAACACGGCGCTCGATTCAGGCTTCTGGTGCCAAGGCATTGAACGGCTGCTATGTGCGAACACGTTCAAGACGAAGGACGCTGCGAACTCCGCCCCAGATTGGGATCAGATCCTTCTGCTCGCAAACTCGTCGAAGTACGGCGGCGCGGGCTATCCGACGGAAGACATCTGCACGTTCTCCGCGTTTGAATTTTCCAGCCTGCAGATCGCCCTGCACGAACTGGGTCACGCATTCGGCAATCTCGCGGACGAGTACGACTACGCCGACGGGGCCACATACTCGGGGCCTGAAGTGCCCGAAGGCAACGTCAGCATTCTGACGCAGAGCGCGATGGAATCGAGCGGAACCAAGTGGGCGCCGTGGCTCGGTTTCTCAGTTCCTGGCGTGGGCGTGCACGGCGCGTTCGAGGGAGCGCGCTATTTCCAGTTCGGCATTCGTCGACCGACCTCCAACTCGCTCATGCGCAGTCTCGGACTGCCGTTCAACGGCCCATCGCTCGAAGGGATGATCGTCGAGATCCACAAAGCGACGATCATGCTCGACGCGACATCGCATGCAACCGGTACGACGGTCGCACAGGGCGAACTGATCAGTGTCACGGCGCTCGAGCCGGCGAGTCACACGCTCGCGAAACAGTGGCATCTCGACGGCGTCCCGATTCCCGGCTCGACCGGCACGTCCATCGCCACCGGCACGCTGGGAATTCCGCCGGAAGGGGCCGAGCTGAAACTCGTCATCATTGATCCGACGACGAAAGTGAAGAACGAAGCGTTGCGCACACAGTGGCTGCGCGAGAGCTACACATGGACGATTGTGCCGGCCACGTGCATTGCCGATCTTGACGGCAGTGGCACCGTGGACTCGTCGGATCTGTCGATACTGCTCGGCGGCTGGGGATCTGTGGCCGGCGACCTCGATCAAAGCGGAACGACGGACGCACAGGATCTGTCGATCCTGCTCGCCGCATGGGGAACGTGCTGAATGCAAATCCCCACTGCCGCGGACAGTTGACGCCTCAACCTTCGATGCGACGCCGTCGTCGTCCGATGCACGCGGCGAGTGCCATCACGGCCACGGTGCCGGGCGCGGGAACGACCCATTCCACCGTGAGTTGCGGACGCTGCGAGATGGTCGCGTTCTCGCGTGAGGAGAATCGCTTCGCCGTGCCGAATCCGGGCTCCTGTCCAAGCAGGAACCAACCGTTGTTCGTCACCGTGCCAGCCACCCACGCCTGGACGTCGGCGGTCATGCCGGTACCGGACCAGTGGTAGAAGTCAGCGTTGAGACCGATGGTCGTCGTCGCGCTGACATCGGCGCTGAAGTCACCGCCGATGTTCTGCCAGAACTGATTGTTGTAAAACGAGTGCAGCCACGTCGCGTCTCCGAGCTCAGCGTCAGCGCCGCTTCCTTCGTTATTCTGCGCGTCACTCGCACCTTCGCCCCATGCGCCGAGAGCGCGATGCAGCGAGACGTTCGCTTCCAACGGCTGACCCATCGACGAGAACAGCCGCAGCGACACCGAAGTGATCGTTGCCCCTTGCGGGATCGCAGAGAAATCAAAAGACATCAGACCGCGCCGCACCTTCGATTGATTCGTGGTGCCGGCGAAGAGATACTCGCCAGCACCATTGCTCAGGTTGCCGTCCTCGGCCTCGTACAACGTGTTGTCGTGGCTCGCGCCCAAGATGGTGATCTCGCCGCTCGCCGCACTGCAGAGCAGACCCACGCTGAGACTCAGGCTCACGCCGCTCATCACACCGACTGGCCGACGAACACCACAGGCGGAAATCGCGTGACGAATCAGTACCATTTGAAGGTTCCCTCTTAGAGCTCGCGAGTGCTGGACGCCGGATCGGCAAGCGCGCACAAGGAATGTACCACCACGCATGTTGATCAACGAAAGAACTTTTGCAGAACTCGTTGTCGCTTCTGGCAATCCGCACAAGCTGGAGGAGATCCGCGCGGTCTTCGATCAGATGGACGTTCGAGTTCTCGGTCTCGACGCGCTGGGACAGCCGTTTCCCGAACCGGAGGAAACGGCGATGACATTTTCCGGGAATGCACGGCTAAAGGCGCTTGCGTACGCGACGATGACGGGCCGTCTGTGTCTCGCTGATGACTCCGGACTCGAAGTGGATGCGCTGGGCGGTGCTCCGGGCGTGTTCAGCGCGCGGTTCGCCGGTGTCGACGGCAGCCGCTCCGAGCGCGATGCCGCGAATAACCGTTTGCTCGTGGAACGCCTGCGCGGCATTCCGGCTGAACAGCGCGGCGCACGATTCGTGTGTGCCATGTGCCTCGCAACACCGGACGGCCGTGTGCTCGCTGAGACGCGCGGGGAATTCGCCGGAGTAATTGTCGACGAACCCCGCGGGAACAATGGCTTCGGCTACGACCCGCATCTTTATCTGCCTGACGAACGGCGCACGAGCGCGGAACTGTCGCCCGACGAGAAGAACGCGCGCAGCCACCGCGGACAAGCCACGCGATCCATGGCGGCCCGGATGAAAGAGCAGTCCGTTGTACAGTCGCTGACGTAGCATCCGACGACGCAATGGAATCCAGGCGGCCAGACATTCGATTGCCGGTCGTGACGCTGGCCGTTCCGGAGCAGCGGTACTCGTGCCATGCATGCGTGAACTGCTGCCGCGATTTCACGGTGCAGCTTCGTGAGGACGATCTGCGGCGGTTGCGCGAGCAGGAGTGGGAAGCACGCCTGGGCGAAGAGGTGACCGTCGAGTTTCGTGGGCGTCACTACCTGCGGCAGCGCGCTGATGGCGCGTGCATGTTCTGGATGGCCGACGGACGTTGCCGCATTCATGCTGAGTTTGGCTTTGAGGAGAAGCCGATTGCGTGCCAGCTGTTTCCGTTTTCGGTTGTGCCTGGCGAACGGGACGCGGCGATGGGAGTGAGCTTCGCGTGCGGCAGCGTGCTTCAGAGCAAGGGCGCCGAGCTTGCTTCGCATCGCAGTGAACTGCTGCGCATGGTCGAACGCGCTCCCGAGACCGTGGCCGCGCCGGTGCCGAACCTGCTCACGGAAGGGATGCAGGCGCATCCAGCAGAGATCGATGCCGTGGTTGCCGGGATCGACGCATGGGTGCGACGCACGGATGTGCCGCTGGTGCTGCGGCTCGACGGCCTCGCGTGGCTGGCGCAATCATTGGTGCGTGCGAAGCTGGCCGCAGTGCGGGGCGAGCGGTTCATCGAGCTGGTGCACGTTCTGCTTGGAGCGCTGCCCGATGAGCTCGCGCATCTGCCGATGAAGCCGGCGAGTCCGCGCCAGCGAAAGCTGCTTCGACAGGCAGTGTTCGCGCGAACGGAGGATCCGAAGATTCGCGGCATGATGTCGACCGGCCGCTGGAAGACTGCGCTCGGCCAGTTTCTGCGCTCGCGCCGCTTTGCCCGAGCTGTCGGATTCGTGCCGCGGATCGGCGTCGAATGGGCGGAAGGTATCGGTTTCGCCGCGGTCGAACGCATCGCTCCGGTCGGTGCCTCGAACGATCTAGCGGCGATCGACGAGCTGCTCGTCCGTTACGTGCGCGCAACGCTCCACGGCCGCCGCGCGTGGGGTGCCGGGTACTACGGCTGGCCGATGAATGTGGGGCTCGCGGCGCACATCGTCAATGTCGCGTGTGTCGGATGGCTCGCTCGGCTGCATGCCGCGGGGCGTGGCGGCGACACCGTGGACATCCATGACGTGCGGGCAGCGCTTTCGCGCATCGATCGAATGAGTGGTCGGGCGCCGTGGCTTGGAAGCTACGGCGAAACGATGCGCGTCGAATGGTTCACCATGGACGACGGGTTGCGACGGATCATTGCGTGGAATTTTCGCGACGCAACGTGAGCGCAGTCGCTCGATAGCGCATCCAGCACCAGCCGGCGGCGATTGTTCCGAGCGGAATCGTGACGGCGCCTTCGGCGGCGCTCTCCAGCAACGCAAGTCGAGCAAACGTCGCGGTCAGGTCGTCGGCGGTGACCGCCCCTTCGAAGATGTTGCTCGCGACCCATGCCACCGCGGCCTCGCGGAAGCCGAAGCGGCCGAATGGACTCATGCTCGCCACGACTGCTGTCAAACCGAGAAAGGCAGCCTGCGTCGTCGAAATGGGAATGTCGAGAATGAGCACGGCGCACACCATGCGCGCGGCCCACGAAGCGAGATCGAGAATCCGCAGCGCCGTCGCGCCGCCGAATGCACGGCCGTCCGTGAGCATGCGCTCGTTCCCGCGCATCCAGCGGGCAAAGAGAGAACGCCGTGCGGTCCATACGACCGTCATGACACCAATTGCGGCGAGAACGAGCGTCGCTGCTGCAACGCCGGGCAAACCGATCTGTGGCGCCAACAGCATGGCGAGGGCGACAGCGCCGACTCCGACACCGATGCTGACGAGCGCCGCTGCGAACCAGGCAGCGATCAACGGTGCGCTCATCCGGTTGACCCGCCAGTGATATGCCGCGCGCGCGAAGAGGCCCAGTCGCAGCGGCAGCGGCGCGTAGTTCAAAAAGCTCGCGAGCAGATTGACGGCCTGCACTTCCCGGAACGGCAGCGGGTGTACGGGACGGATGAGGATCCAGAACAGTGCGCCATTGGCGATGAGGCTCACGAGCGTCGTGAGGAGCAGCATCGCATGCAGCCACACAGGAGCGGTGACCACACGCTCACGGATCTCGTCCGCGCCGCCGCCTTCGAGCGCCCGGCGCGCGCACCAGACGATCAGTGCAATGCCGATGGCGAACCCGGCGATCTGGATGAGCGCGTCGACAGGTCGGCGCCGGCGAACAGGCTCGACCGGCCGATCGCTCACGAAGGACCGTTCCCTGGCGACGAGAAGCGGTCGGAGGCAGCCCGAGGTGATCGGAATCGTTCGCGGGCCATGACCCACAGTGCACGAACGCCGTCCCGCGCGCGGATCTTCTTCCCTTCGGCAAAGCTGCGCGGCGCGTAGCGCACCGGAACTTCGACCAAGCGGACGCGCAGACCGCCGAGCGCCGCCGCGAGCTGCGGTTCGATGCCGAAGCGGTCTTCGCTCAGCATGGGCATGACCTGACGAAGGATCGGCGCGCGGAACAGCTTGTAGCAGCACTCCATGTCGCGCACGCGGAGTCCGCTGAGTGCGTTGCTAGCCATCGTCAGCGCTCCGTTGAGTACGCGATGGACGCGCCGGCGCAGACGGAGAGCTTCCGTGTTCGACCATCGGTTTCCGAACACCGCGTCGGCCTGGTGTTCGGCGATCGGCTGGAGAAGCGCCAGGTAATCCCGCGCGTCGTACTCCAGGTCGGCATCCTGGATGATGACCGCGTCTGCGTCGTCGGCGCGCGTCAGAACGTGAGCGAACCCGGTGCGCAGCGCGGCCCCTTTACCGCGGTTCGACGGGTGTTTTAGAAAGCTCGCCGCATACGTCGCACAGATCGTTTCAGCCGCAGTGCTTGCCGCGCGTGACGAACCGTCATCAACGAGCGTCACCGTCCGCGTCCAGCCGTCCGGCAGCGGTGCCGCCATCACGCGACGCATGCATTCATCGAGCGTTGCGGACTCTTCATAAAATGGAACGACGACGTGAAGTGTTGGCAAAGTCGCGGTATCAGGTCTGATTCGGCTTGCCGCCGATCGATTCGCGCATCTGCGTATCGGCCATGACGTTTCGCATCTTGTAGTAATCCATCAAGCCGAGATTGCCGCTGCGCAGTGCTTCGGCGATCGCCTTCGGAATTTCCGCCTCGGCGAGAATCACCAGTGCGCGGTTCTTCTGCGCCTCGGCCTGGTATTCCACTTCCTGAGCCGTTGCAAGCGAGCGCCGCTTCTCGGCCTCGGCCTGATAGCGCTTCGTATCCGCTTCCGCCTGATCGGCCTGCAGATGCGCGCCGATGTTGTCGCCGACGTCGATGTCGGCGATGTCGATCGAAAGAATCTCGAAGGCCGTCGCTGAATCGAGTCCCTTCGCGAGCACCGTCTTTGAAATCTTGTCGGGATTCTCGAGCACCGCCTTGTGGCTCGCAGCGGAACCGATTGTCGAGATGATGCCTTCGCCGACGCGGGCAATGATGGTCTCTTCCGTCGCGCCGCCGACGAGCCGTTCGATGTTGGTGCGCACCGTCACGCGAGCCTTCGCCCGTAACTGGATGCCGTCCTGCGCCACCGCATCGATCGTGTTCTTTCCGCTCGACGGACTCGGACAGTCGATCACCTTCGGGTACACGGAAGTCTGCACAGCATCGAGGATGTCACGACCGGCAAGATCGACGCCCGTCGCCCGCTCCCACGGCAAGTGAATGCGGGCTTTCTCGGCGGCGATCATCGCGCGGACCACGCGCGTCACATTGCCGCCAGCGAGGAGGTGCGCTTCGAGGAAGTCGGTCGAGATATCGAGTCCCGCCTTCTTGGCGGCGATGCGGTTGAGGACGACCGTCTGCGGGCTCACCCGCCGGAAGCGCATCATCACGAGACCGAGGAACTTCACCGGCGCGCCGGACAGATAGGCCTGCAGCCAGAGCTGGAAAAACTGCCACAGCAGGACAAAGAAGATCAGCCCGAAGATCGCGACCACAACGCCGATGCCGATCAGAACTTTCTCGGTTCCTGTCAGGCCCAGGACGGGGTGGACGAGCGCTGCGGAGACAAACGATGAGGTCATAGTGAGGGGTCCTTCCACGAAGGTCGACAGCGTAGCAGGATCACGAGCGGCGTCGACGCGGGCTCCCGGCGCGCAGCCGTCTACGGTTCGGCGCGCACCTTGAGGACGCCATCGAGGACGGCGACGACGCGGACTGGCGTGCCTGCTTCGATGAGCCCGGACTCCGCCGCGGCATCGACGCGCCTTGATCCGAGCATCACGAATCCGGACGGTCGAAGCGACGTTTCTGCGGTGCCCCGTTCACCGATGAGCGCTGCGAGATCGCGCAGGCGCCGTGCACGCAGAGAGTCCCGCGCGGATTGCGCAGCATCGGGATCAAGGGGATCGAATCCCTCGGACAGAGGCGCCGACCCGTCGGAGCTCTTTTCATCATGCTCAAACTCGGTGACGACACGGGACGCGCCGTCATTCAATGTGTAGCGACGCACGATCGGCGACTTGGTCCAGAGCTTGATGAGCAACGGACCAACGATGGGCACCGAACCGGCATACACGAGAAGCAGCACCAATCCCGCGATCGGGCTCCAGAGAAACATCGAGACGACCGACCCGATGAACGCGATGCCGGTGAGGATCGCGAGCATCCCGCCGCTCGGGACGAAGATCTCAATGAACAGCAGAACGATGCCGAGGGCGCCGAGCACGAGCGATGCGACAAGGTAAGCGTCAGTGTTGCCGGTGTCGGCGGGCGTTTGCGCGAGAACGGACAGCAGCGCCTGAGTTCCGAGTATCACGACGAAGCCTCCACGACCAGACCCAGTCCGTCTCGGTCAACAACACGGACGGGGGTTCCTCGCGGTATCCAGGCACCTGTGGTTCGCACGTCAAATACACCATCGCCGACAACGGCGCTGCCGGAGGGACGAAGGTCGGACAGTGCCGAGCCGGTTGCACCAATCGCAGGAAGCGGCGGTCCGAGCAGAACCGGTGCTGCACGAAGCGTTTCATCGTGCTCCTGTTCAAGCACAAAGCGGCGGAAGAACGGGGATGTATGCATGCGGCGCATGATGAGACCGATCGCCATCCCGGCAACCGCGCATGATCCGAGAACGCCGATGAACGCGATGAGCAGATCATTCTGTGCTTCGGCGCTGCGCAGATCGCCGCGCACGAAGGTGAAGACGAGGCCGATGAGAAGACACAGGCCTCCCGCTATGCCGACAAGTCCCAAGCCGGGCACGGCGAACAGTTCGACCGCGATCAATCCGAGGCCGACTACGACGAGCAGAATCTCCCACCACTGGGCGAGTCCGGCAAGTGCAGGTGCTCCGATCAATATGACCATGCCGAGCACAGCGATGGTGCCAAACCAGCCGGTGCCAGCCGTTATCCACTCGAGGAAGAAGCAGAGCAGCACGACAACGATGAGCACGCCGCGCACCGGCCACGCGATGAGGAAACGAACGAGAGCCTCGGACCAGCTCTCGTCATAGCGCGTGAGCTTCGTGGCGCCGAAGAAACCGAGCAGATCCTCATCGGAATTCACCACGGCCGATGCGAGGCCGTAACGGTACGCCTCTTCGCCGCGCAGCGTGACGAGTTCGGTCGGTGTGTCGACCTGACCGAGCAGCCGCCAGCGGCCGCGCTCTTCCGCTCCCACACGTGGATTGTGCTCGAAAAGCTCGGCCGATATGACGTCGAGAGCAGGGGCGTCGCTGTCCTGCAGCGCGCTCCTCTCTGCCAGCGGCGCAGGAGGTTCGTCCGGGACGAACCGAGGAGCGATCAACACGGAAGGCGGCTGTCCGAAAACCAGTTCGTATTCCCGTGCGTCGGCGAAGATCCGTTTGCCATCGTCGCGTTCGATGAGCCACAGCGCATCGCTGACACTCACGAACGCGCGCACCAGCCGCACGTCGTACCCGTTGCGGACGGCACTGTCGGTGACCTCGTCCAGGATCGGCGCCTCGAGCTTGGCGCGCTCCGCCACTGGCAGCGACTGCAGGCCCATCCCCGGCGTGAACGCGATCGGCGCCGCATCTCCGATGGAGCTTGCGCTGGCGACGACAATTTCACGGCACGTCAGCGCGATGATGGTGCCCGCTGAAAATGCCTGGGGCCGCACCCATGCCACTCGGTTGCTGGTCGGATGGGTCTTGAGCAGGTGACTGATTGCGAGCGTGGCCTGCATGTCGCCACCCGGCGTGTTCAGCTCGAGAACGATTCCATTGCAGCCATCCGTCAGTGCTCGTTCCAGCCGGCGCTGCAGTGTTTGCAGCGTCATCACGTCGATCGGTCCCTCGATCGTGATGACTCCGATGTGATCGGCGTAACGGCTTCCCGGAACAAACTGTGGAGCAGACTGCGGAGCAGATTGCGGCGGTGTCGCACGTCGTTCAGGGCCGGGACCAGCGTTGCGCTGCAGTCCGGCGCCCACCGCGAGGAAGAGCATTGCCAGCGAGCCGGCCAACCAGGTGAGACGCGAAGCTCGCATTGACGCGAGTATAGGGAAGCTGCGCAGGGCCTCCATCGGCGGCGGGAACGCTGTGCAGCACAAAAAAAGCTGCGGCCGGTCCAGCGACCGACCGCGGCGAAGGGCACACAGTTTGGCGATCTCTCGGCTCTTCCCCAATGCCGGTCGGACGACCGGCTCTTCACGGGAGGGAGATTCGAAGGGTCAGTCCCACGTCACGGTGAACGTGTAGTTGGAACCGCCGCCAGAGACATCCTTGATCATCGTCAGCCACATGTCGGCCGTGTTGGCTTCGGTCTGTTCGGAGAAGAGATTGTCGTCGACGTCCTGGTTGGGACCGAACCGGAGGGTGCCTTCCGGGGTGAAGTTCTGCTCAAAGGCGATGTGGTTGTCGTTGTAGCAGATGTTGCCTTCCCACGAATTACGACCGCCGTGAATCCCAAGCGTCTTTGACTTGTTGTACGGAATCTCGGTGTAGAGGCCGTTCTCGACGCCACGATTTCCGACGACCGCGAACTTGGAGTTCAGGCTTTCCTTCCACTCCTTCTTCTTCCTGGTGCCGTCGAGATGGTGTGTCCCGTACGACACGTGGCTGGTGTTCGCAAGGTCAGCCTCGAACTCGTCGTCCCAGTACGAGTCCTGAGCAACGTTGTACGTCGTGAAGTCGTACGTCGAATGGATCGCGACGTTGGCGCTGGTCTCGCTCGGGCTGAGACAGAGCTGCGGGCTGAAGTAGTTCTGAGCGATGCACGCCGAGTAGAGCGCAGCATGACTGTTCTGCTCGATGTCTTCGAGCCCGTTGCCCGGAATGATCCCGACGCGGTTGATGAGACCGGGTGTTGGGAAAATGCCGTTGAATGATCGGGACCAGGTGAGCCACGCAGTGTGGATCTGCTTGATCTGCGTCGCGTCCTTGAGCTGCTTCGCGGCAGCCTTCGCCTTGGCGAGGGCCGGCAGAAGTAGGCCGAGCAACAGTGCGATGATGGCCATCACGACAAGCAACTCGACGAGTGTGAAGCCTGACTTGCGATGCTTCATGGGTGGGGGGGGTCCTTCTTAGAGCGTGGTGAGAGGAAACGAAGTTCGGATTGCGATCAGTGCGATCAGGCGGTGATCAGGCGGTGATCAGGCGGTGATCACTCTGCGGGACACATCCCGCCGAATCCTCCGTCACCCGTTCCCGGATGACGGAGGGAAGATGAGTCAAGTCGCGGGCCGCTCATCGGAAGGGAGAAAGGGTTGCGGCCCAAAACTTGCGTGCAGTGGAAACCTGGTCAGCTGGGGCTCGAGCCGTTGGTGAGCTTCTCTTCGCCTTCAGTGACGAAGCCGGTCAGCACTGGAGGCGAACCGATCGAGATGCAGAGCCACGTGTCTCCGGAGCCTCGACCGTCACCCGCTGTGGAGGAGCAGCCGGCCTGCGTGTACTCGTAGTTGAAGATGTTGTCCTTCGAGAGATTCACCGAGCCGCATTCCCAGGCGACGTTGTTGGGGTAGAAGGTCTTCGACGCCTCCGTGTGGTTGTCGGCGTAGACGACGTTGCCCTGCCATTCCTTATCCGAACCGTGCAGCTGCAACGTGTACGAAAGGCGGTAGCTGTCTCCGGAGTTCGTACCCTTCTTGGTGCCGCGCGTGCTGATCAGCGCTTTGGTGCTGTCCGTCGTGTTGCGCCAACTCGTCTTCTTGCGCTCACCGCAGAGTGCGAGATGCGCGTAGCTGGTGTGGCAGGCGTTGGCGGCACCGGGGAGCTGGTTGATGTCAGCTTTGAAGCCGAGATCCCAGTACTTGTCTGTCGGCGGGTCGTACTGGGCGAAGTTGTAGTTCTTCATCTCAAAGACGACCGGATTCTGTTCGGTCGGGCCGAAGACGATGTCGGTGTTGAAGTACCGCTGCGCGATCATCGCGGAGTACATGTTCGCGGTCTTGTTCAGCGCCACGTTTTCCTGGCCTTGGCCGGGAACGTTGGACAGTCCCGTCGGCAACTGAATTGGCAGGCGGTTGATGTAGCCTGGAATCGGGAGTCGGCCACCCTGCTCGTTCTGAGCGAAGGTAAGCATCGACTTGTGGATCTGCGCCACGTTGTTGGCGTCCTTGATGGACTTCGCATTCTGCTGGGCCCGGGCGAGTGCCGGGAGCAGGAGGCCGATGAGCAGCGCGATAATCGCGATGACCACCAGCAGTTCGACGAGGGTGAACCCTCTACGGTGCTGTCGCATGTACATGTCTCCTTTGGGAGAACGAGGAAAGAAAATAAGGAACACGGGCCCCGCAATCGCGGGACAATAAGAAACTTCAACGGACGCCAAGCGCGGGCGGGCGCTGAATACGAAAGCCGTTCGAGACCCGACGGAGAGGTCAAATTGGGGGGACGGCAGCTGTGGCAGCGGGACGCGCGATCTGATTTCGTGTTGAGTCCTGCGACTCAACGCGTTTGCAGTCCGCGGCTCATCCGGTCCAGCGCTTGCGTCAGATCCTTCATGCGTACCGATCTTGAGCCACGCGGTAAGCGTGCTCGCCAGGTCGGTGAAGCGCGTGAGAAGAAATCCCTTCGCAGGCTGGGCCTGTTCAGGTCACACGATCACGTTGGAAGGCGTTCGGCCACCCGGGATGAGGGGGCCAAAGCGTGCTTCGAGCCAATTGGTCTTTGCGGAAGCGTTCCGAACGTTCGGGTCGCACGCAAAAGGTGCAAGGCGCGAAACACGCGGGCCGAGGGTCCACAAGAAGAACGAATTGTCCGGAAGCCGTCGAACACTCCAACTGACTCTCGCTGATTCACCCAAAGCCGCTCGTGATCGAGACGATCCTTAGCAAATGCAGCCGCATGACTGAAGCCACTAGCGTCAAATTGTCGGCCGTTGCGACAGAATGAGAGGTCGGGAGTTCCGACAAATGAGGGCAATGTGAGAGTCAGCAATCGCTGACGACTCGGGTATAGTCGCAACTGCCAGAAGAACTAGCACACCATAATCCGCTCAGCAGAGATGTCAAGTTGCGTGGAGGTTGAGATTTTCTCTTTCTTACAAAAGTTTTTTCCCACCCGGTCCACCCGCGTCGGTGCCGCAGAGGTCGGCGCGGCGACCGGCGGCGCGCTCCGGCGGGGCCGGATCGTGCTACGTTTCGCTCCATCATGACCTCCATCGCTGACCGCCTGGCTGAACTGTCCATCACGCTTCCTCCCGCCCCGAAGCCGGTCGCGGCGTACATCCCCGCGGTTCGGACGGGCAACCTGATCTATGTGAGCGGACAGCTGCCAATGTCGAACGGTCAGCTGCTGGCGACCGGCTCAGTCCCCAGCACGACTTCGCTCGATCAGGCGATCGCTGCGGCGCGACAGTGCGCCTTGAACGCACTTGCGATAGTCGCCGACCAGCTTGGCGGCGATCTCGATCGTGTGCAGCGGATCGTGCGGCTGGGTGTGTTCGTCTGCAGCGACGTCGGGTTCGCCGATCAGCCGAAGGTAGGCAACGGCGCCAGCGAAGTGCTGCAGCAGATTTTCGGCGAGAAGGGGCGTCACGCACGCGCGGCGGTCGGATCGATCGCCCTCCCGCTCGGTGCGTCGGTTGAGGTTGAAATGCTGGTCGAAGTGCGCTGACACACTGCGACGAGGCGTATGCGAGATTTGATCAGGCAGGTCGGGTCAGCAGGTACGCAATCAGTGCGAGATTGACCAGCATGCTCACGCCGAGGCCGACGAGCAGCAGCATGGCCATCGGGCTCTTGGCTGCGGAACTCATCGACGTTGCTCGCCGCGGCAGCGGCACGGAGGTTGCGGCAGCGGCTGACTTCGCAACGATGGAAAGATCGACGTTTGGCCGCGCGTGCTGTGGCGGCTCGCCCTTGAGCAAGAGATCGATGTCTTCGATCAGATCCTTGGCGTCCTGATAGCGGTCGCGCGGGTTCTTTTGCAGCATCATTTCGATGACCTGCGCCACGTTCGAGCTGACTTCAGGATTGAGATGATCGGGCGGCGTCAACTGCGCCTTGAGATGGCGGTGCATGACCTCGGAGGGCGACTTGCCTTCGAAGGGAACTCGTCCCGTGACCATGTGATAGAAGGTGGCGCCGAGGCCGTAGATGTCGGAGGGCGGACCAATGTCCTTCTCGCCCCGAATCTGCTCGGGGCTGATGTAGTACGGCGTGCCGAACGCGCGGCCGCTTTCCGCCTCCGCCGCTTCTTTGTCACTCATTGCGCGGGCGAGGCCGAGATCTGCGAGCTTCACCGTGAGGTTCTTGCTCAGCATGATGTTCTTGGGCTTGATGTCGCGGTGAATAAACCCTTGCTCGTGCGCGTGCTTCAGTGCTGACGCCACCTGCCGAACGATGCCCATCGCTTCCTTTTCGCTGAAGCGACGTTTGGCGACGATCCGGTCGTACACCGTTTCGCCATCGACGTACTCCATCACGAAATAGTGGTGTTCGCCCGCCTGACCGACATCGTACGCGCCGACGATGTTGTGGTCGTTCAGCCGCGCGGCCGCGCGGCCTTCCTTGTAAAACCGCTCGATGAACTTCGGGTCAGTCGAGAACTTCTTCGGAAGCACCTTGATGGCGACGAGCCGGTCGAGCGACAGCTGGCGTCCAAGGAACACCGTCGCCATTGCACCGGATCCGAGCTTCTTGATGATCTTGTAGCCGGGAATGCGCTGGCTCGACCGGTCGGCTTCGAGGTCGGTCTTGAGCCGCTGCACCTGGCGGCGGGTGAGGAACTCACGCTCGACCAGGACTTCTTCCAAGGTTTGCGGATTGCCCTGCATCCCTCGGTCCCGCAGCGTGTTGCTGACCTCGTCGAATTCCTCTTTGGTGATCAGTCCACGGTCAATGACGAGTTTGCCCAGAACCGTGTCCAGACTCGATCCGGCGCGGCTGCTCTCGCTTGGACTCGCGGGACGGGAACGGTCCGCGGCGGCGCTGGCACCCGACGTCAGACCTGAAGTAGATTGCGGCCCCGCCTTGGGTGCGGAGATCGGCGCGTCGTCGACATCTCGTTGCAGACCGATCGGAGCCTGCACGCTCTCGCGGTTCGCGCCATGCGGCGCATCCGGAGCCCCGGCGTTCGGGGGGGCGTGCGGACCTGCACGAAGCCCTCCGCGGGGGCTACTCGGGGGCCCATGCGATTCTGCTGATGAACCGAATGGCGTTGCGTCCGATGGATTCAAGGTGTGGGGGGTGCTCGCCACTGGATGGTGCTGCTCGTGGTTATGCCCGAAAGCTCGTTCGCCGAGCTGGATCCAACGCAGTCCGTCTTCCCGCTGACTCCTTCGTCCCGCCCCGTTCGCCCGGTTCAAGTCGCCCGGTTCAAGTCGTCTCGTTCAAGCGACCCGGCATCGAGAAGATGCCCGCAAACCACCGACTTTCCAGCTGTAGATCGAAACCCGGGCTCAACTCGCCGCCGGTCTCCCCGACAATCTCCAAGCGAACATCAAATCGGGCGGCACCCTACCGCTAATCCCGGCCGACGTGCTGAGCCGTCACGATGTCCACGACCGCATTCGGTCCGATGACATCCGTTGGTCTCGCGCCACATCGGGACACCAGCGACGATCATTCGCCGAGAGAGGAGCGACAACCCCACCCCCGAATCGACGCGCGCTGGCCCACCAGTTCCATACGCCGAGGATGTCGGGACGGATGCGAGCCGATTCGTATACTCGCGATTCCGATCAAACGACGTTGCATTCGGTCGCCGGGTGACCGAAGTGCGGAGGCATCTGACCGGCGTGCCGCTCCCCGCAAGCCCCTCGATCCTGATTATCCGCCCGAGCGCGCTCGGCGACGTGTGCCGGTCGGTCCCGCTCGCCGTCTCGATGCGCGCGGCATTTCCCGAGTCGCGAATCTCGTGGCTGGTGCAAGAGTCCTTTGCCCCTGCAGTGATCGACCACCCCGCCGTGGACGAGGTCGTGCCGTTCCCGCGCGCCCGCCTGCGGCGCTGGTGGACGCCGAACGGGGCTCTGGACGCGATCGCCTGGCTCCGTGGGCTGCGCTCACTACCCACGAGCGAGTCATCGACGGGAAGGCGCGATCGGTTCGGCCTCGTCCTCGACGCGCAGGGGCTTGGCCGGAGTGGCCTGATGACCTTTGCGACCGGTGCCCGGCGGAGGATCGGGTTCAGCGACGCTCGGGAGTTTGGCTGGCTTGGCTGCAACGAGCGGTATCGCGTCAACGAGGTTCACACGGTCGACCGCATGCTGGCGCTGCTCGACCGCGCCGGCATTCCGCCCAAACCCGATCTCCGCCTGCATTGCTCGATCGCCGACGAGACGTGGTGGGTTGCCGAGCGCGCCCGCCGAGGCATCGATCGCTACGCGGTCATCGCGCCGACGAGCCGCTGGCCGACGAAGGACTGGCCCGCGGAACACTGGCGTCATCTGACTCAGGCACTCATCGAGCGGGGATTCACGACAGTCATCGCGATCGGTACGAGTTCGGAGCGCGGTCGGGTTGCCGCAGCGCTGCCCGACGGGGCGCCGGCTGTCGTCAATCTCGCCGGCGTGACCTCGGTCGGGCAGAGTATGGCGGTGATTGCTGAGAGTGCTCTCGTGATTGCGAACGACTCTGCCCCGCTGCACATCGCCGTCGGCTTCGACCGGCCGCTGCTCGCACTGTTTGGGCCCACCGATCCCGCGCGGGTCGGACCGTACGGGCGCGACGCCTGCGTGCTCCGCTCAGACGAAGCGAAGCGCTTTCGCGGAAGCTATCGCGATGCGCGCATCGGCGATCGGCTGATGCGCGGACTCACCGTTGCGGAAGTCACGCGCGCACTCGACGCGGACGTTCCGCAGCGCGGCCGCGTTGGAGCACTGCGATGAGTGCTCCGCTGGTGCTCGCCAGTGCGTCGCCGCGCCGGCGCGAGCTGCTGTGCGACGCGGGGTTCGACCCGCAGGTCCTGCCGAGTGATATCGACGACGCCATCCTGCAGCGACGGATGGGGTCACCCGAAGCGTTTGTGACGGCGCTGTCCTGGTTCAAGGTGTCGCGGGTTGTCGCGAATCACGCCCTCCGGGACGCGGTCGTGCTTGGAGCCGATACGGTGTGCATGGACGGGAGTCACATGCTTGGCAAACCGCGTGACCGGCGCCATGCGGAGCAGATGCTCCGATCGCTCCAAGGGAGATCACATCGCGTCGTGACCGGAGTCACCATCGTCGGCGTGGATGGCACGCGCCATTTGTTCGTCGACGTTGCCACCGTCGAGTTCGGCAACATTTCCGACGCTTTGATCGACGAATATGTGCGAAGCGATGCGTGGCGCGGCAAGGCGGGCGGATACAACTTCTCGGAGCGACTCAACGCCGGCTGGCCTCTTCGGTGTGACGGCGATCCGACGGGCGTGATGGGACTGCCGATGCAGCGCACCGTGCCGCTTCTCGTGCAGCTTGGTGCGCATCGTGAACGACAGAGCAGGTTACGGCCCATGCATGGAGAACGCTCCGGATGACACTCTTCGCGGCCACGCATCTCTCGCCATGGCTTACCGTCGTGCTCGCATCAGCGCTCTTCGTCGCGATGGCGTGGTACTGGACGAGGCTTGCTGACAGCGCCGTACCACCGGTCCGCCGGCGGATTCGCCGGATGTCGCTGGTCTTCGCGCTGTTTGGTGTCTTCGCCGCCGCGCTGGGATTTGGCGTGATCGATCCCGACGCGCGTCCGCTTCCATATGTCGTTGCGTGGTTCGCGGCCGGGCTCGGGCTCCTGAGTGTGATCGTCCTGGTGATGGTGGACACCTTCGCCACGTTCCGTATGCACCAACGCGACCTTGCAGCGATGCATCGAGAACGAAACGTCGCGCTGGTCCGCGATCTCGAGCGGCGCGCCGCTGCGCGCCGTGGCGAGCGGCGCCAGGAGGGGCGCGAGAGCGACGCATGAGTGGACCGCTCGCTGCCCCGTGGGGAGTGCTCACGCGCCCGCTGTCATGGCTCTACGGCATGGGCGTCGCCGTCCGCAACGCACGATTTGACCGCGGCTTGGGCTGCCGCCGCTTGCCGCTCCCCGTCGTGTCCATCGGCAACATCACCGCGGGCGGAACTGGCAAGACGCCATTCGTCGCATGGACGGCGCAGGCGCTGCTGCAGCGCGGTCATGCGCCGCTCATCGCCATGCGCGGATACCGATCCGCCGATGGAGAGGCCGGAGATGAAGAACGTGAATACGCAATGCTTGTTCCGCGCGCACCGGTCGTCGCCAGTCCGCAACGGTTCGATGCTGTCACGCGCGCGCTCGTCTCACGGCCCGGCGCGCACGATTGCGTGCTGCTCGATGACGGATTTCAACATCGACAGCTCGCCCGAGAACTTGATGTGGTGCTCATCGACGCCACGCGCCCCTCACTCGACGACGCGCTCTTGCCGAGCGGATGGCTCCGCGAGCCGGCGACGGCGTTGCGCCGTGCCCACGCCGTCATCGTGACGCGCGCGACCGATGTCGATTCGCGCCTTGCCGCATCGATCCGCGCATTGCACGGAAAGGACCCCATCGCGTGGACGCGACACGCGTGGCGCGCGCTCGATGTGTACGCGGCCGCCGTTACCGAGCGGCGCGGCGTGCACTGGCTGCAGGGAAAGCGCGTGCTCGTCTACTGCGGCATAGGCCATCCCGCCGCGCTGTTCGCCGCGCTCGAAGAGCATGGCGCGACGATAGTGCATCGCGTGTCCGCCCCCGACCACGCTGCGATCCCTCTGGCGCGAGCCCGCGAACTGGCGGCGATGGCGTCGTCGCTCGATGCGATCGTGGTGACGCGCAAGGATTGGGTGAAGCTGGGAGAGCACCGCAGCGTGCTCGATTCGATGCCCCCCGTCGTTGTGCCGGATCTGGCGATTGAGTTCATTGCGGGAGAGACGGCCTACCTCACAGCATTGCGTGGCGCTCTCGCGAACGCCGCCGGCGAATCCGCGGTGCAGTCGATTGTCCGCCCGGCACAACCGAACATGCTTTAGACTTTGCGACGTGCCCCACATACCACGGTCTCTTCCGCACGTTCATCCTGTGTCCGCGCCGCTCGATCAAATGCATGAACGGATCTTGACGCGACTCGCCTCGTGGAAGTCGTGCAAGGTGATGGTCATCGGGGACTTCATGCTGGACCAGCATGTGTACGGCGCGGCTGAACGCCTGTCGCCTGATGCGCCGGTGCCGGTCTTGATGGCGGGTGACCCCCGCGACATTCACGAGTCGCCGGGAGGAGCCAGCAATGTGGCGTCATGTCTTCGCGCACTGGACGCGGACGTGTGCTGCTTCGGTGTCGTGGGAGGCGATCAGGAGGGGGATTCCCTGCGCCGTCGGCTGCGCGACATGGGCTGCGGCGTCGATGGTGTGATCGTGGATCCATCACGACCGACGACGGTGAAGCGCAACCTGATCGGTCTTGCGCAGCATCGCCATCCCCAAAAGATGTTTCGGCTGGATTTCGAAAGCCGCGAGCCGCTGGGACGGGCAGTGTCGGAGCGGCTGCTTGGCGCGATCTTGAACGCGATCGGGACCGTCGATGTCATCTGCATCGAGGACTACAACAAGGGTGTGTGCACGACCAACGTGTGCCAGACCGTCATCGACGCTGCGCGCAAGGTCGGGAAGCCCGTCCTCGTCGATCCGGCAGCGATCGAAGACTACGGCCGCTATCGGCATGCGACCGCGATCACACCGAACCGCACGGAAGCGGAACTGGCGACCGGCATGGCGACACCGATTGATGCGAGCATCGAACACAACGCGCGGCTCGCAGCTCGACTGCTTGGGGATGTGCAGCTTGACGCCGTGGTTCTTACGCTCGACAAGCACGGAGCGCTGCTGCTGCAGCGCGACGGCGAGCCGCTGCATGTGCCGACTGTCGCGCGCACGGTGTACGACGTCACGGGCGCCGGAGACATGGTGCTCGCTTCACTCGCAGCCGCGATTGCGAACGGGTTCCGCTGGGACGACGCGGTGGCATTTGCGAATGCCGCCGCTGGACTGGAGGTCGAAGTCTTCGGCGCGCAACCGATTCCCCTCTCGCATATTCGCCGTGCAATTCTCGGTCTGGCTCGCCCGCGGAGCGGCAAAGCGCGGTCGCTTGAAGATCTGCGGGTCGAACTCGCTGTGCATCGTGATTCCGGAAAGCGCATCGTGCTCACGAACGGCTGCTTCGATGTGATTCACGCCGGTCATGTCGCCTATCTCCGGGAAGCCAAGCAGCAGGGGGACATTCTGGTTCTCGGAGTCAATGCCGACGAGGAAGTCACCCGCCAGAAGGGGGCCGGACGGCCGATCTTCAATGAGACCGAGCGCCAAGAAATTCTCGGCGAATTGCTGTGTGTCGATTACATCGTGGTGTTTCCCGAACCGACGGCGCATGAACTCATCAGGGCGATCCGGCCGGACGTGTATGTCAAGGGCGGTGATTACCGGCCGGAACAGGTCAACGAGTTTGATCTCGTGCGTGAACTCGGCATCACGATGAAGCTGCTCGCGCATCGCCCAGGGCTCGGCAGTACGACCATCGTGGAGCGCATCCGAAGGCTCGAAGCGGAACAGGCCGGCGCTGCGAGCTGATTCTCGTTGCCTTCCGCGGTCCCTGTGACACACTCGCCTGTGGGCTGCCAGCTGGCGGCCGCTCGCGAGGAATGTCCAATGTGGAAAAACGGAAGAGCGAAGAGACGAGATGTGCACGCGCCATGGCTGCTGGCCGCGACAGTGTGCGCGTTGGTGTTCAGTACGCCCACTGGCTGTGCTTCGTCGCAGCAGGCAGCGATCCCGAGCTCCCGAAGCGGTACCGTCGTCGTGCCGTCGGGCATCGCGCTGCGGTCATCGAACTTGCAACTGCTTGAGGAGAGCCAGGGGATTGACGGTGCAGCATTCGACGCGAGTCTCGCGAGCCGCAATGACGATCGCCTAGGCTTCCCGTCGCGCAGCGTTCTTTACACGAGCGAAGTGGTGCGCGATACCTACAACCGCGAGTGGGTCATCTCAGGACGCGCCTACAACGAGTTTCGTGTAACTACCAGAATCCGCGAGCGTCTGGACTGAGTTCGTGCCGGCCGTTTTGAGGCGGCCGAGCCTGCGCCACAGAAGATTGGTAAACGCTTGGCGTTCGGCAACTTGGCCTTGACTGGAACGGGGTCCCGCCTGATACTCGTCGTCGGCGGCGGACGATCCACGTCCGACACCATCGTCCGGGGGAAGCTCGTCCAGGCTTCGGGTTTACAGTTTGATGTTCGCAGAACCGCCCGCGCCCCGGCGATCGGTTACACCCGCTCAAGTGGGGGTTTCGCATGGCGACGACGACCAAGAAGGAGCTGATCGATCGAATCGCGGACCAGACAGATCTGCGTCGCAGCGAGGTCAAGAAGGTGATCCAGTGTTTCCTGGATCACGTGATCGATGAGCTGGGTCGAGGCAATCGCCTCGAGTTCCGCGACTTTGGTGTGTTCGAGACGCGCGACCGCGCGCCGCGTGTGGCGCAGAATCCCAAGACGCTCGAGCGCGTTCCGGTTCCTGCAAAGCGCACGGTCAAGTTCAAGGTTGGTCGCATGATGAAAGTGCGGCTCGACGGCCTGGCTGTTCCGGTGCAAGTGAGCACTGACGACGACGAGTGATCGGGACGCACGGGCCAGAGTGAGAACAACCTGTCGCGCGCATCCTGATCGCGCAAGGGGCGCTTACACTTCGCCCGCTCTATGGCGTTTGACGATAACAGTGCACTCTCTGGCGGAATCGGCGGCGCTGATGGCGGCGACGGCTTTCGTCGTCGCCGGCGCGAGCGCCAGCAGGGAACTGGCTTCGCCGATGTGGCAAAGCTCTTCGACACGCTCCCTCCGCACGCGATCGAAGCAGAGATGAGTCTGATCGGGTCCATGATCTGGGATCCGCGCGTCGTCGGCGATGTGATCACCATTGTGAAGGGGGCCGGCGATTTCTACCGGCCCGCGCACGGCGTGATCTACGAGACCATGGTCGAGCTGTACGACCGCGACGGATCGATGGACATCACCACGCTGAGCCAGCGGCTTGCGGACAAGCAGCTGCTGGCTGAGATCGGCGGCACGGCGTACCTGCTCGAGCTCGCGGAAGGCATCCCGAGTGCGGTGAACGCGACGCATTACGCGAACATCGTGCGTGAAAAGGCGACTGTACGCGAGCTAATTGCGGCCGCCGGCGAGACGCTCGCCGAAGCGCATCAGTCGAAGGATCCGGCGCAGGAGATCCTCGAGCGCGCTGAAAAGCGCATCTTTCAGATCGCGCAGAAGCGCGACACCAACTCAACATCCGAGCTGCGGGAACTCATCAATGAAACCATGCGGATCCTCGAGCAGAACGAGGGTCAGCATCTCACCGGCATCACCAGCGGCTTTGTCGACCTTGATGAAATGCTTAGCGGTTTTCAGCGCGGGGAGATGATCATTCTGGCGGCGCGCCCGTCGATGGGGAAGACGGCGCTGGCGCTGAACTTCGTTGAGAACATGGCGATGGCCGGCCACCCCGCGGCAGTGTTCAGCCTTGAGATGGGCAAGCAGCAGCTGGTGCAGCGCATCTTGTGCGGACGTGGTCAGATTGATTCACAGCGGATGCGACGAAACATGCTGCGTCGCGAGGACTACCAGCGGCTCATCGCGGCGGCCGGCGATCTGGCGGAGGCGAAGATTTTCATCGATGACTCACCGGGGCTTTCGCTCCTCTCGATGCGCTCCAAGGCCCGCCGTCTCAAAGACCGGTACGACATTGAGGCGGTGGTCATCGACTATCTGCAGCTCATGAGCGCCGGCACGCGCGTCGAAAGCCGGCAGCTGGAGGTGAGTGAGATCAGCCGCGGCATCAAGGCGATGGCGCGCGAGCTCGACGTGCCGGTCATCTGTCTGAGCCAGCTCAATCGCGCGGCAGAACAGCGCGAAGGCCACCGCCCGCGCATGAGCGATCTTCGTGAATCAGGCTCCATTGAGCAGGATGCGGATGTCATCATGATGCTCCACCGCGAGGAGTACTTTCATCGTGCCGATCCTGAGTGGGAAGAAGCCAACCCCGACAAAGTCGGCATCGCGGAACTGATTCTGACGAAACAGCGAAACGGTCCGACGGGGACCGTCAACATGACGTGGGACTCGGCAAGCACGGCGTTCCGCAGCATTTCGTACGCGACCCCGCCACACGCGAGCGGCCGTCCGGTTTCGCCCCCACCGGCTCCCAGGCTCCTGAAGTTGAACGCGAACGCCGCAGCACTCCCGCCCGAAACGGACGATGACGTCGGCGGCATTCCGTATTGATGCAGCGGGCCGCGGGCAAGACGGGCGAGGGAGTCGCGTTGGGATCTGCGCTCAGAGGTGCCACTGCTTGGCCGACGCGTCCCGTTCATGCGTGCACACTTCTCGTACACTTCCGCCGCCGAGATGGCGCCAACGCCCCGTAACTCCGACGATGACCGCTCGCGAACTGAGCTGGCGAGCCTTCTGGCTGCCGCGGCAGCTGGTGACGAGCGCGCCTGGCGCGGCCTGGTTGATGCGTACGTCGGTCGAGTGTTCGGACTCATCCGATCACAATGCGGTGATGCCGATCTCGCCGATGAAATCACGCAGTCGACATTCTGCACGATCGCAGCCAAGCTGCGCGAGTACGAAGAGGTAGGCCGCTTCGAGAGCTGGCTCTTCCGCATCGCGATGAATCGGCTTCGCGACGAGATGCGGCGCCGCAAGCGGCAGGCGAGTCCGATGGATGCGGCGCCGATGGTGACGCTGGCGATCGAAGCGCCGGGGTCTGGTGCCACGGTTCCGAAGGACGCGGCGACTTCGCGTGTGCTCCGCGACGCGATCGCGTCGCTCAACGAAGCCGACCGCGAGATCATCAACCTTCGGCATGTCGGCGGACTCTCGTTCAAGCAACTCGCAGACGCCTTGGACGAGCCACTCGGAACGCTGCTCGCCCGCCATCACCGGGCGCTGCGGAAGCTCCGGGAATATCTCGAAGAACGGGGGATCGATGCAGAAGTCTTCTAAAGGGTGCCCAGCGCATGCCCCCCGAATTGCTGCTCCTTCTGGTGCCGCGGGTTGCAATTCTTTGGGCTTCGCAGGCGTTGGGGATTCCAGCTTTCAAGAGATGCGGTCGAGGGGCAGGATGAGCGCATTGGTCAAACGAGGGAGAGCAAGATGAACATGGACCGCTTTGATCTCAATCCGCGTCGAAATCACCGCGAAGACGCGGCAATCCCCCCCGATCTCGTCGGGACGGATCGCCTCCTCACGCGCGTGCTCGGTCGTTCGCCCCACGCCGCGGACGATGTGGACTCGCTGTCGGCCGTCCGATCGCTGGCTGACCGGGTGTTCGTACTTTCGGCCCCCGTCGTCGCGAACGCCGCAGCCGGTGCAGTGCTCCGCCGGATCGAGTTCCGCCCCACGACGGTCATTTCGACCCGTTACCGGCTCGCCCGCGTCGCCCTTGCGGCCGCCGCCGCGGTGGTCTTTACCGCCAGCGCCTGGTTCGCGGTCCAACCGGTCGACACGCTGGTCCAGGAGCACATTGCTCGTGGTGATCAGGACCAGCGCATGCAGTTTGATGGGGTCCAAGCTTCGCCGGCCGAGCTGACTCTCGTCGCGCTTTTGCGTGACAGCTCCCACAACGCAAGTGATCCACTCGACGCCATGGTGGGCGCTGCCTATCGGGGCCCCGCCTTTGGTGGTCGTGCCGGAGGTATTGCGCGGGGCGAAGTTGGCATATTGGGTTACGGTCGTGCCGCGGGGGTCGCCGTGCCAGTCCTCCAGACGCGCGGTGCGGGACTCGACGATTTTGAGGATGAGCTCGGTGCGATCCTCGGTTCCAATGAAGCGTGACGCCCGTCATGCCACCGCGGCCGCGCCGCTGACCTCCTCCATGCACCACCACCGCGCACGATCTCGACGAATCACCCGCCGCCTTACCGCCTCGCTTGCGTTCGGGGCCCTCACCGTCGGTTTGCTTGTCCAAGGGGTCAGCGCCTGGGTGCACGACACGTCGGGCGAGTTTGCTGACGCGAGCTGGAATCAGCAGACCGCAGCCGACGAGTTGCTCTTGATCGCGTCTGCTCCGTTGGCGCCTGCACTGAAGACACTCGACGACTCAAAGCAGAGCGGACGTATCGCACAGAATCGAAACGGCCGACCGGTTCAGAACGGCGGCGCGAAGCCCGCTGATCGCGAACGCCGGGACGATGCTCGTCGCCCTTCGTTCGGCCCCGACGGAGCGCGCGGCCCCCGTCCGATCAGTCAGCGGGATATCGAGCGGTTCCTTGAGGTGGCGCACGACATCGATCCGAACTGGGCGACGAAGCTTCGGCAACGCATCGAGGAGAATCCCGAGGAGACGAGCCGGGCGATCGAACAGAAGGGTCGTCGTTTCATGGGCCTCGTGATGCTTCGGGAGAAGGACGAGGCGCTCTACAAGGCGAAGATCAGAGAGCTCGACCGACAGGGCAAGCTTCGCAAAGCGCAGGTGACATACTTCGAAGCGAAAGACGCCGCTAGCCAAGGCCAGGATCGCGAAGAGGATGTTCAGCGAGCGAAGAAGGAGATCGCTGATCTCGCGAAACAGCTTGTGGACGATGAGATCCGTACGCGAGGGCTTGAGCTGGCAGCGATGACACGTCTGCTCGACGAGTTCCGCGAGCAGCTGGAGGCCGATTCACAGCCAGCAAGTACCGCACGCCGCGCCGAGCAGTTGCTGCATCGCAAACTCAATGAGCGGCCCGCTCCGGGGCTTGAGGAGATGCTCGACGTTCGCGTTGCGCCCATGGGGATCGAAGCACCATCGTCAGATGCACCTCAGGCGCCCAAGGCCTCGCCACGTCGCCAGCCGTGAGCACGTCTTCGCTGGCCGGCACCGCCGCGCTGAACCGGTAGCATGGCGCCAGTGACCAGCGCAGCTTCGAATACGAACCTTCCGGTGGCGAGCGATGGCGCTCGCCCCGCTGTTCGTACCGGCATCAGACGTGGATTGGGTGTTGGCTGGATCGGTCTCGCGATCATGGTGGCGCTTCTGCTCGTGAGCTTCGGCTCGTTGCCATGGACGTTCGCGACGGTGACAGCTCCCGGAGCGCCGCCCGCCCGCCGTTACGACGCCGGCAACATCGATCTGAGTCTGCTGCCTCCGCTGTGGCTCGGAACGCGTCAACTCGATGTGGATCGCATCGCTGCAGCGCGGCAGGAATCGCAGTATGTGCCCGGCCGACTGCTTGGGACCGACCGGCAGGGTCGTGATGTCTTTGCCCGCTGCCTCGCCGGCGGCGCGATCTCGCTGACGGTCGGGCTTTCCGCAGCAGCATTGGCGGTCCTCATCGGCACGGCCTATGGAGCCTTCAGCGGATACCGGGGGGGGCGGGTCGATGCGATTCTCATGCGGATCGTGGACATCCTGTTCGGCCTGCCATCGATCCTCCTCGTCGTGCTGCTCGCTGTTGCGGTCAATGGACGCATCGAGCGGCTTGGGACGGACATCCCCGCGTGGCTGCGTCAGGGGATCGAACTCGTGACGTTGCTCGTCGCAATCGGCGGTGTTTCGTGGCTCACGATGGCGCGGGTGATTCGCGGCCAAGTACTGTCGTTAAAGCAGCAGCCGTTTCTTGAAGCCGCCCGTGCGATGGGGCTCTCACCCACGCAGCAGTTTCGCGTGCACCTTCTGCCCAATCTCGTCGGTCCGATCGCCGTCTACGCAACGCTGGCCGTGCCCGCAGCAATTCTCTCCGAGAGTTTTCTGTCATTCCTCGGCATCGGCATTCGCGATCCGCTTCCGTCGTGGGGCAACCTCGCCGCCGACGGACTCACCGAGCTCAACACTGTTGCGAGTCGATGGTGGCTCCTCGTCGCTCCATGCGCGCTGATCGCGATGTCGTTGATTTCGCTCAACTTCCTCGGTGACAGTTTACGCGAGCGATTGGATCCCGCGCGCGGGAAAGCGTAAGCGCAGCGTCCCCTGAGGCCCCTGCTACCCTACGTTGTTCGCGTGTCCCGGCAAAGGGAGCGTTCCGGCTGACACCGATCACGTCGCATGTCCCTCGCTTTGGCACCTCACGAGCGTCCCTATGGAACACCGTTTCGGTCTGAAGGATCTGATCGTCATTGTGCTGCTGCTGCTCATCGGCGTCTCGGTATGGCTGTCGATGGTGCAGAAGAATCGGGATTGGCGCGAGCTGCAGCGCATCGCGAGTCGCGTCGACGAGATGGGGCGCCGCATGGAAGAGATCGCGGCAACCGAGACGATGCTGAGCGACGGTATGAAGGAGCTGAGCGCGGCGGTGAAGAGCCGCCCGCTCGCCGCGGCGCCGCTTCCCGGACAAGAGGACGCCGAAGCCGCCTCAGCAGCGAGCCCGCGCGATGCGGCGTGGGCGCGACCGAACGTGCCGATCGAATGGTTCGGCGACTGGACCTATACGACGGATCCGCGCACGGATCCCAACTACCGCGCCGGCGGTGAGTTCTTCGAAGTATTCGAAGCGCAGCCGCCGAAAATCGTGCCGTATATCGCCGAGGATGTGTACAGCCGCCGCGTGTATGAGCGTGTTGTTGAACCGCTTGGCACGTTCGACGCCAACACACTCAAGCCGCGCGGCGTGCTGGCGGATGCGTGGCAGATGGATCCGGACGGACTCTGGTTCCGCGTGCATCTCAATCCGAAGGCGACGTTTTCTGACGGCAAGCCTGTCACGTCCGAGGATGTGCGCTGGACCGTGATGGACTACGTGTTCAACCCGCTCATTGAAGCGGTGCGCACACGATCCACGCTGGACATGATCGAAGCGGTCAACGTGATCGACGATCACACCGTCGAGTTCGTATTCAACAAGGCCGTCTTCACGAACCTCAGCTACACGATGGGGCTGTACGTGCTGCCGAAGCACTACTACTCGCAGTTCGAGCCAAGTCAGATCAATCAGGCGACTGGTCTCCTCATGGGATCCGGCGCGTTCCGCCTGCCAACGAACGATCCGGATCAGCAGTGGGCACCGCCGGCGGACCTCAAACTGATCCGCAACGATCGCTACTGGGCCGCGAACGCACGCTCGCCGCTCGCAGCCATGCGGTATCGCGCCGTCAATGACGAGCTGTCGCGTTTGACGGCGTATCGCAAGGGCGAGTGCTCGATGATCATGCCGACTCCGGCGCAGTTCGTCTCCGTGTCAAAGGAGCCCGGCTGGCAGGAGCGGAGCTGGTCGCTGAACTGGAACAACATGCGGTCGCCGTACTCTTTCATCGGTTGGCAGTGCGGCCCGCGCGCCGGGAAAAAGCTGACGCCGTTCTCCGACCAGCGCGTCCGGCAGGCGATGACGCTGATGCTCGATCGCGAGCGCATGATTCGCGATATCTGGGAAGGCATCGGCGTGCTCGCCAAAGGCTCCGTGAATCCAGACTCGCCCGCGTCGAACCCTTCGATCTCGCCGTGGCCGTACGACCAGGCGAAGGCGAGAGAGCTCCTTGCTGAAGCGGGATGGATTGATCGCGACGGTGACGGAGTGATTGAGAACCCCGCAGGAGACGAATTTGAGTTTGAGCTCACGCGACCGGCCGGCGGCGAGACAGCCGAGCGCATCGGCAAGTTCCTCAAAGACGCGTGCACGAAGGTCGGCATCCGTTGTAACACGCGGGTCATTGACTGGGCCGGTGTCGCCGACATTCTGAAGTCTCGCGACTTCGATGCGATCATCATGAGCTGGGGCGCGAACGCGCCTGAGAGCGATCCGAAGCAGATCTTTCATTCGGACTCGATGCGCGAAGGCGGAGACAATTTCGTGCAGTGGAAATCCGAAGCGGCCGATCGCGCGATCGATCAGATCCGAACGACGATCGACTTTGACGCCCGGATGAAGGCATGGCATACGTTCGGCGCTGTGCTTCACGAGGAGCAGCCCTACACGTTCGTGCGCATCGTCCCGTGGCTTCGCTTTGTCAACAAGGAATTCGGCAATGTGCAGACGTACCGCAGCGGCATGGAAACGTGGGAGTTCTTCAACGCCGGGCCCCTGACACCGGGTCCGGTCAGTTGAGCCGGGCGACCTTCTGCGACGCACCATGCTGACGTATCTCGTCCGACGCATACTCGTGATGATTCCGACGCTGCTCGGAATCACGTTCCTCGTCTTCTCGCTGCTGGCGCTCGCGCCCGGCGGGATCGGCGCGGGCTTGACAGTGTCGGGCGGCAACATGGATGCGAGCAAGCTCGCGCAGCTCCAGGCGCGCCTGGAAGATCGGTATGGTCTCAATGATCCGTTGCTCGTTCAATACGGACGATGGCTCAGTCACCTTTCGCCATTGAAGTTTGGAAAGCGCGATCAGGTGAGTCCGGGCGGCGAGTTGATCTCTTCGCCTGCGGCCCTTCATCAGCCGCCGCTGCAGCACTGGTTCCCGTTTGAGCCTGCCGTGGTCGGAGTGATTCCCACGCGCCCCTTGGTCGATGAGACGACGCGGTCGGACGCACAGCGGGATTTCCGCCGTCTTCAGACGCAGTACGCCACGGCGCGCGGTGCGTATAACGGCACACGAAAGCAGCTGTCGCTCGAACTGATCGACTACGCCAAGGCCGAAGGCATCGGTGGCGCCCGTACCCCGAAGGGCGAGGTTCGATGGTCGGCGTTTGCGCGAATCGAACCAGATCGCGCGAACCTGTTGTGGCCGTCGATCGAGCGGATGTTTGCGGATCTCCACCGGCAGTATGACGTCGGAGAAGCGGCGCGGGCGAGAATGGCCAATGCGTTTGACGCGAAGCCGTTCGAAGAAGCGGGTATCGGCATCGTTCCCGATGTACTCACGATCGGACCGCCGGATCTCGGCGTCTCGTTCAGCAGCGGCCGCCCGGTGAGCGAACTGATCCTGAGCCGGCTTCCAGTCACGCTGCTGCTGAACTTCATTGCGTTCCCGATCATCTACCTCGTCGCGATTCCCAGCGGCATGCTCGCCGCATCACGAAAAGGTTCGCTGTTTGACGTCACCAGCGGCGCAATGTTTCTCGCGCTCTGGTCGATTCCCACCGTGTGGGCCGGCGTGCTCGCGATCGGCTATCTCGCAAGCCCGCAGGGACTCAATGCGTTTCCCGTGACCGGCCTGCATGACACCGCTGCCGATACGTGGCCATTTCTGCCGACGTGGTCGAGCTCAGG
>JAWXBD010000006.1:0-28623 GCA_034439815.1 Phycisphaerae bacterium
CCCGTTACTGGTCACCCGCCAGCCAATGATCTGGCTCGGCCACACAGACCACCGGCAGCGCGAGCGGCACGCGATGGACCAGCTGCCGGTCTGGCTGATCGATCATCACGACGGAACGTCGGTGTATGGGATCCCGTTCGATGAGCGATTGGGCGGACCCGCAGGCATGAAGGTCGCGCTGCACGGCGGAGGCGGACCGTTTGATCCCGAGGCGAGTGATCGCCAAGTTGCCGCAGGGGAGATCGCCGCCGCGCGGCACGCCGCCTCAGCGGTGCTCCCGAACGTCAGCGACACCGTGCTCGGTTCCGCCCTGTGCCTGTACACCTGCACGCCCGACCAGCACTTCATCATCGACCGGCTGCCCGGCTCGCCGCGGGTCAGCATCGCCTGCGGATTCAGCGGCCATGGCTTCAAATTTGCCCCGGTGGTCGGCGAGGTCGTCACTGACCTGGCCCTCCGCGGCACGACCCAACTGCCGATCGGCTTCTTGGGCATGAGCCGGTTCTATAGATAGGTCGGCGGCAAAACGCGGCCACGGCCCCACCGCCGCTCGATCACCAGCTGAAGCGAGCGTGAAGCTGCCTGAGCGCCACGATCACCGGAATCTCGTCCTGGTACCCGTCGTACGAACGGCCGCTCTCAAAGGCTCCTCCGCGGTCGGCCAGCGACTTCATGACGGTGCGGAGTTGACCGACCGTGTACTCGCCGGCCTTCAACTCCGGGAACAGTCGACTGGCCTCGGCGACGTACTGCTTGTGGTGTTCCGGGTGCTCGAACGAGGGGTTGGCTTCGGCGATCTCCTGCAGGAGTGCGAGCCAGCCGACGAGCGGCAGCGGCTCCTGTTCCACGCTCGTGGCTTCGCGGCCAAGTGTCTGAAGCGACCGGCTGACGAGCGCGCGCTCGATAGAGTTCAAGTTGCAGAAGACGCGGCGGCCCACCTTGACCACCTCCAAGGCGCCGGACTTTCGGTAACGGGCGAGCGTCCGAACTGACACGCCAGCCGAGACGGCCGCCTCCTCAAGAGTCATGAGCCGTTCGTCGCGAATTGCGGGGGGATAGGTAAGCATGGTCCCTCGGTGAACCCTCTCTAGGGGGTGGTGATGGATTCGGGAATGAAACGGTCCGTCGATGCTAGACCGCGCCGCAGCGGAGCGGTCATCGGCCGGAGCTGATTGCGACGTCATTGACGGTCGGTCGCGCAGCCACGCTTCTCGACGTACGCTGACACCCGGGGTCGCAATCTCTTGTTGTCGACAGCAGCATCACTCCGATAGATGCCACCATGCTTCCGCCCGCCGTCCTCGTCGCGGCCTTCGCCGCCGTGAATCTCCCCGCGCTGCCTGCCGAGAGTGTCGCCGCACGCGGTACCCCTTGTGTTCAGTCGCAAGTCAGTGCGATCGCGATTGAGGCGGAGACCTTAGCTCCAGACTTCGCTCTGAAAGACACGGATGGGAAGACCGTGGAGCTCAGCGACTTGCGCGGCAAGGTCGTGGTCATTGAGTTCTGGGCGACATGGTGCGCACCCTGCATGAGCGCGATCCCGACGATCGCGAGCGTGGTCAAGGATGCGGGTTCCGACGTCGTCTTCCTGGCGATTAACGTCGACGACAACGAGTCGGCAAAGCACATCCAATCGTTCCTGCGAGCTAAGAAACTCGACGTGCGGGCTCTTGTCCGAGGAAAGGAAACCTCGAAGAAGTATGACGTCGGGCCAATACCTCACTCAGTTGTGATCGGTCGCGATGGGAAGATCGTCGGGAAGCATGTCGGATTCAACAACGAGAGAGCCTTCAAAGCGAAACTGTCGGGCGAAATTCGAGACGCGCTGCGACGACGGAAGTCCCGCATGTAGGCTCGCTGCGCTAGCGACTCCAAAGTATTTGAATAGGCGTATGCCAACCCGTGGTCTTGTGTATGATGTGCGCGCGGCCCACGCCGAGGATCAACGGGAATAGGTCTCGAAGATCACCGGCGGCGCGTCGTGGAGATACACACACATGGCTTCAATTGAGACTCTTATGGATCAGGTGTCGAAATCAGACCTCGACATCGCAGCGCTGGTCAGATTACGCGGCGCCGTCGACGCAAAGCTTCTCGCAGCGAGTGCCGAACTCGACCGACAGAAGGCCACCATCGAACGGGCGCTCGATTCGCGGCGACCCCGCGCAGCACCATCGTCGGGCAGCGGCCGTCGCGGCAGGAACGCGTCGCACAGTGCCGGCCGGCATTCCGGCATGTCCGTGGCGGAATCGCTGCGCAAAGTGATTGGCAAGGGTGGCAAAATGTCTGCGGCCCAGATCAAGTCTGCGTTCGACGAAGCGGGTGACAATCGAATCCTGAACTTCACAATTCTCACGCGGAGCGGCGTCGTGAAACGCGTCGGTCTCGAGAAAAAGGAAGAAGGCCGTAAGGGCCGCGCAGGCGGCATTTATGCGGTCGCCTGAGTGATTGTCCGAAAGTGACACGACATAATTGAATTGAGCGTTTCTGAGTCGCAGGCTTGGCACGGCATCCCCTGCGACTGAGTTGATCGAATTCACATCGAGCTTTAGAGCGGCTGTGTCCCGCTACGAAACGCTCAACTGTTGCAACAGTGAAAAAACTGGCCGCACGCGTCGATGCGCACCCTTCAACGGGACGCGTCGGCGCGTGCGGGTTTGCTCTCCCAGTCACGGGCCCAGTTCAGGGTCCCAGCGCTGCGGCACGCGCGATGCCGTCGTCGATCGCTTGAACCAGCGGAGCGAGCTCACCCCCACGCTGCACCGCACTTGCCCGTGCGTCACGCCATGCGTCGAGGGCGCGGGCCGTGTCGCCCACGCGGGTCCACGTCTCGGCGAGCGTGTGACACACCTGCGCGTACATCTCGGCATCTGGCTGGAAGAACTCGAGCAAGGCCGGCGCGGCACCCTCCATCGCGGCGGCGAGCGTCGTGTCGTCGATAGGCACGCTCGACTGCAGCGCCTCCGCGACGAAGCCGAACGTCACCAGCGGCCGCGCAAGCGGATCGTCGTTGGAGAGCCTTTCCCAGTGTGCAGCCTCGGTGTCGAGCTGGCGCGCAAACTGGACTGTGTCGGAGTGGCGAAGCAGCAGGTGCGCCCGGAGCCGCAGGATCTCATGCGCGGAGCCGGCCGCCACGCCGGAGTCGCGGACCACGCGATCGATCAGCGCGCGCGACAGCTGCAGGGCTTCGTCGGCGTCTCCCGGATCGTCCCGTCGCGCGAGTGTGCGGATCAACTCCATCGCGATGAAGGGCCGTGGGAGAGCCGCTCTCGGACTCGCTCCGATGACGGCCTGCGCTTCGCGCAGCACGCGGACCGCACCGTCAAGAGCTCCCGTGTCACGTTTCGCGCAGCCAAGGACGCCTTGCGTGCGCAAGCCTTCGACTGTGGTCGGCCCGCACAATCGCTCACGGATTCTGATCGACTCGTCAGCGAGCAGGATGGCGTCGTCAGCGCGGCCGGTGACCAACGCGCTGTGTGCCGCGTCGTGAAGAGCGCGGGCCCGATGAAGCTCCATGCGAGAATCCGGTGCAGCGAGGCGTCCGCCGCTCTCGACGGAATCGGCGAACGCGTCCGCTTCGCGCCCCAGTTCGATCAGGACGAGCGACCGTGTGCTGAGAGCAGACGCGGAAGCGCGATCATCGGCAGCAGCTGTGGCGAGCGTCACCGCTTCGTCCGCGACTGGCAGCGCGGCAACGGCACCGTGTTCACCAAGCAATACGCGGGCAAGGAGGCTCAGGGCCTCTGCGGTACGCGCATTGTTCCGGGCGTTCTTGCGAATCGTCACGCACTCCTCTAACGCCGTACTTGTCGATTGCGTCTCGTCAAGCTGGATCTCGTTGCGCCCGATGCCCAACAGAGCATCACCCAGTAAATCGGGTTCGAGAGGTTCGACCAGACGCAGCAGCGCAACGGCGCGCTCGAACTCCTCAAGTGCGGCGCGGTGGTCGCCGAGATCTTCGAAAGCCTGACCCAGTGTGACGCGCAGCTCGCCCTCGACGTTGGGCGAACTCTGCTCCGCATCGAGCGCGACGCGCGCCAGCTGCAGGCTCTCCTCCACCGTGAAGAGCGAACCGTCGGCACCGGCTCGCTGCATGGTTGCGAAGATGCTTCGAAGAAACTCGCGTGCCTGCACGGCACGCTCGGTGGCGCGCTCTGTCTCGCGCGCGTGCCGCCTTGATTCCTGCGCACCGGCTTCGACGGCCACTTTGGCAATCCGCGCGAGCTGCTCCAGGTTCGCGATGCTGTCACGCTCGGTGCCCAGCTTGATCGCCTGCCATGTCGCGATGGACGTCGCCACGATCAGTATCAATCCCACCAGCAATACAACGCCGAACGCCACGTGATGGCGCGCGATGGACTTGCGGAGGACATAGAGGATCGCGTTCGGATGCGCCGACACCGGTTCATTCGCGAGCCAGCGCCTCAGATCGGCGGCGAACTCGTCCATCGTCTGATACCGGCGATCGGGTTCCTTGGCGAGCGCCTTGAGGCTGACGAGTGTGAGCTCCGTGCCGACAGCCGAACTGTGTATCGACAGGGGAAGCGGATCAAGCTCCGCGATCTGCCGAAAGAGTTCCGGAAGCGACGAACGTTCATCAAACGGATGCACGCCGCTCAAGGCGCGATAGAACATCGCTCCGACCGCATGCACGTCGGCACGCATATCCACATGCCCGTTGGTCACCTGTTCCGGCGATGCGTACGTCGGGGTGCCGAGAAAGCCAGTGCCGCAGGTGAGCGTGGTGATGTCGCCCGTCGTGGGTAGCGCGAGCCCGAAGTCGAGGACATGCGGTGCGTGCTCGGCGTCAATCAGCACATTGTTCGGCTTGAGATCTCGATGGATCACGCCGTTGCGATGGGCGTGGGCTACCGCCTCAGCAAGCTGGCAGATGGTGAGGACGATGCGTTTCACTGCCTCGTCAGCCGGCAGCAACGCGCGCACGTTGTCCGCCCACTGGTCAAGCGGGCGCCCGTCGATCCATTCCATGACCAGCATCCGCTGACCGCGCAGCGACTGCGTTCCCAACAGCGTCACAATGCCGACGTGGCGCAACGACGCGATGATCTCTGCTTCGCGATCGAAGCGGGCGCGGGCGGAGGCGCCGGCGGCGTCGTGATGCAGACGCTTGATGGCAACCGTGCGGCCCGTGCTCGGATCGATTGCCCGGTACACCGTTCCCTGTCCACCGCGCGCGACCACTGCGACAAGGCGAAAACCCGCCAGCTCGCCCAGATCAGCACCATCGTCCTGCACCGCGCGGGCGACGCGCTCCATCCATCGATCCATGTCGTCGTCAAAGCCGAATGAACGGTCGAGGAGCGACGCCGGCGGCGACGGGAGATCGGGAGCGTCGGTGCACGTGTCGCCCGCGCCGTTCGCGTCCTGCGACGGCGGGCGATCTCCGCTCAAACGATCTCCAGTCATTCGGCATCCTCATCGCGTATCTGTTCAGCGATCAGCGCCTGCATCCGGTCGCGGATGCGCTGCTTAATCTTGTGCACTCCCTGCTCGGTCATGGCCATGCTGTCTGCGATCTCCCGGATCGCGTCGCCGCGCAGGCATCGCTCAAACACGTCGATGCTGACCGGTTCAAACGTCAACCGGACCGTCGCCAGCGCGAGGCGATAGTGATGATCCATCCACTCGCTTTCCCAGTTCGACGTTTCGTTCGAATCGGGAGCCGGAATATCAGTGAGTAGTCCGTCCGTGGAATCGATTGGACGCGCCACCCCGGTTCCAGACAATGTTTTTTGCCGCGTCGCGTGCCGCGTGATCGCGTTCCGGACACAGCGGAACAAATAATCCCGAAAGCGACCCCGTTGCGGGTCGTACTCGAACGGCTTGCCTGGCGCCCGGAAGAGCGCGAACAGGGAGGCGAGGACCGCTTGCGCAATGTCCTCCGCATCAGCCTGCTGCTGGCCGCGACTTCGCGCAAACCGCACGACCAGGTCGCGGTACCGCGCCTCGAACAGCTGCCACGCGGCTTCGTCAGCCGGATCGCGGAGTCGCTGGAGCAGAGTTCGTTGTGTTGCCGGGATTTCCACTGTGAGTCGACCTGTTCTCGCCAAACTGTTCTCGCCAGACTGTTCTGGCCAGACGCCGTCGGCGCTAGAGCCGCGCCCGGATCTGATCCGTAAACGTCATCGCTTCTTGCAGGCACGTCTCAATCGCCGGGAGCAGCCAGTTGTCCTGATTGACGAACCAGATGCGCTCAGCAATAGGACGTCGAACGAGTTCCGCGATGCCGTCTGCAATCTGCCCGGGCTGCGCGTACGGCATCGCATGTCCCCAGCGCGTCATCCGCACAGCAGCCACGTCGGTCGAGGCGACGCCGGCGACTGCGAGCGCCCGCTTGATCTGTTGGGCGCCGATCTCCGCATACGCCTGCCAGTCGTTCTCAGCAACGATCGTGAAGCGCGCACTGCTCCATGGCAGCGGCCAATACAGCGTGAGCACATCGCGCCTGGTCGGCGGCGGTTTCATGGCAAACGAACCGTCAACTGCATCAACGATGCGCCGATCCGCCTCGAACTCCGCAGAGTTCATGGGAAAGCGATGATCGTGCAGCAGAAACACGTCGTACTGATCTGTCGCGAGAGGCTTCTTGAGAAGCACGTTGGCGACGAGATACGGCACCGTCTGCACGGACGGGAGCGCATTCGCCTTCTCCGCGTCCACGCGCCCGATGTCGACAATCATGCGCTCCACGATCTGCTTGGCGTTCGCCATGATCACATGCTTCGCCTTCATCGTGCGCTGCGTCCCCTTCGCGTCGCGCCATCGAACGATCACGTGTGAACCTGCGAGTTCCACGCTCACGACCATGCAACTGGCACGGAGCATGAAGTGCGCGTCATCGAGCGCCGCGAGCTTCGACCACAGTGCGTGCGCCAGCGCTGCGTTGCCGCCGGGCAGAACCACGCGGCCAAACTCCTCGGCGGCAATGAAGTTCCAGCCGGCGGCCGCGCTGAGCTCATCCCAGCCGATGCCAAAGCTCGAATAGCAGTACGCCTGAATTGCCGCGGCGTAGGCCGTCGGCAAATGCGGTCCGACTTTCGCATCCAGGAACTGCTTGAGCGACACACGATCAAGCTCACGGATCCACGCGTCATCGCGCGGCGGCAGCGGAATCTCTGGATACCGCTCGTTCGCAAAATGCTGGACGAGCTTTTGATACGCGGCGACGGCGGCTTGCTGCTGCGGATCGCAGCCCTGCACGCATGGGTCCTGCGTGACGCTGCCGCTCAGTTCAAACACGTATGGACCGGTGTCGATGCGGGCGCGATCCATCACCCCAAGTTCGCGGTAGAGCGATTCAAGGCGCGAACCTCGATCGGGCGTGATGAAGTAGGCCGAGCCGAGGGAGTACGGAATTGCTTCCGCGCCGGCGCCATCAGCGTCAGACCAGATCTCGCCCATCGCATTTCCGCCGAAGCGCGGATGAAGCTCAAAGAGAACCGGCTTGCGATCGCGCAGCATGTATGCGCTCGCCAGTCCGGACAGACCGCCGCCGATGATCGCTATTTCGACCGACTCGTCCGGCAGTGCCGCGGGATCGCACGACTCGCACTGATGAAACGGCAGCTGGTTCTTTGGAAACGTGTCTCCAAACCATTGCGGCACGAACGGGATGTCATCGATCAGCTGTGGCGCACCGTCGATCACGATCTTGGCGAACGGGTCTGAGCCGCCCAGCGAACCTCCGAGCGCACTGCTCCGCACCATCGGCATGCAGAAGCAGCCCGCGAGCGTGCGCGATGACATGCCGGCGGCGACCGCTGCAAATCCGTTGGCAAGAAACCTGCGGCGATCAAACATTTATCCTACTTTCCGGCCGGCGTCGACCGGGCCTTGCGAAACCATTCAATCGCCGCGCCTGCGGCCGTATCACACGCTTTCGCGGCACCGTCACCGCCTTGATTGCACGTGACGAGCACGGCGAACTGCTTCTCGGGAGCGACCCACGCGACGCAGTACCACAGCGTGTTGCTGCCGGCGTGCGTCAGCACCCGCCCTCCCCACGCACGGTCCGCCACCATCCACCCAAGGGCCGCACGCGATTGCGCGCCGTCGTCCGCGCTGTGAAGATGCTTGATGATCGATGGTGGGAGCGCCAGTCCCGCATTCGGTGCCGGCTCGCCGAGATGCGCCTGCACGAAGCGCGACCAGTCGGCGAGCGTCATGTGCATCGTTCCGGCCGGCCCGATGGCGGCGGGATTGTCGCCATCGCTGACGCCACCTGTTGCATCATGTCCCTTCGGACTCGCGCCGCCAGTGGCGGTGGACGGGGCGCCGAATCCCGCCGATGTGATCCCGAGCGGCGCGCACACGTGCGTACGAACAAGATCCTCCCAGGCTGCGTTGGCCGCTGCTTCGCACATGCAGCCCGCGATCGCGTAGCCTTGGTTGGAATAGACAAAAGTGCCGCGCGGCTGAGCTGGTGGCTGAGCGACGATCGCCGCGATAAATTCGCTGCGGCACACCTGCGGAGATTGTTTGCAGCGCCATGCAGCGCTCCAGATCTCGGGAGTGACGGTGCCAGGCGCGCCACCACGATGGCGAAGGAGTTCTTCGAGCGTGACAGTCGACCATGCGGGATCGAGCATGGGGATCGCGTTGCCGAGCACGTCGCCCACAGTCGAATCCCAGCGAAGCAGATGCTTGTGCACGAGGGCGCCGCAGAGCGTGGCGGTGATCGCCTTCGTGCAGGATCCTAAGTGCCAGCGATCGTTGACTGTGACGGGTGTCGAACCGCCGCGTTCACGGACGCCCGTCACACCGAGACCGATCACTCCATCAACGGTCACGACCGCAACACCCATTGCCGGGAGCTTCGCATGCGCGCAGATGGGCTCAATCAAATCGCGGAGGTCGGCGGCGGCTCGCGCCGACTTCGGCGGCTGATCCGCATCGGCGGCAACAACTTCTGCGGGTGCCGGAGCGGGCGGGGTGAACGCCGGAGCGGACAGCAGCGATGTCAGAACGAGCGTTCGGAGCATGGAGCGCAAGGTATCCGCCCGCACTCCGATCTCGTTGAAACCCGCTCCGAAAAAGGGGTAATGAAAAACGACTGCCGAGGCTTAGAAGCTACGGCAGTCGCAAGGCGGTTGTCGGCGGAATCGCGCGGTTCGACGGCCGCATGGCTTTGGGCCATGCGAGTATCAAACGTCTGCGCGAGTTTCCGCCGCAGCGAGCTCCATCTCTCAGCTCAGCCGAAAAGTTTTCCAAAAAGTGTCTGGGTCGCCGCACGTCCGTGCTTGGTCAGGACTTCGAGCTCGCCCTTGTCAAGAAAAACTCCGCCGCAGGCAGCGCAGCGGTCGATCTTCACGGCTTCCAAGTCGGTCTCGACGAGCTGGCCTCCGCACTTCGGGCAGCGCATCCAGTTTGGCGGGCGATCCGACGAGGACGCGGTCGTCGACCGGTCCTTGTCGAGCTTGGCACGGAGCCGCGCCAGCAATTCGGCGTCCCGCTCATGAAAGTAGCGTTCGCCTTCGTCATATCCCAGATCTGAAACTGGCGTAGCTGCCATAGGAAGATTCCTGTGGTGTGCGAGGGTGATTCTTGGGCACCGATCGTAGTCGAAGGCCTGCAGCCATGTCGACACCCAGTCGCCACCAGTCGACAGCCTTCGGGCGACGGCCGTACGCGCGATGGCGGGTCTTCCTCAAACATAATTCGAAAGTCGCAAGAACATTGCGCAGCAAGCGGAGTCTTGCGCATGCGCTGTTGATCGCGATCCGTTGTTGAGTGAGCGAATCGCAAGTTTCACGTCCCGCGTTCCCCCGCGATCCGCTTGCACGACCTACGCTGCTGACTCTTCGCAGTGAAGCGGTTGCAAGGAAGCGGTTACATCGCCGATCAGCAGAAGTAATTGGCGCAGGCACGGTTGGCCCGCTGCATGGCCGACGTTTTGGTTGCCCCATTGGAGGAGCGCTCGTGTTCAAGGAATCGGCGGATGGTAGCGTTGTGATACTGAATAATTTGACTGGCATCCTTGATGGTTCCGATGCCAGCGGCCCTGAAACGCTTGTCGATGCGCCGGCGCGCGTGACGTCCCGCAGTGTAAAAATTGCCACGTTGATCGCGGTGTTGTTTCCGCCGATTGCGCTCGTTGTCGCGATGGTGCTGGCATGGGGCGGCATGTTTACGATGGTCGATCTCGTACTGCTGGTTGTGATGTACGTGATCACCGGACTCGGCGTGACGGTCGGTTACCACCGGCTCTACACACACAAGTCATTCGAGGCGCGCGGACCCGTGGCGTGGATCTTGGCGATCTGCGGAAGCATGGCTG
Source organism: Phycisphaerae bacterium (assembly GCA_034439815.1). Classification (GTDB taxonomy): domain Bacteria; phylum Planctomycetota; class Phycisphaerae; order Phycisphaerales; family SM1A02; genus JAEUIT01. The sequence continues at coordinate 10,298 of JAWXBD010000006.1, forward strand.
TCCAAGGGCCGATCGTGTGGTGGTCGGCGACGCATCGCAAGCATCATCAGCATTCCGACGAGGAACTCGATCCGCACTCACCGCACGCGGGGCGCGAGCCTGGTTTTACCGGCTTCGTGAAGAGCTTTTCGCATGCTCACATCGGCTGGCTGTTCGCCGAGGAACGCGCGGACACCGAGCGCTATGTGCCGGACTTGCTGGCTGACCGCGTGACGATGGCGATCGATCGCCTATTCCCGCTGTGGGTCGCGCTCGGGCTGCTCCTGCCGGCCGCGGTCGGCGGTCTGGTCACGATGTCGTGGACCGGCGCCCTGCTCGGCTTCCTGTGGGGCGGTCTCGTCCGCGTGTGTCTCCTTCATCATGTCACGTGGAGTGTGAACTCCGTGTGCCACATCTGGGGACGACGGGACTATCGCTCTGGCGACGAAAGCCGAAACAACCCCGTCATGGGCATCCTGGCTCTGGGCGAGGGCTGGCATAACAATCACCACGCGTTTCCCGCGAGCGCACGTCACGGCCTGAAGTGGTGGCAGTTCGACGCGAGCTGGGTACTCATTCGCTCGCTCCAGCTCGTTGGCCTCGTCTCGAAGGTGCGCCTTCCCGCGAAGGACCGCCTCGAAGCGCGTCGCCGCGTCGACGCGTAATTCGCGTCGCACCTGGTTCTCGAGATCAGCTTTCATTATGCACAGCGCCCGGATCCGTTCCGGGCGTTGTGCGTTTTGTCCGCGCTCACGCAGCAGCGGCCCTGTGGGACTTGGCTCGGCACCTGTCACACGTCGCGAGGAGCGCCTGGCGATCCACCGGTTTCGTTAAGTAGTCATCGCATCCAAATGCGATGATGGGTGTCGTCCAGCCGCGGGCACGGAGTGTGCGCGCGAGCGTGTAGCCATCCATCTCCGGCATCTGCATGTCGCTCAGCAGCAGGTCGTATGGCATGGCCCGCTGCGCGGCGTCGACAATCATCTCCAGCGCGACACGGCCGTTTGCTGCGATCTCCACGTGCGCACCCGCATTTCGTAGATAGAACGAGAGGAGGCGCCGATTGTCCGGGCCGTCCTCCGCACGGCCGCGGGCCATGCCACCTACGGCACCGGGGCGATCGCTGATCACTGCCACCCCGCTGGCGACGCAGACTAGGGCGCGGTCGGGATCTGTAATGATCTCCGCGAGTCCGGATGTGCAAAGAACTGCACTGATACAGCCTCGAAGCTCGCCATCCGGAGCGTAGAAGGGAACCGAGTACACAAGCGCCGAGGCGCCGGTGTGGCCGGTCTGCGGAGTGCACACTGCGGGATATGCGAGACCGCTGACGTTGGACTCGTGAGGACATGCGGCGCGCAGCTGCGCGATCTGCGCGTGCATGACTCGATACGCGTGGATCGGATTCTCTTCATCGAGCGTGCCGAACGCGCGTTGATTGAACGTCGCGATTGGCGCCTGCAACTTCCCCGTGAGCGGATCGATGGCGTCAGGATCGAGATCAGCGGGGATAATGCAAACCGTGGAAACGGGAACACTCTGCGCGACTTTGTTGCAGATCTCCTGCACTGCGCGGTGCGCGTTCGCGTCGAACTTCGTTGCGTAACGACTGATGGTGCGCACGCCGGGCAGCCGCGCGATGGTGCGCAGATCCCGGTAGAGGTCGCAGAACACGCCTTCAACGTGGTGTGCCACCCATGCGGAGGCGCTCATTTGATCTGCACGATATGTGTCGAGCGCCTCGATCATGCGCGAGCGCTCGGTGGCATGCACGCTCACCGCGAGCAGCGTCGCGATCGTGATACACGCAGCGATCACAATCCAGTCGACGCCGCGGGCCGACCGCATCAACGTGACGGCCAAGTCCAATGTGCGAAGTGAAAGCAGTTTCTCGGCAGCGCGCATTGCTGAATCGCAGGTCATCCTGGAGGCGAGTTCCCGACGACGGGTATCGGTGGAGCGCGTGACGCGGTTGACGGTGATTGAGCAGAATTGGGTAGAAAGCGCCCCCCCGGCCCCCTTCCAGTGCGGGAGCATGGGGCCCTCAAGTGCGGAGCACAGGAAGCGACGCGGACCGCCGAACGCGGATCGCAACGCTCTTAAAGCTCGGCGTCCGGCTCCGCGGGTCGGCACGCGCCGGGACCAACGCGTTTGCCTCGGGATAGTACATCGCGGCATTTCCCGCCCGGATGTCGAAGGGCCGCACGAGTATCCCGTCCATCGCGCCGCATTCACTCTCGATCCGCACGCGGTCGTCTTCCTTGAGCCCCAGTGCGCGAATGTCATCGATGTGCATGAGGATGACATCGCGCCGCTCCTGACCGCGGTAGGAATCAGCGTCCTCATACACGACCGTGTTGAACTGGCCTTCGCTGCGGATGGTCATCAGCCGGAGAGCGCCGCGCGCTGCGTCGGGTGCAGCGAGCTGTGGCAGCGGGGCTTCATGGAAGCGTGCGCGAGTGTCCGGCGTGTTGAAGATCGGTGCGCGCAGGATGCGACCGGGCACTTGAAACTCGCGTTTCGCCCCCTCCATGCCGGCGAGCTGTGCCAGATCGGGAACGGCGAGTGCGATGGCCTCGCGCAGCGACGCATGAGACTCGAGCGACGCAAAATCGAACGGACCGGTTTGGATCGGCACGCGGCGCGCGATCGATGCGATGGTCTCCACTTCGCTGCGCGGACCTTCGAATCGCGCCGGGCCGCCGTCGGAGACGCGGATGAAACTGAACATGGACTCTTGCGTCGTCGCCTGCACTTCCTCATCGCGGGCGCGGACCGGCAGAATGATCGACTCCTTGCCGCGGCCATGCACGTGCCCGGTGTTCAGCGCTGTCGAAAGAAAGACAGTCATATCGATCGCGCGCAACGCGCGGCCAGCTCGCGCCGCATCAGGCGCTGACCCGTACAAATTCCCGCCCAGATGCAGCGCAAATCGAACGCCGCCCGCGCCGGCGCGGTCGATGCTGGCGAGCGTGTCGAGTCCCGCAACGCGCGGCAGCTGCACGCCGTATCGAGATTCGAGCGCTTCAAGAAACTGCGTTGACGGAACGGGCACCACCCCGACGCTGCCGATCCCCTGAATGTTGCTGTGACCGCGGAGTGGCAGTAGACCGGCACCGGGGCGTCCAAGCATGCCGCGCACGAGCGCGATGTTCGTCATCGCGTGCACATTCGCCACGCCGTGTTCGTGATGCGTGATGCCCATCGTCCACGTAAATACGGTCGCCTTCGACTGCGCGAGCCGTTCGGCAACGCGATGCATCATCGCCTCGTCCACGCCGGAGTCGCTGACGATCTGGGTCCACGGCATCGCGTCGATCGTCGCGCGCCAGGCATCGAACCCATGAGTATGCGCGGCTACGAAACTCGCATCGATGGCACCGCGGGCCAGCAGCGACTTCGCAACGCCGCTGAAGAACGCAATGTCACCGCCGATGTGAGGCTGCACATAGTCGTCGGCAATGGAGCTGCCGAAGAGCATGGAGCGTACGTCGCTCGGAACACGGAAGCTGACGAGCCCGATCTCGCGCATCGGATTGACGACGATGACAATGCCGCCGCGCCGCTTCACGTCCATCAGCGTGCGCATCAGCCGCGGATGATTTGATGCGGGATTCGCGCCCACGAGAACCACGAGATCGGACGCCGCAAGATCATGGAGATCGATGGTCCCGGCGCTCGATCCAATCGCCTGCTTCAGTCCGACGCCGGAAGCGTTGTGGCAGAAGAACGAACAGTTGTTGACGTTGTTGGTTCCGTAGAGACGGGCGACGAGTTGCAGCAGGAAGCCGGCTTCGTTGCTCGAACGGCCGCTCGCGTAGAAGAAGGTCTCGTCCGGCGGCGCTGACCGCATCGCTGCGGCCGCGCGGTCAAGGGCTTCGTTCCATGAAATCGTTCGGTATGTGCGGTCGTGCGGTCCCGCGTACAGCGGTGTCGTGATGCGGCCGGACGCTTCCAGTTCGCGCGGTGAGAACGACGCCAGACGGTCGAGCGGAAACTCGTCGAAGAATCCTTCGCGGATCGCGCCGCGCATGTCGGCGGCCATCGCCTGGATCGACTTCTTGCAGACTTCGGGAAAGTGGCCGGACTCGTTCACCATTCCGCCGCGCTGCCCGCCCATGCCGAGAGCGCACGTCTTGCACGCATTGCGAGAGCGCAGACTCCGCCACATGCGGAGGAGTCCGCCTGCGCCGCGCGCCTGCTTGAGCGTGTAAAAGATTGCTGGCCAGCCGCCGCCGGCGCGAGGGAGACGCATTGCGACCATTATCGCCAGATTCATGTCAGTCGCACCAGCGATCTGCCTCGATGCGGCATCGCGTCGCGATAGGCTGGAGCGATGTACATGCAATGCCGAGTCGCGATCAGAAGTGCCTTGAAGTGTGCCCTCGTCATCGGAGTGGTGGTGCTTGCAGCGTGCGAGACGACCCAGACCGTCACTGAACCATGGTCATTGCGCAACGCGCGTGTCGCGGTCCCGCGCTCCGACGCGACCAAGCGATTGACATTCTTTGTCCGCGAGATGGCAGCGGAGCGCCACGCAGACCTTCTGAAGCTGGCGCCAAACGTCGACGTGGTCACCGGTCTCTCGCACGAGGAAGCGCTCCGTCGAGCCGCTGAGGCAGCGGGAGCCGATGCCTGGTACGCCACAAGTGAGTTTCTCATGGCGGCGCCGAATCTGCGATGGGTAAGTGCGCGGAGCGCCGGGGTCGAACGCTTTCTGTCGGTTCCGGAACTCATGCAGCGTGACGATGTCGTACTGACGAACATGCGCGGCGCGCACGGCCCGGCGATCGCCGATCACGTCTTCGCGATGCTCCTGGCGCTCACACGCGACATGCCGGCTGCCGTGAGCAATCGTGCAACCAAGGAATGGCGACGTGAGGGACCGAACGGACTGCCGCGCATCGCGCTCGCAGGCCGCACGCTGCTGGTGGTCGGACTCGGCGGCATCGGCACCGAGATCGCGCGGCGTGGCCATGGATTTGGAATGCGCGTGATCGCGACCCGACGCAGCGACGACGGCGCTCCTGCGTTCGTTGAATATGTGGGGAAGCCCGTTGAACTCCAGACATTGCTCGGGAAGGCAGACGTCGTCGCGCTCGCGGTGCCGCTCACGCCAGAAACGAACGGCTTGTTCAACCAGGCGATGTTCGATTCGATGAAGCAGGGGAGCTACCTGATCAACGTCGCGCGGGGGCAAGTAGTCGACACCGATGCATTGTTGGACGCACTCCGATCGGGCCGGCTGGCCGGGGCAGGTCTGGATGTCACCGACCCGGAACCGCTGCCCTCGGATCATCCGCTGTGGGTGTTCCCCAACGTGATCATTACACCGCACGTCGCAGCGGATGCGGAGATCACGCAGGAGCGCACTTGGGCCGTGATGCGTGAGAATGTGCGACGTTTCGGCGCCGGCGAGCCGCTCGTCAATGTCGTCGACAATCGCCTCGGATACTGACGCGCGTTGCCGCGCTCCATGGAGAACACCATGCGAATGTCGTGGACGATGGTCGTGACAACGATGGCGATGTGCGGAGCTGATGCGAAGCGCGAGTTGACTGCGGCCGCGCAGACGACGGCGACGGCCTCGGCACGACAGTTTCTCGTCGACAACGAACGAGGCAAGTCGATGCAGATCGAGATTGCCGGCATTGGGCATGTGTTGCCTGCGACCGGCGCCGACGGTCACGCGGAAACGATCATCGAAGTGCCGACCGACGGCGTGAACGCGTGGTTGAGTGCGCAGAATCGAACGGACCGCTGCTCGACACCATCAAAGTCAGCGAGGTGCTCAATCGCGATCGGCTTCTCGCGCACACCTTTCTGGAACCGTTCACAGCGTTCAAGGGAATGGCTGACGTCTACGCGATGTGGTCTGCACGCGGTGCGGTCTTTCATTACGTCTCGTCAAGTCCATTCGACGACCCGGCAACGCTGCTGGTTATCGAAGCGAAGCCGTCGCTTGTGCCAGCACCGTCCGCCTCGCACTGAAGAGCACGTTCATTCCGCGCTCACTCCGCGTTGAGATCAGTGCGATCAGCTGTCGCGCCGTTGTCGTCGAGGAAAACACGAAGGTCGCGCGGGATCACGAACACCTCGTCGCCACGCTTGACCCGCAGAGCGCGATAGCGCTCGTGCGTCAGTTCCACGTGCACAGGCTCGCCGCCCGCGCGGACCAATTCCACCTTTGCTGCTGAGCCGGCGGCATTCACCTGGATCACGCGGGCGCGAAAGTGCACGCTGCCGCGCGGTGCAGTCGTGATGTCCATCATGTGCGGACGGACGAAGACACGGCCGCGCGAGCCACCGCTGGGAGGCGTGTCGCCTGCGGCGGGGTCGCTGTCCACGAGGACCGGCCGCCCTCCGTTGAAGTGGGCCGGCAGCACGTTCACGTTGCCGAGGAACTGGAACACAAACGGATTCGCTGGATGGTGATAGACGTCCTCCGGTGTTCCGACCTGCTCAATGCGGCCGTGACTCATGACGACGACCCGATCCGCGACCTCCAGCGCCTCTTCCTGATCGTGGGTCACAAAGACGCTCGTCACGTGAATCTCTTCGTGCAGGCGGCGCAGCCAGCGGCGCAGTTCGGTGCGCACTTTGGCATCGAGCGCGCCGAACGGTTCATCGAGCAACAGGACCTGCGGCTCGACGGCGAGTGCGCGGGCCAGCGCCACGCGCTGCCGCTGACCGCCGGAGAGCTGGGACGGATAGCGATGCGCGAAGGAGTCGAGCTGCACCAGGCGCAGCAGCTTCATCACGCGATCTTCAATCTCCGATCGGCTTGGCCGCGTCTTCCGCGGGCGTACGTTGAGTCCGAACGCGACATTGCGAAATACGGTCATGTGTCGAAACAGCGCGTAATGCTGAAACACAAAGCCGACGCCGCGATCACGCACGTGGCGATCGGTGGCGTCCGTCCCGTCGAACAGAATCGTGCCGCGATCCGGTGACTCCAGCCCCGCGATGATGCGCAGCAATGTGGTCTTGCCCGATCCTGACGGACCGAGCAGGGCGGTCAGTTCGCCGTGCGGTATGTGCAGCGATACGCCGTCCAGTGCGACAAACGATCCGAACGTCTTGGTGACCTGATGAATCTCGATACTCACCCGTGGCTCCCTTCGAGTGAAGCGGCCTGCTCCCGTCCGGCGCGCCATTCGACGATTGACTTGCCGACGAGCGTCGCGACCGCCATCATCAGCAGCAGCGCGGACACGGCGAACGCGGCCTGGAATCGGTACTCGCCGTACAGCACTTCGACGTGCAGCGGCATGGTGTTGGTCTCTCCACGGATGTGCCCGGAGACGACGGACACTGCGCCGAATTCACCCATGGCGCGGGCGTTGCAGAGAATCAGGCCGTAGATCAGGCCCCAGCGAATGTTCGGCAGAGTGACGGCCCGGAAGACCTGCCATCCGCGCGCGCCCAGCAGAACCGCTGCTTCTTCCTCGTCGCGTCCTTGCGCCTGCATGAGCGGGATCAGTTCGCGCGCCACGAAGGGCAGCGTGACGAACATGGTGGCGAGGACGATCCCGGGAAGCGCGAAGATGATCTGGATGTCATGATCGCGCAGCCATGAACCGAGGAATCCCTGCGCTCCGAACAGCAGCACAAAGATCATGCCCGCGATCACCGGCGACACGCTGAAGGGCAGATCGATCAGCGTGATCAGCAGCTGCTTCCCGGGAAATCGGAACTTCGTGATGGCCCACGCCGCCATGAGTCCAAAGAGCGCATTGAGCGGCACGGAAATGGCGGCAACCAGGACGGTCAGCAAGATTGCGTGCCGTGCATCGCGCTCCGTGATCGCATCGACAAACGGAGCGGCGCCGCCCTTGAGCGCCTCGTACCAGACGACCGCGATCGGCAGCACGAGGAAGACGAGCAGAAATAGCAGCGTGATCGCAATCAATGTGCACTGCACCCACCGCGGATCGCGCGTGGTAATGACAGCGGGTCGGCCTGCCTGTGTCAATCGTCCAGTGGTCGCACCGCTCATCGACTCTCACCGCCTCCACGAGTGTTGCCAGTCCTTGCCGATCCTGATCTCAAAGCGCGGCGCTGCGCCGCGTCCAGGCTTGAAGCAGATTCAATATGAGCAGCATGACGAACGAGATCACGAGCATTCCCACGCCGATCGCCGCTGCGGCGTGATAGTTGTACTCCTCGAGTTTTCCCATGATGAGCATTGGCACGATCTCAGTTCTCCCCGGCATATTGCTGGAGACAAAGATGATTGAACCATACTCGCCGACCGACTTTGCGAACGACAACGCGAAGCCTGTGCAGATTGCCGGAAGCAGCGCGGGCAGAATGACGTGCCGCACGATGGTCAGACGTCCAGCGCCGAGACTTGCAGCCGCCTCTTCGAGTTCGGGCTCGAGATCCTCCAGCACCGGCTGCACGGTTCGGACGACGAAGGGAAGGCTCACGAGAATCATCGCGAGTACGACGCCAGTCCGGCTGTAGACAGCCTGGATCCCGAGCGGCGCCAGGTACTGGCCGACCCATCCGTTGTTCGCATACACCGCGCTGAGCGCGATGCCCGCGACCGCGGTGGGAAGCGCGAACGGCAGATCGACCAGTCCGTCGATCAGTTTGCGGCCGGGAAACTCATAGCGCACGAGGACCCACGCGGTGATGAGACCAAAGACCGTGTTGATGACCGCGGCGAGTGTCGCACCGCCGATGCTCAGCCGGAACGCAGCGAGGGTGCGGGCATCCGTGAGGATCTGCCAGAACTCGTGGGCGCTGAGACGCGCCGACACCAGGACGAGCGCGGCCAGTGGAATGAGCACCAGCAGGCTGATGTACGTGAGCGTGTAGCCCATCGACAATCCGAACCCGGGCAGCACGCGGCGGCCTCGGCGCTTGATGTCGTAGTTTGGACGGAGCGCCGAAGTGCTCTCCAATCGCATGAGCAACTCAGGGACCCTTCATAATGCGGTCGAAGGAGCCGGCTTCAGCGAAGTGCGCCGCGTGCGCCTGCGCCCATCCCCCGAAGACTTCGTCGATCGAGAACAGTTCAACGCGGGCAAACCGCGCTGCGTGCTCGTGGGCGACTCCAGGTTCCCGCGGTCGGAAGTGATGCTTGGCGATGATTTGCTGTGCTTCCGGCGTATAGAGGAACTTCAGGTACTCAGTGGCGACTTCGCGCGTTCCGCGCTTGTCGACCACCTTGTCAACGATCGCCACGGGCGGCTCGGCCAAGATGCTGGTCGATGGGACGACGACCTCCAACCTGTCTTTGCCGAACTCCGCTAGGACAAGCATCGCCTCATTCTCCCAGCTGATGAAGACATCGCCAATTTCGCGTTGTACGAACGTATTGGTCGCGCCGCGCGCGCCCGTGTCGAGCACGGAGACATTCTGGAAGATCTGTTTTACAAACTGCTCGGCTTTCGCGTCGCTGCCGCCGGTCTGGCGAAGGGCGTATCCCCACGCCGCGAGATAGTTCCAGCGCGCTCCTCCGGAAGTCTTCGGGTTTGGCGTGACGACGCCGATCCCGGGCTTCGCGAGATCGTCCCAGTCTTTGATGTGCTTTGGATTCCCTTGGCGCACGAGGAACACGATGGTCGACGTGTAGGGCGCGCTGTTGTTTGGAAGCCGCCTTTGCCAGTCAGCGGGAACCCATTCCCCATTGGTGTGCAGCGCGTCGATGTCGCCACCCAGGGCGAGCGTCACGACGTCGGCTGCGAGTCCGTCAATCACCGAGCGCGCCTGTTTGCCCGATCCGCCGTGTGACTGGCGAACTTCGATGTTCTGTCCTGTCTTCTCCTTCCAATACGCTTGGAACGCGGGATTGAGCTCTCCGTAGAGTTCGCGCGTCGGGTCATAGGAGACGTTGAGGAGGACGGTGTCCACGCTGTCCCCGCTGCCCGCGCTCGACGTCGCGGTGCCGCTGCGAATCGCGAGCAGTATCCCGATGCCGGCCACGATCGCCAGGACGGCGAGGCTGACCCTGCCCAGAACCCGCTTGCCGGTCGACGACGCATGCGACGAGGGATCCCGAGAGTTTGGAGCGGCGGGCGGAAGACGACTGGCCAAGGGCATGTGATTCTGCTCCCAAACGCGGGCGATCGGAGAACCGTTCAGCAGACAGCAGGACGTCCAGCGTGCGCGCCAATGCATACGTCGTGCCGTCGAGTGCCAGCCTGCCAAGGTGCTCGGAACCGCACTGCCGGGCGCGCCCGGCCTTAGATCGCCGACACAGGCCGTGGCCCATCAAAGAAAAATTTTAAGCAGCGATATATCAAAGAAAAAGGAGGACACTGTCGCGGCAGCTGAACGCCGGAGATTGCGTCCGTCCGGGGGGCTGGGAGGACGCTCACGGAGCCAAGCGTGTTTCCGGCGGGCCCCCGGGGTGGTACACCCGTCTGCGAGCTGAGGACGAATCCGCCGGTGTCGCACCTGACGGTGTCGCAGGTGACTGGTGTCGCAGGTCTGGCATCTGGTGGCCGAGCTTCCACGCACAACGGCCGTTTCGGTCGACGATGGATTGGAAAGGAACTTGATGGACACCGAAAACGAGCAGGAGTCCGGCAGGGCACTGCATGCGATGAATCCGGTCGGTCGATTCTCCGATCGCGCCGAGGCGTATAGGCAGTTTCGTCCGTCGTATCCCGCTGAGGCGCTCGAGGCGATTCTCGACGGTCTCGGCGATCCCACGCGACTGACCGCGGCGGATGTCGGCGCGGGAACTGGCATCTCGACGAATCTGCTCGCCGAACGCGGTCTTCAAGTAATTGCGATCGAACCGAACGCTGCGATGCGGGCCGCGGTCGCGGTTCATCCACGTGTGCGCGTCGTGGACGGAACGGCGGAGCGCACCGGATTACCTTCGCATCACGTGGACCTCGCGCTCGCGGCGCAGTCGTTTCACTGGTTTGAGCCGGAAGAGGCGCTGAAGGAACTGCATCGTGTCCTGCGTCCGAACGGGCGGCTTGCGGTGCTGTGGAACGAGCGTGATCTCACCGATCCGGTGACCGCGATGTATGCCGACGCGCTCGTTCGCGCCTCGAATCGCGCACCGGAAGAGCGATGGCATCTGCGTCCCGAAGAGCTGTATGCGAGCCGACTGTTCTCAGCGGCGTGGGAGCGTACGTTTCGCAACGCGCAGGAACTCGATGCGGAGGGATTGATTGGCCGAGCGATGAGCGCGTCGTACATCCCGTCGGAAGGCACCGCGCACCAGGAGCTGATCCGGAGTCTGCGTGAGCTGGCATCGCGATTTGCACGGCGGGATGGCAAGATCACGCTGGTGTATCGAACGGTGCTTTCGATGTCGGAGTCGGTTGCGCCCATGAGGGCCTGTGGTGAACCGTAACGTAAGCGCTCGAGCTGCCGCGCGACGCCTCACCGCGCCGGTGCCAGCCGCGCAGCAGATGGTCGCCATCGGATGCCTTCCGCTCCGCGCTTCTGTCACGGTGTGGAACTCACGAGACGCGCCGCGCGTCGATGGAGGGCGGTCTCTTCCTCCGCCCCGCCGGGGCGGTTCAGAGGGAGTCGACTGTCCACGGGTTGCGCGGCGCTCGGCTCGCGCCGAGCTGCGCTTCACCCGTGGCTACGTTCCGTCGCCCCGCCGGGGCGAGCGTCCATTGAGTGTTGCGCCGTGGCGAGCTGGCGCTCGATTCATCTTGAACACACTCGTCTTGCATCGATTCTCCGCCTCGATGCATTCAGGCTCGTCCGAGGCCCAGAGCGTACTCAAGCTGGATCAGTTCATGGACATAGGATCCTTCAACCACGCGATCCGCGAGATCGCACACCGCACCGGCCGTCCGCCGTGAACGTGTCTACGCGAAGCGTCGACGGACACCCTTTTCCGAAGTGCCCGTCGGTCGAAGTCCCGGAAGGCGAAGCGGCGAACCGCAGCGCAAACAGACCCGAGCTGGTCTCGTTAACGGAATCGTGAAGTCACAGCGCTCTGTGGGATCGACATTCGCCCGACGTTCCGCTGCACCGCCACGGCGTATGAGCGGAGGTGCTCCGTATGACGCGTCGCTGTTCTTCATTTTCCTCTACGGGATCCTCTTGGGCCTCGTCGTCGGGCTCAGCACGCAATTCAGCGCATCGCTGCCCCCAGAGTCGATCGCGTGGGCTGGAGCCGGATGCATCGTCGCTGCGTTGTGGCCGATTGCGCCTTCAGCGCTGCGGCCGACGTGGATCGTGACCGAGAGCGCCGTCACGCTGAGAGTTATTTTTCGAACAAGGCATGTCTGGCGGACCGGCGACGGCACGCTTTGGATCCGCATCAAGAACGCCTCGCGCACACGGTCCGCTCCGTGTGCGACGCTCGTGTTTACCGGAACGGATGTGAAGGCACCGATCGCTTTGGCAAGGAGACTCACGGTTCGCGCGGCGCGATCGTCTGTGCGTGACCTCGTGCAGCGATCGTCGACGTGCACGGGCCAGACGCGGCCCGCTTGAACGACGACTTCGACCAGGCCATTCGCGACCCGAACACCGCTCAGCCGGTTCACGCGTTTGACAGTACCGGCTCTCCGTCCGACCCTCGCGGGCATTCGGAATGCATGACGGCGCTTCGAAGCGCGTTCATCATTGCTGGACTTGGCTTCTGGTTCCTCGTCATCCTGTTCTTGCTCGCGCGGAGCGCACCAAGTCCGGTGACCGCAGGGCTCTTGGCTGTCGTGACGGAACGAGTGCTGATTGGTGTACTCGCATTGAGTCTCGTGTCGTTGTGGCGCGTGCATCGATTCCGCGGATTCGAATGGCGACTCATCCCGATTGGTGACAACGTCACGGTGGTGTTCTTCTGCGCGGGGAAATCAGTTGGTTGCCGTCGTGCATGCGCGCAGGTCATTGCTGCGAGGGCGACGACGACGTAGTGATTCTGCCGCAAAGAACACTGAAACACGCGCGCCCCGTTGCGTCCCGTCGACGCAGCGTTAGGGTGACGCAACTCAAAGTTCGGCAATCTCATCCGCGTTCACGGCAGTTGTTGCTTGGCGCCGCGTGAGTTCACAAGCATTTCTCTCGGAGACGCGACATGGCACACGACGATCAAGACAACCGCAGTCGTCCAGCGAAGAAGAGCAGCATCGATTCGCGCGATGTTGTGCGCGGCGGCGATCGCCTCCATGTCGATGATCGTCGAATCAGCGACGCCCCGGACCTGATCGCGCTGGACGCATCGACTGAGGAGTCGGATTCCAGTTCTGGCTCTGGTGCCGGCACTGGTTCCGGCACTGGTTCCGATTCCGACTCTGGCACTGACTCCAGAGGTCGCGACCGCGACGAGTCGCAGGAATCACTGAGCTCCGGCGAGTTCAGCTATGAATCGGGTTCCGAGCGATCGTCGCGGGGGGATGACAACGATGATCGTCGGTCCTACGGATCGAGTCGCACGCCTTCGCGCGGGAACGACGATGCCCGCGAAAAGCCGTCGCTTTGATGACTCCGTTGGGGAGTGACTCACGCAGCTCGGCGAGCCGAGGCAGCGAGGGTCGCGGCGAGGATCTCCCGTAGGAGGATCGCGCCCGCTGTAGTGGACACTCGGCCGAGATGCAGGAACGCGATGACGACGGCCGCCCCCTCGGGGTAGCCGTGATGATGACAACCACGACCGGCGCGGCCGATCGTCGAGTTCGCGTGGAAGTGGACGGCGGGAGCAGGTTGGCAGCAGCGATTGACTATCGAAGTCCGCGCTCGGCGCTCCTCTGCCCCGCCGGGGCAGAATGAATGGGCGTCCGCTGTCCACGGGTTGCGTGGCCACTTCCCGCGGCCCCGTCGGGGCCGGAGGGAATCGCGTCGAAGATGTCAGCGGAGGGCGTAACAGCGCGCGGACGTTCCCCGCGCGAAGGCCCCGAGTCGCTCACGACACTCACCTTCGTACCTTGGCATTGCACCGCGCTGAGCGACCCTACAAACGTCGCCGCCGACTGCGCATAACCAGCACGGCAACCAGTCCCACGGTCATCGCCGGCGCCGGGATCGCGAACAAGTTGCCGCTGTAGTTCACGCTGTCGAATTGCGTCGGTGGACCGCCAATACCAACGTTCCAGCCGCACGTGGCAGCGATCGAAAACGGCTTGCCGACAGGACCCGGGTCGGCGAAGACGAGGCGGGCGACGAGCGTCGCGTATCCTTCGTAGACGAGCGCACCTTGCACGTTTGTGAGCGTGACCACCTGCCCGAGTCCCTGCAGGCTGGGTGGGTTCGAGTTGAACCAACCGGCGCCCGTCGGAATCACGACGTCCGATCCAATGGCGTCATGCCAAAGTGGATGGAGGCTCGTGTAGTTCGATGAGCCTGGTGAGCCGCCGATGGTCACGAATGTGTCAACCTCCGCATCGACCGTGAGTTGCGGCGCCCACACCCCGCCAGCAGAGTCGTTGTGGAGGAGCGACGCGAAGCCGCCGGCGCCGAGCGTGAAGCTCGTCGAGAAAATCGAGTTCACCCATTCGCCACTCTGCGAGAACGTGATGTAGAGATCGGCGACGCACAACTCGCCGACCTTGTGTTCGCCGACAACGGTGCCGGTGAATTCCGCAATGCTCGGACTGCTGAGAAGTCCGATTGTCATCATCGCTACGAGATGTCGCTGCATGCACCACCTCCGCCTTTCGCAATTTCCGCGGTGCCAAAACGCTTCGACATCGCGAGGGTCACGGAAGCCATTATGGCCAGGGGGCGCCATTCGCGAGCGCGGTGCGGATCGATCGTAGCTGCAGCCATGGCCATCTTCCTTCTGTTGACACTCGCCGTTGCATGCATCGCCAACGCCTTCATCAAGCGCGTCTCCATCGCGACAAGTCTCACGGTGGTGATCGTCACCGCAGCGAACCTCGTTGACGAAACGTGGGGTCGCACGGGTCAGCTTGGCCTCAATGACTTTGTCTTCTGGGTCCCCCTGATGATTCTCTTCAGCGCGATCGTTGCGACACCGGTTGCGGCGCTTGTGGGAGTCTTCTTCCTTGCGGGTCGATGTGGAGCGCGATCGTGCGTGATTCGAGAAAACGACCCGGGAATCACGACGATGCGAACCCTCATGCAATCGCTCGCGCGGCACCTTTGAGGGCTGATGGTATGCGGTTGATCACAGATACCCGACGTCCAGCACCACGCTTGATCGTCAGAGGCGCGCTCGTGGTCCTAGCAGTCCTCGGCGCGGTCAGCATCATCGCAGTCGGTATCCTCTCGCGCGTCTGGGAGTTCGGGCCCGGCTATGACCCGACCACTCCGAAACATCGCGAGCGACTGGCCGAGATCTCGCAATCATCCGCGCCTCTCATCACGCGACTCGCCGACTTCGCGTTCACTCATGGTCGCGTCCCTACATCGCTCAACGAAGTTCCTTCACTGGATGAACTGATCGATCTTGTGCTGAGCGATGCGGATCGCTTCGTGATTGATCCAAGCGGCGATCCTTCGGACATCTAGACCTACTCGTCGGATCGTGCGACCGCTTGGCTGTTGTGGCGCAAGCTGAGCTGGGATGCGAGTCTCGTTTACCGATTCAAAATCGGCGCGGGCGGAGAGTGGTCTTTCAATCCGGGCGATGGCAGTCCGTCGGTGGTGCTGCGAGACTTTCCGTAGGACGCGGCGCGAATCCTCCTCCTCCTCATCGCTCGCCCGCGCTGCATCAAGTCATGATCAGGATGGAAAGACACGTTCAGCAGGGCTGGCCGCATCGATCGTCTCTTGCTCCACCCCGCCGGGGCGGCCGAAGAGCGCGCGTCTGTCCCCGGGCTGCGCTCGGCGGCTTCGCCTCCGTCGCTTCACCTGTGGCAACTTTTCGTCGCCCCGTCGGGTCGAGCATTCCGCGAGGCACACATCGCTGTCGATCAAGATTGATCGCACTCCTTCATCGAAATGATCAGCGACGCCTCATCAAAATGGGCACGCACGTTCAGCGCGCATAAGGCACTCAATCGCGGAGTCCTCCGCCCATTCCGCGCGAGCGGCTCGAGAAAGGTCAAGTCATGCTCAATCACAACTGGTCGCCGCGCGCGAAGAGACTTTCGGGAACGCAGGTGTGCCGGGCATGTTCAGTAGCTTGGGGGTGCAAGTCCCCTGCACAACCTGATGGAGGTGAAGTGTCAGTGAAGCGCATGGGCGTCGCCGCGAGGCGGGGTCTGAAAGAAGCGCCGAATGACAGTCGCGCCATCGAAAGTGGACAGACACATTTCAAACGATGACCAGCCTGTCGGGCGCGCGGAGTGCGCAGACGCTGTAGGTGTTGCGGGGCGAGAGCGCTCGTCGATGACTTCAGAAGCCAGTCGTCCGCGGATTTCGCAGATTTCGCAGAGGGCGCAGAGTCGAGCGTTCGACGTTGGATTGCGACCTGCCAAGGTTGAGAGCGTGCCGTCACGAGCGACCAATTTCGACGCGTTCGTTCAACTGCGAGGGGGTCGTGAACGGCAGCCGTGCATCGGGACGCTCCACACGCCGCAGGCGTCGATCGTGAATAGCCCCTCTGGGTGGCCAAGTCCGCGACGACCCCCGAACAGCCGCCGCTCAGTGCTGCAGCCTGAAGCGCTGCTCGTGCTCACCGCCAGTGGGAGCATCGCTGTCGTGCCTCGGACCTCGGGCGAGCAGACGAAACGGTTGAGATTCGGCTTCACATCTCGGCACGCGCGCCGGTTAATCTACTGCCCAACACGGAAATTCCGTGGTGCGGCAACGCGGTCCTCCCCCGTTGGACGATGCAAAGGTTCCGGAACGCATGGAGCGATATGCCACTCTTCTTCTCGGCGTCTGGCGCGAGGCGTGCCGGAATATTGAACTTGCCGAGTCTGTGCAGTGCATCGCGCCGCTCATTGCGAAGCGCCTTCCGGCGGACCTCGTGCTCGTGCGGCGCGTTCACTTGGCAGAGTCGGCGGTCGAGACCATCGCGATCGGTGCGAAAGATGAAGCGGCGGCCGCCGATGCCCACGCGCGCACCGTTGTGAAGGAACAGGACCTGAAGCGACTGCTCGCGTGGAGCAAGCGTGGGGAGGTGAGCCATCTCCGCACTCGCGCTGCGCACGAGCACCTGCCAGGAGCGATCCCGCTGGGTATCAGCGGGGACGCGCTTGTTGGTCCCTTGAATGTCGATGACGGGCCTGCGGGATTCCTTGTTCTGGTCGCAGAATCGCCGCGAGCCTTCGACGCCGAGGACCTCGCGACATGTGTGTCGCTGCTCGAGCCGTTTTCGGTCGCGCTGCAGAATGATGCACGCGTGCGCGAGATGCGCAGTCTCAGGGACGTAGCCGAAGCGGACCGGCAGTCGCTCTTGACGCGCCTCGGCCGAAGCGAGATCTCGGAAGCTGTCATCGGCGCCGAAGCCGGACTGCGCGAAGTGATGGAACGTGTTGATCAGGTCGCGGCGTCGGATGTCCCGGTGCTCATTCTCGGCGATACGGGCTCGGGCAAAGAGGTTGTCGCCCGCGCGATTCACGCTCGATCGCGCCGCGGACGTCAGTCATTCGTCCGTGTGAACTGCGGCGCCATTCCGCCAGAGTTGATCGACTCCGAACTGTTCGGCCATGAACGGGGAAGCTTCACGGGCGCGGTGAGCTCACGTCAAGGATGGTTCGAGCGAGCGGATGGTGGCACGCTGTTTCTCGACGAGATTGCTGAGCTCACGCCACCTGCGCAGGTGCGACTGCTGCGGGTTCTTCAGGACGGCACGTACGAGCGCGTCGGCGGGAGCCGTTCGATGCACTCGGATGTGCGAATCATCGCGGCGACCCATCGTGATCTTCCCTCGATGGTGAGTGACGGCCGGTTTCGTCAGGATCTGTGGTATCGCGTGGCGGTGTTTCCAATTCGGCTGCCATCGCTGCGGGAACGCGCGCATGACATCCCCGCGCTCGCAACGCACTTCGCAGTGAAGGCTGCGCGGCGCTTCGGCGTCTCGCCGCTCGCGCTGAGTCGCGACGACCTCTCGCTGCTCGTCTCCTATCCGTGGCCGGGAAATGTGCGCGAACTAGCGGCAGTGATGGATCGTGCGGTCATCCTCGGCGACGGCAGGTCCCTGGCGGTCGCCAAGGCGCTGGGCGCAATGCCGCCGGCGATCACGGGAACGGAGGGTGGAGATCGCGCCCACGCACGCGATCGCGATCACGATCGACGCGCTGAAAGCGTGGCGCCTGCGCGAGCGGCCCCGGGCACGGTCGAAAGCGCTCCAACGCTCGATCAAGCGATGGTCGAGCACATCGAGGCCGCGCTGCGAGCCGTGCACGGTCGAATCGAAGGGCCGTTCGGAGCAGCAGCGCGCCTTGGAGTCAATGCCCACACGCTGCGATCGCGCATGGAGAAGCTGAAGATCGATTGGCGGGCGTTCCGCCAGCGGTCGGGCAAGCACTGAATCCGAACGGTGCGTTCCGCGGTGAGTTCCCCGC
>JAWXBD010000007.1:0-2656 GCA_034439815.1 Phycisphaerae bacterium
CGCAACGGGAAATTCAACCGGATCGACTGGCAGTTCAGGACAGATGACGCACGCATCAAGTTGCGACGGCTCTACCCACAAATTTCGGCGACGTGATCCACTAGGCACGGCGGGCCCATTGGACACGGCCCCAAAGTAGTTTATGGCTGGCACCGAGCGTCTGTCAGGTCGGAGCCGCCGCGACGAGGAAGCGAATCGTGCCGGGTGGAGCGAGCCGCGGATCTATCGGACCAAGCCCGTTACGGGAATGCCAACTAACTTGGCACCATATCAGGATCGGCTTCACTCCGGGCCCGATCCGACGCTGAGTACTGGCTGGCGTCTCCCCGGGCCCAGTGAACTATCGAACCAGAACCGCCCTGGCGAAAGAGCATTGCTTTCACGTTGACGTAAGAAGCCGATTTAATCAAACACGTTCTCAGTAAATCGCAGCAAAAAACGTCTCTTGCGACTCGTGTCCAAACACGACTCGACAGGCTTGCGCTTCGCCACTCGCGATCAACCGCAGGCGAGACGAGAGGGCGGAGGGCGTCACCGCCGCCCGACGCGAGGAAGCGGTGCGTGGCGGGAGATATCCGGCAGCCCTCAATCGGCGGTCCCCCTCGGTAGAGTCAGCACCACGTCGCACCGCATCAGCGCAACCTTTGCGGTTAGGTTGCGAGATCTTGAGCCGACCGGCCTCCGGAGAAAGCGCGAGCGGCGTCCGACTGGGCAGCGGTGAATAGTTCATAGCATCGATCCGCAATAGCCGCAGCGCGACCGACGATGAATCGAAGCCACCACTTTGGTCGGGCCCGGCACACCCCGGAGAACTCCGCGTGCAACTTCGAGAGGTCGCGCCTCAGCCAGTCCGCGGGGCTCTAGTGCCCGCCGTCATCCAATTCTGCAGATGACGCTTCCTCAAAACCGATCCTCTGTCCGGGCATGCCGCCCGTGATCAAGGAGGATAGCGATGAAATTGAAATGGAACGTCTCGCTGTCGGACGAGGAACGCGAACGGCTTCGCCAGCTCGTCCGCACCGGTACCGTCGCCGCGTACAGGATCCGGCACGCGAACGTCCTGCTTGCCCTCGACGAGTCGCCGCTGGGCGCGCAGTTCAGGAACGCCGACGCGGTGAAGGCCTTCGGAGTCTCGCTCGGCGCGATCTCTGCCCTGCGGCAGCGCTTCGTCGAGGAGGGACTCGACGCCGCATTGGCGCGCAGGCGCCGGGAACAGCCCAGCGTCGCCCGCATGTTCGACGGAAAGAAGGAGGCGAAGCTGGTCGCTCTCGCCTGCGGCAAGGCGCCGGACGGTCGGCGCTCTTGGACTCTCCAGATGCTCGCCGACAAGGTCGTCGAGCTGAAGGTGGTGGAGCGCTGCTCGCCGTCGACGGTGGGCCGCACTCTTCAAAAAACGGGCTGAAGCCTTGGCGGCGCACGATGTGGTGCATCCCGCCGGAAGAGGACGCGGCGTTCGTCTGCGCCATGGAGGACGTGCTCGGCGTCTATCACCGCCCGTACGACGCGAGGCGCCCCGTCGTCTGCTTCGACGAGAAGAGCAAGCAGCTCGTCGCCGAGACGAGGACGCCGATCCCGGCGCGGGGCGGCGAGCCGCAGCGCGACGACTACGAGTACTCGCGCAACGGCACGGCTAATATCTTCATGATAGTCGAGCCCCTGCGCGGGTGGCGCCACGTGAGCGTGACCGCGCGGCGGACCAAGGTCGACTTCGCGCATCAGGTGCGGGAGCTCGTCGACGTGCACTATCCGCGAGCTGAGCGGATCACGCTGGTGATGGACAACCTGAACACGCACGGGATGGCGAGCCTCTACGCGGCGTTCGAGCCGGCGGAGGCGAGGCGCTTGGTCGAGCGGATCGAGGTCGTCCACACGCCGAAGCACGGGTCGTGGCTGAACATGGCGGAATGCGAGCTGAGCGCGATGGAGCGTCAGGCGACCGGCCGCCGGGTCGCGGACCGGGAGACGCTGTGCGCGTGCCTCGCGCCGTAGGAGTCGCAGCGCAACGGCAACAGTTAGGGCATCGACTGGCAGTTCACGACGTCAGACGCACGCATCAAGCTGCGACGTCTGTATCCTCAGATTAGGGTGACGTAAACCACCAGTCCGCGGGGCTCTCGCCCGGGGCGGGGGCATTGGTGAGTATCACTCGTCGACCGGACCCATGTTCGTGTCTCCGAGCGAGATCAACCGGCGGTTGTCCTTGGTCTACATCGCCCCTTAGCTTCGTCGCGAGGCCGCGGCAGAAGCTAAGGGGCGATGCAGCGCCACGGCGGCTATCAAGAGTGCGTGTCGGAAGAAGACTCCGATGACAGGAATGACTCGATGGCGCTCACTCAAAATGCCAGCTTCAAACATCGGTCCGAGTCCTCGCGACGCTGGGACCTCACAATCAGACTAGGACATGGGAAGCGCACTACATCGGGCAGCTAACAGCGTTCGGCGTTCGCGTCACCGTACCGGAGGCAGTGCTGGTTGCAGGGCCTGTCGGACTGCTCACGCTGTCCCCGATCGCCTCGGGTCGTTCCGCATTCTTCGCGGCTCTGCGGTGAGTCTTCTGTTGGTTGATCATCCGGAGGTACCGAGGGGCGCTGCAGTACTAACAGTTCGTGGGAAGCGTCAATCGAGTTGCGAACGAGCCTGAAGACTCATACGGCCC
>JAWXBD010000008.1:0-61342 GCA_034439815.1 Phycisphaerae bacterium
TCGCCATCGCAGTCCCCAGCAGCGCTGCACCTCCCCAAGCCCGAACCCAGCCGCGCGCCGATGCGGCGCTGACTCCGGGCGAGACGAGTGCCTCGCCCGACGTCGTCGCGGCGCATGACGCCGGTCTGGAGATCGTGCCGATCGACGAAGGCCGGCTGGACGCTGAGACCCTGCGCATGCTCGCCAAGGGTGCGCTGCTCGACCTGCCGACAGCGGACGGTCCCGTGCGCATGCAGCTTGTCGGACGGTCGGTTTCTTCGTCGGGCACGCAGATCTTCACGTTCGCGGGCGGCCCCGAATTCGGCTCGCGCGTCGGCGCCGAAGCGCGCCTCGCCGTGCGCGACGGTCTCGTCGGTGGATTCATCCGCCCGCGCGACGGCTTTGAAGTCACCGTCACACCCATCGATGCGTCGCGGCAGCGGCTGCAGTTTAAGACTGCATCCGACAACGAATGCCACGTCTCCGGAACACCTGCGCGAGTGGCGCCGAGGGACGGCGGCATCGCAGGTATCTGCAACGACTCCCCGCTCGTCGTCGATGTGCTGGTGCTCTACACGCCGACAGCCGCAGTGGCGGAAGGTGGCTCGGCCGCGATCGAACTGCTCATAGAGTCTTCGATGGCCGATGCAAACACGTCCCTTAAGAACAGCGACGCACCGACGCGTCTCCATGCGGTGAAAGTGCTGCAGGTCGACTTTCCCGAGTCGGGAGTGGCTCAGACGGACCTCGAACGCCTGCGCAATCCGGCCGACGGTTTCGGCGACTTCATCCACACGTTGCGTGATCAGTTCGGCGCCGATCTCGTGCACCTCGTGTGCGTCACGGGCGGCGCGTGCGGCGTCGCGTACCTGTTTGAAGACAACGATGGCGGCGCATTTGGCGTGACGGCGTCCGGCTGCCTCGACGGCTACACAGTGGCGCACGAGATCGGCCACAACTTTGGATGCTGCCACGCCATTGGCGACGGGGGCGGCTGCGAGAGCGGTGGCTACTTCCCGTACTCCAATGGCTGGCGATATGACGGGAACTCCGGCACGCAGTGGCGCACCGTCATGGCGTATGCGCCGGGCGAGCGCATTCCATACTTCTCGAATTCTGGCATCAGCTTCGACGGCGGCCCGACCGGTGTGCCCAGCAGCGACGCCGCCGCTGCGGCGAACGTCGAGACAATCATCATGACCTCGCAGGCCATTGCGAATTTTCGGTGCGCCGTCGGTCCGCTGCTCGACTGCAACGGCAACGGCGTTCCCGACGTGATTGATCTGATCGACGGCACGAGCCCCGACTGCAACAACAACAGCATTCCCGACGAGTGCGACATCGCCTCCGGCTTCAGCGCCGACAGCAATCTCAACGGCATCCCCGACGAGTGCGCCAATCTGCCGACCAAGTTTCAGCCCGTCGATCCGCCCAACGACTTGCGCGTGCTCGACTCGTTCGGATTCTCGGTCGCCATCGGTCGCACCAACACCGCCAGCGACGCGGCGCCGTTCTTTGTCATCGGCGCGTTTGGTGATGACGAATTCGCAAACAACGCAGGTGCCGCGTATGTGTTCAACATCACCGGCTCCACGCTCTCGCAGACCGCGAAACTGACGGCGTCCGATGCGCTCAGCAACGCCAATCTTGGACGCGCCGTCGCCGCCTACAAGCGGCCCGCCACTGTCATCCCGGCCGTCACGGCCCGCAACTTCGCCGCTGTCGGCGCGTACCGCGCCGCCGACGGCACGAACCCTGAAGAAGGCGCTGTCTACGTCTTCACCAATCAGACTGGCACATGGCAGCAGTATGCAAAGCAGAAGCCGGCCGATGGCAGTGCGAACGAGTGGTTCGGATTCTCGACCGCGTTCACCCGGATCGGCGCTGACGTGAACGATCAGCTCGTGGCCGGCGCACCGCAGGCCAGCGACGGGAAAGGCGCCGTCTACGTCTACCGCTACAAGGACGATCACACAACGACGCTCGCCCGCAAGCTGGTGGTGCCCTTTGGCGCGGCTGGTGACGATTTCGGCTGGTCGGTCTCCATCGACAATTTCGTTGCGATCGTCGGCGCGGGTCCGCCGCCCGTCGTCGTGCAGCGCGCGATTCTCGCCGCCGGCGCGCCGGGCTACGGTTCCGACACCGGTCGGGTGCGCCTCTACGAGCGCGCACTCACCGCCAATGCGAACTTCCCGAGCACCGGCCAGACGATTTTGCTCGATCCGAACATCGCACAGGCTGGCGATCGCTTTGGTGGCGCTGTGTCCATCACCGACAACTGGCTCGCGATCGGCGCTCCTGGCCGCAACAGCGAGCAGGGTGAAGTCTTCGTGTACGAGCGCGTCGCGATCGGCACCTGGCTGTTGCGCAAGTCATTCACGAATCCCAACGGTCTGCCCGGGGACCGGCTCGGCACGTCGGTGTCGTTGCACATCGCCAGCGACGGGGCGCTCTGGCTCGCCGCCGGTGCACCGCGCACCGACACCATCACGTCCTCCGGTCTGCAGCCTGACACCGGCCTCGCGATCATCTGGCGCAAAGCGGCCGGCAGCTCGACCTGGCTCGCGGTCAATCCGCATCTGCCGACCGACCTCGCAGCGGGTGACCAGTTCGGCAGTGCACTCAGCATCTATCAGCGGGGCGGCTCGATCGAAGTGCTCACCGGAAGCCCGTTTGACGATGACACCGGACTCAACTCCGGCTCGGCGTACCTTGTGCATCCGTCGTCGAGTCCTTGACGACTGAGTGTCGATTGATGGGGGATTGCCAAGTGATCGCTCGGTTCGTTCCTCACAGCCTATTTTTCTTCATCGTGATTCCGACGGATTCCATGCGAACGTTTCCACACTTCCAGCCATGCGCCGCTTTCCTGCGTGCCGCTCGCAACGCTCCGTTTCTCTTCGTGCTTGTCGGCATGCTGTCGCTCATCGTGGAGGCGCGGGCGATGGCGGGCGATCCGCCTGCGAGTTGCGGCAACCCGGCACACAGCTGCTTCGACGTCGCGCTCGACCAGACGGGGTGCGCGAACGTCGACTGCTGCCAGATCGTCTGCAAGTTCGAGCCGGCGTGCTGTGACATAGCCTGGGACGAACTGTGCGTGGCGCTCGCAGTGAAGTTCTGCTCGCCGTGCGGAACGAGCATCAACTCGTGCTTCGGCAATCACACGACGCAAGGCTGCGAGCAGTCGAACTGCTGCAGTTACGTGTGCTCGATGCCTGACTTCAGCTACTGCTGCGTCCTCGCCTGGGACGCGGCGTGCGCGGAGATCGCGGAGACCGCGTGCCAAGGCTGCGGCGCACCGGGCGCCGGCCCGTGCCGAGTCGTGCACGAAGGCTCCGGCTGCATTGACGCAGCATGCTGCGACCTCGTGTGCAACGTCGACCCGATCTGCTGCGCGGCAAACTGGGACGAGATCTGCGTCCAGTGGGCCGCGATCTTCTGCCCGGGCTGCGGCGACGCGTCCGCGGGCAACTGCTGCGTTGCGCACGTCACCCCGTATTGCGATGATGCCGACTGCTGCGAGCTCGTGTGCAGCATTGATAGTTTCTGCTGCGATGTCCGCTGGGACGTTGTCTGCGTCGTCGCGGCAAGCACGTTCTGCACACTCGACTTCTGTCCCTGCGGCGATCCGGCAGCGGGAGCCTGCAAGACGGTGCACACGACGCCCGGCTGCAACGACGTCGAGTGCTGTGCACAGGTTTGCCTCTTCGACACCTATTGCTGCACCATCGCGTGGGACACCGCATGCACGCTCGCTGCTGATGTGCTGTGCGCTGAGATCATGATCTGTGGTGACGTCGGCACCGGGTCGTGTTTCGTTGCGCACGCGACTCCCGCGTGCGATGACGCGGGCTGCTGTCAGGCGGTCTGCAGTGTTGATCCCGTCTGCTGCACGTTTTCCTGGGACCAGACTTGCGCCGCGCTCGCGACGGAGATCTGCTCGGACTGCGGTGACATCGATGCCGGATCGTGTTTCAACGCGCACGGCAGCCCCGCGTGCTCGAACCAGAATTGCTGCGAGGCCGTGTGCAACACGGATCCCTTCTGCTGCGAGAACGAATGGGACGGCGTGTGCGTGACCTTCGCGCAGGCGCTGTGCGATTCGCCGATTGACGCGTGCGGATCGAACCTCTCGCGCTCCTGTTTCATTCCCACCGCCTATCTGCCCGGCTGCGAAGACGCCGGCTGCTGTGTGCTCGTCTGCAGCACGGTTGATCCGTTCTGCTGCGAAGTGCAATGGGACGCCGTCTGCGTTGAGCATGCCTTCACGCTCTGCGGTGGCTTGGCCGAGTGCCCCGGCCGCGGTTCGTGCCTCTTTGCCAACGAGTTCCCCGGATGCAACGATGCCATCTGCTGCTCTGCGGTGTGCGAGCTCGATTTGCTCTGCTGCACGCTCGGCTGGGATCAGCACTGCGCCGACTTCGCGAAGGCCATTTGCTACGGCCAGACCGCGTGCCCCGGCGAACTGCCATGCAACCAGTCACATGGTTCGCCGGGCTGCGAAGATCCGGCGTGCTGCAACATCGTCTGCACCATTGATCCGCTGTGTTGCATTCAGAAGTGGGATGTCAATTGCGTCGCGTTTGCCAACGCCCGCTGTCAGCCCAAGCCGGAATCCAACTGCCCCTGCATCGGCAGCTGCTTCGAGATTCATGCGAATCCGGGCTGCGACAACGCTGCATGCTGCGCGGGCACGTGCTCCATCGATCCCGCGTGCTGCGTCACAGGCTGGGACGCCAGCTGCACCTCGATCGCGAGGCTCATCTGCTGCGGCGAAATCGGGTGCGGCAACTGGTGTTCCGGTTCGTGCCTCGAAGGACACGCGCAGCCGTTCTGCGACGACGCCGCATGCTGCTCCGCCGTGTGCGATGTCGATCCGTTCTGCTGCGTTTCGGCGTGGGACGGTTTCTGCGTGAATCTTGCGGAGCTGCGCTGCTCGTCGCTTTGCGGACTCTCCGGTTCCGGCAGCTGCTTCGTTCCGCATGCAACACCGACTTGCGAGGATTACGAGTGCTGCAATCTCGTGTGTGCCGTGGATCCGATCTGCTGCACACAGATCTGGGATGCGGCATGCGTGACACTCGCCGCAGGCAAGCGCGGTCGGCGTGGCCTCTGCGAGGAACCGCAGTGCGGCGGCATCTTCGCCGAGTCGTGCTGCAACCCGCACGACGGTCCGACCTGCAACGACGCGGCCTGCTGCGAGGCGATCTGCGACCGAGATCCGTTCTGCTGCGATGTCGCGTGGGATGAATCGTGCGCCGGCGCGGCCCGCTCCAACTCGATCTGCAACTGCGTGTCGGATTGCGGCGATCCTTGCGCCGGCTCCTGCTGCGAGCCGCACGAAGGACCGCTTTGCGATGACGAGAATTGCTGCGAGGCCGTCTGCACCATCGATCCCTTCTGCTGTGAACTCGCCGGTGGTGCGTGGGATCAGATCTGTGTCGGCATCGCGCAGTCGGTCGCACAGTGCGACGATCCGTGTCCGCTGCCCGGCTGCGGTGATCCGGACGCAGGCGACTGCTGCCTGCCGCACATCACGCCGGCGTGCTCCGATAAATCGTGCTGTGAGATGATCTGCAACAGTGATCCGTTCTGCTGCGACTCGCAGTGGGACATCACGTGTGCGGCGAACGCGGGCCTGGACTGCCCGATCTGCGAGAACGAAATCTTCTGCGGCGCCCGTTCGGCCGGTTCCTGTTTCAAGGAGCATGCGACACCGTTCTGCGACAGTCTGGGCTGCTGCAGCCTCATCTGTGTCATCGACGAAACGTGCTGTGAAGTCTCGTGGGATGCGTCGTGTGTGAAGCTGGCGTTGGGATTCTGTGGCGGGTGAATACTTCAGACTGACCGACGCGTGACGTAGGCGCGAAGTGTCGAGCCGAGCCGAAGGAGGAACACATCGAGTTCCTCCGGCCCGCCCACGCGCCCAATGCGCTCGCCATCCTCGACATGCTCGGGCCGCAACGCCTTCGTCCACGCGTCGGCATCCGCCGACTTGCCGCGCGTCCGCACCCGTACACCCCGCGCGGGACCGGAGCTGCATGCGCGGATTGCTGCACGGAGTTCCGCCTCGACCACCCGCGGCCGCGCGAGAACCTCATAGCGCGTGAACCATCCCTCGTCGGCATGGCCGTGCGGCGCTGCGTCGGTGGTCAGAATGCCGAGACCGCGCGCCGGTTCCGCGAGTCCGAGCTCCCGTGCCAGACCGCCGAGCAGTCCGCTCCGCTCAAGCGCGGGATCGGGCACCAGCAGGAAAGCACCGAAGTCACCGCCCGCAGCAACCGGCACGGTCACGACATCGCCGGCACGCGTAAGCCCCTCCGGAAGCATTGTCGCAGTGCGCGCTGCCAGCGCCGGCGTCATCGAACCGTCCACGAGTGCCCCCGTGTACGCCACCGCCTGCACCAGCGTCCCGTGCTCGCTGATCCATTCGATCGCCCAAGGCCGTGCGGTCTCCGACGGCAGCACGGCGGGATCGATCCCCGGTCCCAGTTTGATCGCGCCGCCCCGTGCCGCACGAACAATCGCGCAACATGTCGCCAGCGGCGGCTCGTACTGATCCGGATCGTGGCGGCGCCGCCCCTGCGCCTCGTCGCGTCGCGCCGGATCGATGTGCACAACGCTCTCCTCGACGTTGACATCGCGGACCTCGCCGATGCGCGTCGCACAGGCCGCGTTCGCCGCGGTCATCCACGCTCGCACCTCGGAGCAGTCGACCCCGATGGTCGGCACCACGCGCGCGAGTTCCTTCGTGTCACCACCGATCCCGCAGCAGAGATCGATCGCCTGTCGAGGCGCTGCGCGCTGAGGCAGGTCGTGCACCACGGAGGCGAACCGCCTCGCCTTCCAGGCGGCAACGCCGCCGGAGGTCGCCTGCTCCACGCCCTGGGGATCGCACAGGAGCCGATCAGCGTCCGCGAACTTGTTCCGGGCTTTGCGCCGCGCCGCCACCAGATCGAGCGCCACGGCCACGACGGTTGCGTCCCACCGCCGGCGCAGCCGAGTGACCGCCGCGACGTCCCCGGCATCGCAGGCTGCCGCCGCGGCCAGGAGTTCAGCGTCCGCAGATGCCCGTTGCCAGTCTGCCAGTGCGTGCTCGCGTCTCATGATGGCTGTTGGAATGCGCGCCGTCAGCGTACGGGCAACTTGCGGCTCATGCCGGGTCTGAAAACGACCGATGCAGACAGGAGTATGTTCGCACCTCGCGTCGTCGAGCGGCGCGACAAAGAGGGGCTCCAGGCAGTGACACTTTCGAGACGCACCACCATTGTGGTCGGACTGACGCTGCTGGTCCTGTTCGGAGGACTGCACGCCGTCGTGTCACGCGTTCTGCTCGGCGGATTTCAGCGTGTCGAGCACACCACCGCGATCCTCAGCGTCGAACGGGCTGATCAGGCGATTCAACTGCTGGCCGCGACGCTCTCGATGAAGCTCAGCGACTGGGCGTCATGGGATGACGCGTATGCGTTCACCGGAGAAAGCGACGAGGAGTTCATCGCCTCGAACCTTACTTTGATGAGCCTCGAGAATCTCGGACTGCGGTTCATGATTTTCCTCCGCCCCGATGGCACGGTGTCCTGCGCGCGAGCTCGGACCGCGACCTCGACGGAGGTCGCACGCGAGCTTCCGCCAGGTGTCCTCGAAGCGCTCATGACCCCCGGCGTGCTCGTCGAAGGAGAGACCAGCGACGACGAACGCAGCGGCATCGTGATGACTCCGGAGGGGATGCTTCTGGTCGCCTCGCGACCGCTCCTCACCAGTCTCGGTGCCGGTCCAGCCAACGGGCGGCTGGTGTTCTGCCAGCTCTTCGATGCAAAAACCGTCGCGGCGATGTCTGCCCGGCTGCGACACTCGATCGAAATCCGCCCGCTCGATAGCGCGATGTCAAGCGCCGATCGTGCGATCGTCGACACGGTGGCACGCTCCGGTGTGCCGACAATCGAACTGGTCACGGACTACCAAAAGCGCGGCATCGGCGTCGTGCGCGATCTCAGGGGAGATCCCGCTGCCGCAATCCATGTGACGCTGCCGCGCTTTGTGTATCAGGAGGCAATCACATCAACACGGCTGCTGTTCGGAGCTCTGGTCATTGCGACGATCGCGTCTGTCTCGGTGACCCTCCTTGCTCTGCGCCTCACGGTGCTGTCTCGACTTGCGACATTGCATCGTGAAGTCGCGCTGATCGGCAGCGACGGGAACCTCACCCGGCGCGTCACCCTGCGCGGACGCGACGAACTCACTGATCTCGCGCGGACGGTCAACATGCTCCTTGGCCGTGTGGAAACGTCGCAAGAAGAGCTGGCGCGCCGCGCTGACGCGCTGCAGGCGGCGTCGGAGGAACTCCGCGTGGCCCGCGATGCTGCGGAGGATTCGAACCGCGCCAAGAGCGAATTCCTCGCGAACATGAGCCATGAAGTGCGCACGCCGATGACTGCGATTCTCGGCTACTCCGACATCCTTGCGGAGCACATCAGTCGCCCCAAAGGCCCGTCTGCAAGCGAGTACAGCGGCGACTCGTCGACGGCAGGCGTGCAGCCGGTCGAGTGCATCGACACCATTCGGCGCAACGCCCGCCATCTGCTCACCATCATCAACGACATTCTCGATCTCTCGAAGATCGAAGCTGGGCGCCTGCAGATGGAGCACATGGAGTGCTCGCCGCTGGCCGTCGGCCAGGAAGTGCTCGAGCTGCTCACCACGGGCGCCGCGCTGAAGAAGCTCACGCTCAAGCTGCAGCTCGCGGCGCCGGTGCCATCCAAGATCCAAACCGATCCGACCCGGATGCGCCAGATCCTGCTCAACCTTGTCGGCAACGCCATCAAGTTCACGCGCGAAGGCACGGTGACACTGTCTATGGGCTGTGATCGCGAGCGCGGTGTCCTCGTGGTCGATGTCGTCGACACGGGCATCGGGATCCGACCAGATCAGGCGAGCCGGCTCTTCGCGGCGTTCTCCCAGGCTGATGCATCGACATCACGTGTCTTTGGCGGAACGGGCCTGGGGCTCCTGATCAGCCGCAAGCTCGCGTCGCTGCTCGGCGGCGCACTCGATCTGCACCAGTCGAGCGACTGCGGCTCCACCTTTCGTCTCCAGATCGCGACTGGTCCGATCGCGGACGGGACCACATGGATCACGCGCGCGGACGGCATGACGGCAGACCCCGAGAAGCGGCAACTCGCGGTCGCGGTTCCCGCGGACAACGCTCCGCTGGCGGGCATGCGCGTGCTGATTGCAGAAGACGGTCCTGACAATCAGAGGCTGCTCACGTTCATCTTCGACAAGGCGGGCGGCATTGTCACGCTGGTCGCCGATGGTCAGGCAGCAGTCGATGCCGTCGTCGCAGCCCAGCTCCGTCAGGCTCCGTTTGATCTCGTCGTGATGGACATGCAGATGCCGGTCCTGGATGGCTATGGCGCGACGCGCGAACTTCGGACGCGCGGCTATACGCTGCCGATCCTGGCCCTGACCGCCCATGCCATGGAAGGCGACCGAAACGCCTGCCTCGCGGCCGGCTGCGACGAGTACGCGACGAAACCGGTGGATCGAGCTTCCCTCCTCGCGGTCTGTGCTGGATGCGTCAGCCGGAGTCGCGGCGTGCGGAATGCCGCGTAGCAGGCCTGTACCGCAATTGATCCACGCGTTGACGCCGTGACGAAGGTGCCCTACCTTCCGCGCCGCCATGTCGATCACCCAATTCATGAAGACCCACTATCGCCACTTCAACGCGGCGACGGTCGTGGATGCCGCCGACGCGTACAAGCTCCATATGCGCAACGGCAACGCCATGATGGTGACCCTCGCCGGGGCCATGAGTACCGCCGAGATCGGGATCTCGCTCGCCGAAATGATCCGGAAGGGCCTGGTGAACGCCATCACCTGCACCGGCGCGAATCTGGAAGAGGACATCTTCAATCTCGTCGCCCACACCCACTACGTGCGGGTGCCGCACTGGCGTGAACTGTCGTCGAAAGAAGAAAAGAAACTGCACGACCGGCACCTGAATCGGGTCACCGACACGTGCATTCCGGAAGAGGAGGCGATCCGCCGCCTGGAGAAGGCGGTGCTCGATGAGTGGACGCGCGCCGACAAGGCCAGTGAACGCTATTTCCCGCACGAGTTCTTTTATCGCATTCTGCTCGCCGGCAAGCTCAAGAAGTTTTACGACACCGATCCGAAGAACTCGTGGCTGCTTGCCGCCGCGCAGAAGAACCTGCCGATCATCGTGCCTGGCTGGGAGGATTCGACGCTCGGCAATATCTATGCGGCGCACTGCATCGAGGGCGATGTCAAGAACGTGCACACCGTGCGCAGCGGCATCGAGTACATGATGATGCTCGCCGAGTGGTATACGGCGACGACTGCGGCGCCGAAGGGCCGTGCAAAATCGTCGAAAGGCCGCACCATCGGCTTCTTCCAGATCGGCGGCGGCATCGCGGGCGACTTCCCGATCTGTGTCGTGCCGATGCTGCATCAGGATCTGCGCCGCAAGGGTGTTCCGCTGTGGGGATACTTCTGCCAGATCTCCGACTCGACGACGAGCTACGGCAGCTACTCCGGGGCGACGCCGAACGAGAAGATCACGTGGGGCAAGCTCGGCGTGGACACGCCGCGCTACGTGATCGAGAGCGATGCGACGATTGTGGCGCCGCTGATGTTTCAGTACATCATGGGGAAGTGAGCGAGCGACGGGTCAGCTCGGCGCCTTCGACGCCGTGCGCCCCGTGCGTTCGAACACTTCGCTGAGGAACCGGTAGACGAGCTTCGCCGCGAGCATTTCGCTCGCCCACTGGCCCGGCGTCGGCAGCAGTTCGACGACATCGAAGCCGACAACTGTGCGCCGCGCGCAGAGGCGCTTCAGCAGTTCGTTGACCTGCGGCCATGAGAGCCCGCCCGGCTCGGTCGTCCCTGTCGCCGGCATGATTGATGGATCGAACGCATCGAGATCGATCGTGACGTACACATGCTTGGACTGCTGCGCGACGATCGTGTCGATCCACTTGTCGTCCGCGCGGCCGCAGAGATCGTGTCCCCAGAACACGCGGCGCTTGTCCATGTTCGGCACTTCGACTGCGTCGATCGCGCGGATGCCGACCTGCGTGATCGGCGCCAGTTCGCGGGCCCGCGCCATCACGCACGCGTGATTGTTCGGCGAGCCGTGGTACTCCTCGCGCGTGTCTCCGTGGGCGTCGATCTGCAGGATCGAAAGGTCCGACCACTTCTGCGTCACTGCCCGCATGGCACCGATCGAGATGGAGTGCTCGCCTCCGAGTGTCACGGGAAACTTGCTGTCGGCCAAGATCGCCGCGACGGCCTTCTCCACTTTCGGAACGAGGCCGTCAGGCGTGCCGGTGTGCTTCACGGGCGGCAGCGTGTGGATCCCGCGCTTGTAGACCTCCGACTGCGTTTCGATGTCATACAGCTCCATGTTGGCGCTGGCTTCGAGCAGCGCCGCCGGTCCCTTGTCGGCGCCTTTCTTCCAAGTGCTGGATCCGTCGTACGGGACGGGCACGATGGCGATCGCGCTCGTGTCGTAACTTCGGAATTCTTTTGGCAGATCGCCAAACCCGGTCTTCGTCGCGCTTTGAGCCATAGGCACGCAGGATATCGCCCGCTCAACAGCCCGTGGCGAACGTGCTTCAAGAACGAGAGCGAGGATGATCGGACAGATGCCAGGCGCCGCGACGTGCGGTATCCGCATCGATCCCGTGACGACATGCGCGCCGCGTCACGTTCAACGCTCTGGCCAGCCCCGAAGGGGCGCTCCAACAGGAGCCCAGGGCACCGCCCTGGGTCACGTCACGCGAACGAATTCACGAGCCCTGTAAAAGCGCGCCAATGCGTCACACGAGCGCCGCGCGACATTGATGAAGCACCCTTACAGGGCTTCATCAGCCTCGGCCGGTTCAAACCCAGGGCGTTGCCCTGGGCTCCCGTTGGGATGCACCGTTGGTGCATGGAGCTGTGGGTGACGACCTTTGCAACGGACTGTTAAGAAGACGGGAGCGTGGCGGATGCGTGCGCGCCTGATCGTCTCGAAGAAGCGGCACCCGCCTCATAAAGCACCACACTGATGCGACCGTCACCTTCGATTGCGCAGCGCTTCACCTTGGCCGGATCGTCGATGCCCTGTTCACACAGCTGGGCGAGCAGCTCGTCGCTGTCACCATCTCCTTCCGCATGTTGGCCCGCATCAACTGACCATCCCGAATGAGCGTGAGCGGCGCAGCACGAAGCCAAGGTCGCAGGCGCGGAAAGGTGAATCCGAGCCAGTCCACCGCGTAGTCGCACCCGATCAGCGTCAACACGAGCACGAGGCCTTCGGCGAGCGAGTGGTGCGGACCGGCCATCGCGTTCTGCGCTGCATCCGCGATCAGGACTATCAGCAGGAGATCGGCGATGCCGAGTGAACCGGCTTCGCGGCGGCGCACGCGCAGCAGGATGAACAGCGCGGTGTACATCACAAAGCCACGCACGACGACCTCAAGCAGGTGCCCCTCCGGCAAGAACATCTGCGACCAGTCGATCGCAAGAATCGGCGTCATGTGGAACCTCCTCGACCGAAGCGTACTGATGCGCTATGCGCAACGAGAACGGGCGAACGGCCTATCAGACCGTCCGCCCGTTGACGTTGCTGCGGCAAGTGCCGTGTGTCGCTTACGGAATCGGCGTCCAGTCCAGGCCCGGAGCAACCATCATCCCCCCTGACTCCTTCTTCAGTCCCTTCATGAGCCAGCCGTTGATCTGACCGTTCTCCGCGTTGCGCCACACGATGTCGCTGTCGCCGTCCTCGTCGAGATCAGTGTTCATAGCGACGGACCATTGCGCGCCGACTGCCGGTGCGATCAGCCCGCCGGCCACCTTCGCCGAATTCTCCAAGAGCCAGCCGTTGATGTTCCCGTTCAGCGTGTTGCGCCACAGGAGGTCGACGTCGCCATCGCCGTCGATGTCGGCTGCGGTGACGGGCTTCCACGTCGTCGACACCGGAGCCGTGCCCGCGAGCGGCACGATCGTCGGGAAAAACACTCCATTGAGCTGCCAGACACTCACGTTGCCGTTGAGCGTGCGCCAGAGAATGTCGGCGCGGCCGTCGCCGCTGACGTCGCCCATGCCAAGGAACTCAAGCAGCACCGACACACCGATCTGATGCTGTTGGGTGACGGTGGCGCCGTTCATGAGCCAGACGCGGACTTGCCGGTCCTCGATTCCGTTGCGCCAGACGATGCCGTCACGCCCGTCTCCGTTCGTATCCTCAAGTCCAAGGACCTCGAAGTACTGACCCGGTGTCGAGCCCATGAACACCACTTCGTCGACCAGTCCGTCTTCGAACAGCCACATCCAGATACCGCCGATGCCGGGCACCCGGAACAGCAGATCGCGATCGCCGTCACCGTCAAAGTCCGCGCCGCCGCAGGCCGTCATGAGCGGTGGGATCAGGGACTCCAAGGTGGTCGCGGCGATGACGTCCAGTCCCTCGATGTCGAAACCGACCACCCATCCTGGCGGCGCCATCCACAGTGATTCGGCACTCGCCAGTTCGCCGGACGCCACGGGAGGCGTGAGCACCGGGTTGAATCCTCCCATGGCGCTGCTCGGCTCACATCCAGAATCCGCGCGGCCCAAGAGGTCGACCGGCGGTTCAGACGAGGCGTCATCGGGACATTCGAAAGCGGCTGCGAACGACCGAAACATGACTTGGCAGTGATCGCACGTTTCATACGCGATCGTCCAGCTGCAGTAGGCCGTCGCGCCCGGCGACCAGTACTCGTCGCGAATGGCCAGACGCGCCAGCCGGACGCGGAGGTCCGGACCCGCCGCGTTCGATTCGCAGTTGGGCGACATGACATACCAGCCCGCCGTCGTTGAGACGACGCCGGACTCGCCCAGGAGCGACGTGTCCCAGTCGGGCGTAAAGCCGACGGAACCGATCTCCTGGAGGCACTGATCTCCTCCCAGCGTGACGAACGTGTCGGCTTCCACCGACGGATCAGCCCACGGCGGGCAGAGCGGCAACACCGTCGTCGCTTCGCCGACAGTGTGAAACGGTGGTCCCGGCAGCACGATCGTCGTGTTCCACACGAGGAGCACGCGGTGGTCGACGTTCGTGCATGACGCGAAGATGTCCATGACGTGCACCGTCACGCCGCCGTACGTTTTCGTGAATGCTTCCGCCTCGAGCCCCACGACCTGTGCGTGGGATGAAGCGGTGATTCCCGAAAGGGTGATTCCCAAAGCAGAGAACCGAGAAACTGTGCGCATGGCACAACCTTTCCGCGACAGCGTGGGTCGCGCGATGGTCAAGTCGGAACCGGGTGTGCGCGTACAACACCGGTCACGGCTGGACGTGTCGGAACAGCTGAAATGTGCAGCCGGAGCGAACGGCACCCTCAGATCGGCGACACTGCGCGCGGCCGTCGGTGGACGGGAGGCGCGCAGCGACAACGATTCATTCAAATCACCGTTCTATCAGTCAACGCGTGGGGCACCGGCTGTCTGTGTGCCGTTCCCGACAAACGTGCAGGCCCTAAAGACATGAAGGCCGAACCTGCGGTAGTACGGCGTGGCGGCTGCTGGCGCTGACACGTCGACCTTGGCGCCCATTACACCGAGTGGCCGACGAATGTAAAGCCCGCGCCCGAAAGAATGTTGTAATTTCTTTGCTCACGGCGCGCAAGGAAAAGGCGGCGCCTCGCGGCGCCGCCCGTTGCAGAAGTCCTCAGCCCGCGACTTCGATCAGTCCAGATGCGCTTCACACTCAAGATAGGTGTAGCCGGCGAGCCCTGCTTCGTATGCCTTCACGAGCTGGTGACTCTCCGAGACTGACATCTTCTTCGTGCGCACAGCGCCTTCCACCTCGCGGCGGATGTCCATTGCAAGCCGTGTCGCGTCGTACTGCACGTAATGCAGCACTTCGCGCACGCTGTCGCCCTCGATGATCTCGTCGATCCACCACTGGTTGTTCTCGTCGAGACGGATGTGCGCGACGTGCGTGTCGCCGAACAGGTTGTGCAGATCGCCGAGCGTTTCCTGATACGCGCCGACGAGGAACGCGCCGAGATAATAATCCTCGCCGTCGCGCAGCTCATGAAGCTCGATCGTCTTCTTGATGTCGTGATCATCGACGAAGCGATCGATCTTGCCGTCCGAGTCACACGTGAGATCGGCGATCGTCGCCTTGCGCGTCGGCTTCTCGTTGAGGCGATGAATCGGCAGGATCGGAAACAGCTGGTTGATCGCCCAAATGTCAGGCAGCGACTGGAAGATGGACAGATTGCAGAAGTACGTATCGCTGACTGCGGTCTCCAGATCCTGCAGTTCCTCTGGCACGTTCGACATCTCACGGCACTTGTCGCGGATGCGCGCACAGGTTGCCCAGAAGAGACGCTCGACGAGCGAGCGGTCCGCAAGGCTCATATATCCGACGCTGAAGAGGGAGAGCGCTTCGTCGCGCGCCTGCAGCGCGTCGTGATAGCACTCGAGCAGCCGTCGCTCGGAGACCATCGAGTACGCGTCCCACAGATCGGTGATCGGCCGGGGCACTTCGGCGCCGGGGGCATAATGCTGCTCGAGCGAGATCGGCACCTGGAACCGGTCGAGCCGGTTCGCGCCGAGCACGTCGAACACGAGCACGCTCTGCTGCGCCACCATCGCGCGGCCTGATTCCGTCACGATCGTCGGATGCGCGACGCCTTCTTCATCGCACACGGACATGATCTTGTAGACGACGTTCGATGCATATTCCTGCAGCGTGTAGTTGGTCGAAAACTCGAAATTTGTCTGGCTGCCGTCGTAGTCGATGCCGAGTCCTCCGCCGACGTCGAGGTAGCGCATGCCGGCGCCCATCTTGGCCAGCTCGACATAAATGCGCGCGAGCTCGTTGACGCCAGAGTTCACCTGCCGGATGTCATGGATCTGTGATCCCATGTGGCAGTGCAGCAGCTGCAGGCAGTCGGCCATGCCGCGGCCGCGCAGGAACTCCAGCACTTCGATGACTTCGGATAGCGACAGGCCGAACTTCGCCTTGATGCCAGAGCTGTGCCGCCAGCGTCCGGCGCCGGGCGTCGCGAGATTCACACGCACGCCGATACGCGGCCGAATGCCGTACTTATCAGCGTGCTTAATGATGAGCCGCAGCTCGGTGAGATTCTCGATGACCGGAATGATCGTGCGGCCGAGTTTCGCGGCCAGTGTGACGAATTCGATGTAGCGGTCTTCCTTGAAGCCGTTACAGATGATCGGCCGCTCCGGCGTATCGCTCGTCATGCCCATGACGGCGAGGAGCTCCGGCTTGCTGCCGACCTCGAGGCCGTAGCCGTACGGCTTGCCGTACTGGCGGATCTCCTCGACGACGCGGCGCTGCTGATTCACCTTGATCGGATACACCGCGAGATACTGCCCGCGGTAGCCGTTGTCCTTGATGGCCTGCTCGAATGCGTCGTGGAGATCTTCCATGCGCCGCTGCAGCAGGTCGCTGAAGTGCAGCAGGACCGGCGTGCGCAGACCGCGCTCGCGAAGCCCGCGCACGACCTGGTGCAGATCGATCTCGCGGCCGGCCTCCTTCGTGGGTCGCACGACGACGTGGCCCGCCTTGTTCACGTCGAAGAAACCCTTGCTCCAGCCGCGCAGGTTGTAGAGATCCGCCGAGTCGTCGCAGGTCCAGCCCGGATCCAGCGTCGGACGGGCCGCCCTCGACCGCGAACCGTTGGTAGGCGGGGGGACGGGCGACGGGGTGGCGGGTGATCCAGTCGGCGCGCTGGTCGTCGGTTCAGCCGACGCTGGTGCCAGGGGCGGAGTGGAGGATGCGGGTGTTGATGGCTGCACCGGGCTGCCGCCCTGCGTCACCGTCGGGCTCTTAGACATGTCGTGGAGGTGCCTTTCGCGGTCCGAGACGTTGAATCATCAGGAACAGACGGTCCCCCCCCGGAGGGGATGGACATTGTAGATATCAGTCCCTGCCGCCGCGTTCTTCCGCGCGGTGAATTTTCCCCGCGAACGGAGAAGATCGCACGAAGCTGTTGCCATGCCCCCCAGATTCAGCGCATATTGGGGAGGATTCACGATGAGCGGCATGTGGGCACTCTGCCTTCGTGCGGCCAACACTGGGAGAGAGCAATGTCGATTCGCCATAGCGGGAGCAAGAGCTGGAGCCTGAGTTGGAACCTGCCCGTCGCGGCTGCCCTCGCGGGCGCCTTTGCCGCAGCTCCCTGTGCCCTCGCCGGTCCAGACTGGGATGCCGACAATGAGACCGATGCGGGTTCCACGATCGGCACCGCGCAGGTCATCAACGTGGCCGGTGGCCTGCAGACGATTTCAGGGAGGCTGACCGGCACCGCGTTTACCCTGGGCTCGGACTTTCAGGACGTGTATCAGTTCGCGATCACCGATCCGATGCAGTTCCTGATTGATCTCACCGGCGGCGGAAAAAACGGCAATGGCAGCTTCGCGAACTTCGACGCGTGCCTCTGGCTCTTCTCGGAAGACGGCACGCCGCTCCTGGGCAACAACGATGCGTTCCCCGGCAGCAACGGCCCGATGCTGACGAACATGTCGAACGGCGGATTTGAAGTCCTCATCTCGAAGCCCGGGATCTACTACCTCGCAATCTCGGGATTCGCGTCGGAGCCTGTGAACCAAGGCGAACCGCTCTGGCCGAGCGTGGTGTTCAAGCCGGGCATCATCGCCGGTGCGAACCCGGACCAGACCTGGGGCGGCGATTGGTCCGGGGAGGGCGAAACCGGGGAGTATCTGATCAGCGTGCAGGGCGTCAGCGGTGTTCCAGCGCCGGGTGCGTGCGTGCTGTTCGCCGCAGCCGGGTTCGGTTTCAGGGGCCGCCGACGTCGCCGCTGAGTGCTGACATCAGCTTCGCTGCTTCGTCGACGACGCCTGCCTCCCGGAGTGCCTTCAGCTCCGTCGAGGACAGCGACTCGATCGCAATCCGCAGTTCCTCAACCGCGTCGCGCGGATTGCTTCCCGCGGCGGCGGTCGCGCGCGCGAACTCCATCTGAGCATCGATCATTTCCGGCGTGAGCAGCCCCTTCTTGACGCGTATGACGTCAAGGGCGATGCGGAGGTCAGGCAGCGCATCCGCGGGTCGTCCGAGCTTGCGCTTGACGCGGCCGACACTGAGATGGCTTCGGCCGATGCGATAGTCACCGGGCTTCGTCGCTTTCTCCACTTTCGTCAGTGCCGTCTCAAACAGCTTCAGCGCCCCTCCCAGATCCTGCTGATCCTCCAGCAGGCGCGCCTGCGCGTTCAACACCGCAGCCACTTCCACACTGTCAAGCCCGCGGGCTTTCTCCTGCACTTTCAACGTGCGGACCAGCAGAGCGCTCGACGCCGGAAAGTCACGTTTGCTGCGCAGGCAAGACGCGAGATGCTGCATGGTCATCGCCGCTTCCGGCGCATCTTTGCCATGCAGGCGTTCGCGCATCGCAAGCGACTCGCGATACCAGTGCTCGGCTTCGTCCAGCTCCTTGTTTTTCAGATGACCGCGGGCAAGGTTGTGCAGCGCCTCGGCGATCTCCGGTGTTTCGGTTTCGCCGCTCTCGGCAGCAGACGCCTTGCAGAACTCCACGACGTCGTGCAGTCGTTGAATCGGGCGGTTCTCACCTTCAAACCCGAGGCGGATCGCTTCGACCGTGTTCAGCAGATTCGCGGTCACGACAGGATCGACATCACTCGGCACCTTGGCGTTTTCCTCGATGAGATTCAGCCAGTCGAGCACGCGCATATCGAGCGATCCCTCACCGGTTTCGGGATTGATCGACTGAAACGGCTCACGGAACGACGCGAGACGCTTCCGCTGCCGGATCTGTTCGAGCTGCTTCTGCACCACGATCCAGCCCACGGCCGCGGCGATCATGAGTCCGATGAAGACGGTCGTGGCCGTTGCGACACGATGCCGCCGCACCCACTTGCGCATCACATACGGAATCGAATCCGGCCGCGCGAGGATCGGCCGCTGGTCGAGATAGCGTTCAAGATCCTCGGCCAGCGCCTGCGCCGATTGATAGCGCTCGTCGGCAGAACACTTGAGACAGGTCAGCGCGATGATGTCGAGATCACTGGTGCACCGGCGGATTGTCGAGGGAGCGGGCGGATCGCATTCGATGCGCGCCAGCAGCAGATCGGTGATCGAGAACGTGCCAGTCGGCGGCTTGTACGGCCGTTCGCCCGCGAGGATCTCGTACAGAATCACGCCCAGCGCAAAGACATCGGTACGCACATCGATGAGATCGGGATTGCCGCGAAGCTGTTCCGGTGCGGCATACGCGAACGTGCCGAGAAACTCCCCCGCGACCGTCGCCTCGATCATCTCGTCCGTGCCTTCGCCGCGTGCCGTGCGCGCCAGACCGAAATCGAGCACGTGCGGATCGAGATGTTCGTCAATCAGAATGTTCGCTGGCTTGAGGTCGCGATGGATGACGCCGCGCTGGTGCGCGTAAGCGATCGCCTTGCAGATTGCGAGGAACATGCGAAGCATCCGCTCCAGCGGAAGCCGCTCCGAATCTTTCAATACCTCGCTGAGCGGACGACCGTTGACGAGCTCCATCGCGAAGAACGCGAGTCCGTCTCCCGTGCGCCCGCTCTCAAAGAGCATCACGATGTTGGGATGGCGCAGGCTCGCGACCACTTCGACTTCGCGGTCGAAACGCGCCCGCTGCCTTGTCGTCGCAAGCTTTCCTTGCAGCAACGTCTTCAGCGCGACTTTGCGGCGCGTCGACAACTGCTCGGCGCGATAGACCACACCTTGCGCGCCGCGATGAATCTCTCCTTCGACGCGGAAGCCGGGCACGACATCGATCGAGCCGGGGATCCGTGGTTCGGCGCCTGCGACCGAGCGAAATCGATCGCGGTTCGCGTCGACGAAATCGCGCAGCAGCTCGTTGTCGGCACGCAGCCGACGGACCACTTCGCGGCAGACCGGACAGCGGGTCGTGTGGTCGCCAACATCATCCAATCCCTGAGCACCGACGGCGAAGAGCTCGAGCTGTTCGCGATCGGGACAGAGAAACGTCGCCCCGCCTGACGAACCCGCAGAGAGGCTTCCAGACGAACCGGCGGCGGAACCGGCCTGATCGAACACGTCCGCGCTGGTCGCGTCGAAATCCTTCGGGTCATCCGTGCGGGGCGGCAGCGAACCGTCAGGGGGCACAGGCATCACGCCCCCTCGTCGTACGTCGACTCCAGACGTTCGACGATCTCACGCAGCCGCTGCGCGACCCTCGACTTGGCGAGATAGACGTCATGAACCGAGATGCTCAGCTCTTCCGCCACCTGCTGCGGCGCGCGCCCGTGCGCCACCACGAGCTCGAACGCGCGGATGGTTCGCTCGTCCGTCTTCGTCGTCTGGCGCAGTTCCGTCATCGCCTCACGCATGATCGCCTGGCGATGCTCGGCATCCCACGCAGCCTGCAGCCGATCGGGATCGAGGTCGCCGACCGCGTTCGCTACCGCGCCGTCGGATTGCACTTCATGACGAGTCGAACGCTTGCGCCGCAAATCGAGAATGCGATAGCGCGCGATGCCGACGAGCCATGCGCCGAGCCTTCCCTTCGTCCGGTCGTACTTGCCTTCGCGATAATCCTGGATGAAGCGAACCAGCGTTTCCTGGGCGACATCTGCAGCGTCGCTGTCGGTCAGCCCGAGGTTCCGCGCAAAGCCCACGAGAATGGGCCGATAGCGCGCATCGAAAGCCTCCCACGCCGGCTCATTTGCCGCGTCGTGCAACGCCTCGAGCATCGCTGTCGTCGTTCGGGTCAAGTCCACGATCGATTCGGAGTGTACAGCGAGAACGGCGAGGATCCCAGCGGCAACGCCCGCGTCGTCGCGCGTTCCCGCCAGCGACCGTCGGGGGGGGTCGACCGGTTAGCCGTCTTGCAGGCTCCGCGTGATCGCGGCCTCGTGCACGGGCACGCTCGCGCGGTCCATGGCGTCTTTCGCGGCGTAGAAGGCGTCCGCGTCGACGTGCGCCGCATCGACATCTGCCGCCGCGATAAACGCCTTGACTGCTGCGATCCGCGCTTCGACTTCGGCGACCAGCGTCGGATCGAGCGCCGCGCGGACGCGATCAAGTGCCGTCGAGATCCATTGCACGTCGAGATTCGCATTGACACGCAGGTCGATCACTCGATGGATGTGCATGTCCGACTTCGCGTGCACGAAACTCTCGCGCTCGGTGCGCGACACTTCCTCCCGCGTCAATCCGTAACTCGGAACGACCTGGGTGCTGGCGCGCTTGCCGCTGCGGCGCTCGACAGCGCTGACATCAAGCACCCCGTTCTGATCGACGAGGAACTCGACTTCGACCTGCGGGATTCCGGCCGGCATCGGCGGCACACCCCGCAGCTCGAACTGGCCGAGGCTCCGGCAGTGCTGGACCAGTTCGCGTTCGCCCTGCAGCACGTGGATCTTGATATTGGTCTGACCGTCGACGGATGTCGAGAACATCTCCTTCGCGCGTGTCGGAATGGTCGCGTTTTTCATGATGAGCTTTGCAACGGCGCCGCCGACGGTCTCGATGCCGAGCGACAGCGGCAGCACGTCGAAGAGCAGGAGATCACGACGGTCACCGGCAATGATCGCCGCCTGCACTGCCGCGCCGAGCGCGACGACCTGATCGGGATCGAGCGCGGTATACGGCGTGCGGCCAAACAGCTGTTCCACCTCGCGCCGCACCAGCGTCATCCGGGTGGTGCCGCCGACCAGGACGACGCGGTCGATGTCGCCCGGTTTCACATCCGCGTCAGCGAGCGCGCGACGGCAGCACGCCAGCGTGCGCTGCACGAACGGCATCGCGAGCGTCTCGAGATCCTCGCGGGTCAACACCCGCCGATAGACGCGATCATCACCAAGGGCGATCTCAAGTGTCGTCGACGCACGATCAGACAGCGCGATCTTTGCGGTCTCAGCAAACCGCCGCAGCGCCTGTTGCGCGGACGGAGGAAACGTAAGTTCAGCACCGAACTGCGCCCGGATTTCACCCGTGGCCAGCTCGATGATCGAGCGGTCAATGTCATCGCCGCCGAGCGCGGTGTCGCCCGCTGTCGCAATCACGTGCAGCAGATCGCCGCCGGCCTCGAGCTCGCCCGCCGCGATCTCGAGGATCGAGATGTCGAATGTTCCGCCGCCGAAGTCGTAGACCGCGATGCGCTCGTTGGCCTGGGCGCCGCGCCGTCCGACGCCGTACGCGAGACTCGCGGCGGTCGGTTCATTGACGATGCGCACAACGTCCAGTCCCACCATGCGGCCGGCATCGCGCGTTGCCTGCCGCTGACCGTCGTCGAAGTACGCCGGGACAGTGACGACCGCACGCGTGACCGCCATGCCGAGCGACGCCTCGGCGATCGCCTTGAGGCGCCCCAGCACGTGCGCCGCCACTTCCTCCGGCGCCACACGCCGGCCGGCGATGTCGATGTTCGCTCGGCCGCGCGGTCCGGCAACGATCGTGTACGGCAGGGCTTTCGCGAGGTCGCCCAGTTCGGCGGCGCTGCGCCCCATCAGCCGCTTCGCGCTGTAGATGGTTTCGCCGGGAAACTCCACCGCCGTGTCGCGCGCCAACTGGCCGACGACCGGATCGCCGGCCTGGAATCGGACCACGGAAGGAAGCAGCGCCTCTCCGTCACGATCGCGAAGAATGCGCGGACCAGCTTGGTCGCAGATCGCAACCAGCGAGTTCGTGGTGCCGAGATCGATTCCGACGATGCGGTCTGCCTGCACGCTCATGTGATGCGGGCGATGGTAACGGCCCCACTGGCGAAGAGG
The DNA here is from genome assembly GCA_034439815.1 of Phycisphaerae bacterium. Lineage (GTDB taxonomy): Bacteria > Planctomycetota > Phycisphaerae > Phycisphaerales > SM1A02 > JAEUIT01. The sequence continues at coordinate 22,741 of JAWXBD010000008.1, forward strand.
GCCTGTTCAGTCCCACTGCAACCGTGGGCCGTCACCGTACATCAGGTTGGTGAAGGCGAGGCACGCGTCGTTTCCGTCCGCACCGTCGTCAATTGCGAACGCGTTGTCCGGCGAGCCGTCCATGCTTTGCAGGCCGTCGGCAAAGAACGAAGTCACGAAATTCACGTGACCGTCCCCGAACGCCTGAAATCCGGCCCACGTTCCGTCGCGGCCGTACGTCAGACTCTGCGGATTCGCGATGCCGTTCGCGGGTGCCCGCGTGCCCAGGATCGGGAAGCGGGTGTCAAATCGCTTCTCGGTCCAGTACATCGCGCGGCTGCCGTACAGCGGGACGTGGGCATAGGAAACGTGGCTGCCCGTGACGAGGTCGGCTGTGAACTTGGAGTCCCAATAGCGTTTCGACGCAGGATCAACCTCCCGGTAGTCATAGTTGGCGCACTCGCCGACCATCGGATTGCGCTCGTTGCTGGAAACGAGCGCGCGCGGTTCGACGAACCGTTCGGCGATCAGCAGGGCATAAAGATTCGCCGTGGTGTCAGCCGAACGCGCCGACGACCCGAGCCGCTGGCTCGGCGTCGGCGCCCCCTTCTCGCTCGTGTTTTGACCGGCAATGAAGCAGCTGATCGTGATGTCCCGGAGCTGGACCTGATCTTCCATACTCCGCACGCTGCCGGGAGTCGTATTGCCCGAACCAGTTACCGCGGTATTCAGTCCGGACAGGAGCACGGCAAAGAGGACGACGAGAATTGCCATCGCAACCAGAATCCCGACGAGCGAGGTTCCCCACTGCCGCCAGTGGGGCCGACGGCGGGGCCGACGGATCACGATCGGCAGACTGACTCCTCGCAGTGGGCGCCGTGGGCGCAGTGGGCGCAGTGGTCGCGGTGGGCGCGTTGCGCGCCCCGTCGAATCGCACAGACCGGGCAGAATTCGCTGCATGCGTCGTCCTCCGCATCGGGGTACGGTGGCTGATCCGACTCAGGACGGAGCGACGTTGCAACACCCTGCAGTTCAATCACCGCAATGAGAAGGTCACGCGCCCGGCTCTTTCGAGCAAGGGCCTCAGCGATGAAACTTGCTTTGTTGTTCTCACGGACACCGGCACCGGTGTGGCCGAGCGCTCGGAGGGGCTGCTGTCTATTTGCAAAATGATGACGATGATGGCTTCGGTGAGTGTGCATCACGAGTTTTCCGTTTCTGGTCCGCGGCCGTCACCATCACAGGATGATCGGGGACAGCTGCAGCGGCGTAAGGTCCTCTCCCCCCGCTTCCGCTACGAATGCGGACGAGACGGACGATTGCTCAATGCGTTGAGAAGCCGTTGGGTGGTGTCCGCCTTTCACGATCCGGGGCGAAATCGCACCCAATCTGATTGGAACGCAGAACTTAAGGGGATCGCCCGAAATCTCGTAGGCGATTCGCCGAAAGGACGCCCGCGGTCCCCGACTTCTCACCGGCCCCCACGGCATGGATGCCCGACGGGGTCGGAGTCCGACGGGGCTCTGGTCTCCGCAAGGATGCTCCGGCGCCAAGGACGGCGCGGACATCGGCGGCGAATCTCTCTCTGACAACACATTGCTCACTCTCCCGGGGAGTCCTGGCCTTGCCTCGGTCAGGCTCCCCAGTTTTCTCACCGAGTGCGGGGTTTCCTCGTCGCCATACGGCGAAACGTGTTGTCAGGCGCGGTCGCGGTCGGTTTCTGTCCGTTCGTTCTTTCCACATGCACGCATGCATGCATTCATGCATTCATGGAGCTCACCCATGCAGCGCCCCCGTCGAACATCGATCAAGTCATCTCATCGTCTCGCCGCTCCGTTCGGAACAACGCCAACCCCCGAGGGCACGTCGTTCACGGATCGGTGGCTCTCGTCGCTGGCGCCGTCACTTCGCGCCGGTCTTCTCATGGGCATCGTTCGCGAAGCCGCCCGGCGTGCTGCCGACGATCCGTTCGGAACGCTCAGCGGCGAAGCTGCGGAACTGCTGCTCGGTGCGTGCGCCGAAGCGCAGGGGCTCACCGTACGCGAACTGCGCATGCTCGTGCCGACCATCGGCGTTGAATGCCAGCGGCGCATGCGCTCGTCGCTGCGCTGCGCATAAGCCCGCCTTCACTCGTCAGCGCCTTGCCGGCTGACGGCCGGGCTCTGGCAGCGCGTCAAGTTCTTTGTTGAAGCGCACGAGCGCTGCCTTCTCAAACGCGTCACGCAAGGGCATGAGCGCGGGACAGATTCCTTCAAGGTGATACGCCCCCTTGCCGCGCGGATCACCCTTGGGCATCGCCCACTCGATTGTCGTGAAGATCGTTTCGTGACCGTCGACGAGGCGCGGTTCGCACGCCGGAGCATCGTCAAAGATCCCTGCGCTGCGCGCCGCGTTCAGAATCACCGCAATCTGTTCCGGCGTTGCAGTCCCGCTCCAGTCGGTGGCACCGCGCTGCGCAGCCGCGCCGCTGCCCACGCGGAACGCGCCGTCCGCGTCAAGTTCGTAGCGACGGTGCCGGCCTTCGCGCATGTTGCGGTCTGCGTACATCAGCGCGATCCCGCCGGTGCGCGACGAAGCCTCGCCCGATCGCACGACTTCCGTGGGCGTGGCGCAGCCGGTGATGACTCCGAGCGCCAGCGCCGGGAGCAGCATCCGGCGATGTCGTAAGCTCAAAGACTGCCGCATCACTGCGGGACCTCTCCGACGCCCGTCGGCTGCTTGAAGCGCGCGTAGGGATCGGGACCGAAGTCATACCGGCGCGGCATCACCATCATTTCGTCGGGCGGCTCGTCAGTCGCCCACGCGAGCGCAGCAATCGACCGCACGACGCGCGTCATGGCAGCGTCGAAGGGATCACGCAGCGAGGCCGCATCCGTGCCCTCGGCGCCGGCCCTGATCGTCGCGCGGCGCACGAAGGTGCCGATGCGTCCGTCTGCCCGCACCGTCAGCACCGTCAGCACGCTGGACGGCGTCGGCGCCAGCAGCGCCGGATTCCCCTCGTAGTCCGCGGCATCGATGTCGCCAAAGCCCGATTGCTTCACGATCAGCCACAGGTCAGCGAGCGACTCGCGGGTGAGCTGACGAACGACACCAGGTCGCGTCAAAACCGTAATGGACTTGCCACTGTCGCCGTGGAGCGAACCGTCCGGAAACACGATGTATTTGCTGCGGGCGACGTGGGCCTGCGTGCGGTCCTGCAGATCCCGGGCCGGCAGAATCGTCAGGTCAATCGTGAGATCCTCGGGGATCGAGCCCAATAGGTCGGTGGGCAGATTGGTGGCGGAATCCGTCACCTGCGCCGGCGCGGCGCAGCCGCTGAGCCCCAAGAGAATGCTGGCTGCGAGCGAGCTGAGGATGGCGAGACGCAGCACGATCCACGGCGTGGTTGGCGACATGGATGGTGAGGGTACCTCACGCGGCCATGCCTGTGGGAGCAAACCTCTTGTACCCTAGTAAGGCGATCCTCCGTCAGCGAACAGACTGGCGGAACACCTCCCGGAATCATCGATGCGCACGAGCGTCACCTGGCTGAATGACTATCTCGACCCGCCCGCCACCGCCGACGAACAGGGGGAGCTCCTGACCAACGCGGGCTTTCCGATCGACGGCAAGGACGTGGCGTCCAACGGTGAACCGTGGCAGGAGATCGAGATCACGAGCAACCGCGGCGACTGTCTCGCGCACATCGGGTTTGCACGGGAAATCTGCGCCGTCAGCGGACGTCGTCTGCGCTGGACGACGCCCGTCATCGAGGCGACCGGTCCGGAAGCACGCTCGATCATCACCGTCACGAACTCGAACACCGAGCTGTGTCCGCTCTACACCGCGCGCGTGATCCGGGGCGTGACGATCAAGCCAAGTCCGGAGTGGCTGCAGCGGCGACTGATCGCGATCGGCCAGATACCGCGCAACAACGTGGTGGACGCGACGAACTTCGTCCTCTTTGAGCTTGGCCAGCCGACGCACGTCTTTGATCTCGCGCTGCTGACGGGGAACGAGCTGCGCGTGCGCATGGCGAAGGCGGACGAGCCGTTCCTTCCGATCGGTGACGGCGCCGCCGAGGTGAAGCTCCGCGAGACCGACCTCGTGATCGCGGATCGCGACAAGGCCGTCGCGATCGCCGGCGTCAAAGGCGGAGCGCTGACTGCGGTCACCGACGCCACGCGCGACATCGTCATCGAAGCCGCGGCGTTCAGTCCCGTTGCGGTCCGCGCCACGTCCCGCGCGCTGCGCATCAGCAGCGACTCGTCGTATCGCTTTGAGCGCGGCGTGCACCCGGCCGAAGTCGCCGCCGCCTCCGACCGGCTGGTCCAGCTGATTCTTGAAACGGCCGGCGGTGAACTGTGCGCCGGCAGCGTGAGCGATGGCGCACCGCTCGCCGCATCGCGCACCGTGACGATGCGCGCCTCGCGTTGCCGGCAGCTCCTCGGCATTGAGATTCCGATCGAGACAATCATGGCACGGCTCGCGGGGCTCGGCTTCGATCCCGAGCCGCTCGATGACGATCGCATCACCTGCACCGTGCCCGCCCGGCGCATCGATGTCGAACGGGAGATCGACCTGATTGAAGAGATCTGCCGCACGCATGGACTGCAGCACATCCCCGTCGCCGAGACGATGCCGATTCGCGTCGTGCCCGTGCAGCCGGCAGTCGCCGGCGCCCGCGCGACCAAGGACCTGCTCGTCGGCCTCGGCTGCGTCGAGTGCGTCACGCACACGCTCGTCAGCGACAGCGCCGCGGCCGCGTTTCTGAGTGGCGGCCGTTCGACGCTCCTCGTCGACGACGAACGCGCCGGCGGTGAACCAACACTGCGACCGAGTATTCTTCCCAGCCTGCTGCGCGTGCGCCGCCACAACCTCGACAACGGATTGGCGCACCTCGATCTGTTCGAAGCGTCATCGACGTTTCACTTGGAGAGATCGAAGCACGTCGAGACAGCCGTGATCGCCATGACGTTCGACGCGGCGGGCAATGGACCGGCTGATCGCGACGACTGCTATCGCCGCTGCCGCGGCACCGTCGAACGCATCGCCGTTCTCCTGTGCGGACCGGCGTCGGTGGTGGAGGTCGTACCCGCCGGCCCCGATGCAGGCCACGCGCCGTGGCTCGCACCCGGTGGCCGCGTGCGCATTGACGGACGCGATGTGGGATCGATGGGACTGCTGGCGCCCGCCGTGATGAAGCAGTTCGGACTGGAAAGGCCCATCGTGGCGGCGGAACTCGCGCTGGGCGAACTGTTCCAGCGATACCCGCCGGACACGAGCGCCGCAGCGATGCCCGCGTTCCCCGCGATCGAGCGCGACATCTCGGCGATTGTCGACGAGCGCGTGCAGTGGGCCGACGTCGTGGGGCTGATACGTGGGTTGACGCTGTCTCAGCTTGAGAGCCTCGCCCATGTGGCGACCTATCGCGGCAAACAGGTCGGCGCCGGCAAGAAGTCCGTGACGATGCGGCTCGTCTTCCGAAGCACGTCACGCACGCTGCGGAGCGAAGAAGTCGATGCACCGGTCGCGCTCGCGATCGAGGCGCTGCGGACCACACTCAGCGCCGAGGTTCGGACGACATGAGCGGCACCCTGCACGATTTCGCGTCAATGTCGGTGCGTGCCTTCACGGCGGCGCTCGCGGGACGAACGCCTGCGCCGGGCGGCGGTGCCGTTGCAGCGCTGACCGCAGCAAACGCAGCGGCTCTGGTTTCGATGGTCGTCGAGTTCTCGCGCGGGAAGAACTCGTTCGCGCTGTTCGAAGGCGAGGCGGACGCAATTCTCGCGTCGCTCGACGTGACGCGCGAAGCGTGTCTCGCCGCAGCGAAAGCGGACTCTGACGCGTACGCATCGCTGAGCGCGCTCTGGAAGCTGCCAAAGGACGATCCGGCGCGCATCGCCCGATGGAAGTCGACGGTGCATGCGGCAATTGCGGCGCCGCAGCTCATCGTCGCTCTCGCCGCCGAGATCGCAGGTCGATGTCGGGTGCTCGCAGGATCGACGGCCAAGCAGCTGGACAGCGACCTCGCGATCGCCGCGGATCTGGCGGGATGCGCGGCCCGCGCGGCCGCCTGGAATGTCCGCGTCAACCTGCCGAGCGTGGCGGATGACGAGGAACGCACGGTGATCGCCCGCGCACTCGATCGCTCCCTCCACGTGATCGACGACGACATCAAGATGACGCACGGCGTGATCGAACGCCGGTAGGCGCGGGGCGGTCGCCCCCCGCCCGTTGCCACCGCGAACGCCGTAGCGGCCTTCTCGAGAGGCCGGTGCGGGATTTGTATCAATGCCCGGTGCCCCGGTTGGCCGATCTCACTCCCGGCATGACCGCTCGCCTCCCTCACGCTGGACAGACCACCCCTTCCGATGACAGCACTCCGCGCGGCCCCTGGGACCGACCCGACCGGGTCGACATCCCGGGCATCGCGCAGCCCGCGGTGCGCAGCGTTGCACCGGCGAGCGCCAACGAGGCCGAGAAGCTGGGGCCGGCGCGGCCCTTCCTGCAGATCTGGTACCGCTGCTGTCACGTGTACGGCCGACTGCAGAAGAACGACGAAGCCACGCACTACGTCGGCAACTGTCCAAAGTGTCGCGCACAGCTGAAGGTCGCCATAGGTCAGGGCGGAACGTCGCGTCGACTGTTCGAAGCGCGCTAAATGGTGCGCGCTCATGGTGCGCGCTCATGGTGCGTGCTCAGGGTGCGTGCTGATGGTGCGTGCTCAGGACCAGTTCACCGATCGGCAGCGCTTGGGCGTCAACGGCTGCATCAGCCGACTCATCACGTGGATGAAGCGCATCATCTTCGGAATGGGACGTCGCTCGATGGTCGCCTTCAACGTCGCCACGATCAGCGGACTTCCCTGCAGCATCTGCTTCGCGGTCTTCGTGCCGGGCGTGATCTCATCGACCGTGAGCGTGAATTCGACGCCTTCGGCCAACTCCTTGAGATCGTAGCGGACGACGCATGGCGGATCGTCGAGCTGCGTGAACCGAAACGTGTGCGCGAAGCGGCGCGGAGGATCCCATTCAAGGATGTCGCCCACGATGCTTGTATACGCGCCGTCGCCACTCCGCATGCGCAGCCGCGCACCGGGCGCTGCGCCGGATCGATCCATGCGCGTGTTGAAGAAGCACGGGATCGGCGCGTCGGAGCGCGTGATCTCGTGCCACACGTCCGTGATCGATCCGTGAATCACCGTTCGGAACATGCGACGGCGAGCATCGTCGGCGACGGGCGCGGACGCCTGTTTCGATTCCCGTACGGTTCCACCCACATTCGCAGATTGCTCAGGCACGTCGAGCTCCTCGGAGTTTGGTCCGCGCTTCGACGCGGCTTTTGATGTCGCTGACTTTGCCGGCCCAGAAGGCGCTGTATTCATCGGTCCAGCGCTTGTGAATCTCCTGAATCGGCATGACGTTGAACCACAGCCGCCGTTCGCGGCCGTTGCGTTCGCTGATGACGAGTCCCGCGCGCTCGAGCACACGCACGTGCTTGAGCACCGCGACATCGCTGAAAGGAAAGTGTGAGCCCAGCGCGGCGATGTTCATTCCTGGCCGATCCCGCAGCAGATCCAGCATACGCCGGCGTTCTGCGCTGACGAGAGCCTGAAAAACGAACGTGGTGCGATCCGGTGGCATTCCTAACCAATAGGTTAGCATTGATTCGGCGGCATGCAAGTAGATTCCGCCGCCCTGCGCAGGACCACCAGTCGGCGAAGGTCGAGGCGACCTCTTAGGATGCGGCCCATGCTCTCCGCCCTTGCCGGACTCGCGGTGCTGATCGCCGTGGCGACCACGCTCGTGGTCGGGCTGTACGTCTGGACCATCGCCCGTGAAGCACTCCATCCCCCCCAGGGCGGCGCGGCGTGGGCACTGGCGCGACACCTGCCAACAACGCCCTCGGAGATGGGACTGTCCTTCCGGTCGTTCACTGTCGATTGCAATGGATTCGGCATGCCGGTCTGGGAGATCGATGTCGGCGCGAGCGGCCTGCGCTCGGACGGGCCGAGCGTCGTGCTCGTCCACGGATGGGGGCGTTCGCGGATCGACTCGCTCAACCGCCTCCCGCCGTTTCTCGACGTCGCTGGTCGGCTGTACCTCGTCGACCTGCGCGGTCATGGCGACGCCGGCGGACGCACCACGCTCGGTTCGCGCGAAGCGGACGATCTCGCTGCCCTGCTCGCGACGCTGGCACCAGCCCCGATCGTGCTCGTGGGCCACTCGCTCGGCGCGGCGGCATGCATCCGCTGCGCCGCACTTTCCTCCGCAGCCGAACGGATCGCCGGTGTCATCGCGATTGCTCCGTACGACACCGTCGCTACACCGATCGCCGCGCGGCTCGCAGCCCGGGAGCTTCCCCGCGGTGCCCTGCTCGCGCTCGCAAGCGCGCTGCTGAAACTGCGTGGCATCGCGTTTCATTCGACACTTAATGCGGCTCGCGCGCTCCGCTGTCCGCTGCTCGTCGTGCAGGGGGAGCGCGACCGCATCTCGCCGCCGGCCGATGCGCGGTCCATTGCCGAGGCAGCCTCGGGCCAGTACGTCAGCATGCCGGAAGCGGAGCATGCCGATCATCAGACGCGCGAACCGGAGCGATTCGCTCTGTGCGTGCAGCAGTTTGTTCGCAGCGCTGTGCGCGAACCTCATCGTGCTGCGGGGTCCGGCGCGCCGTCAAATGACAACGGGCCGCGCGAAGATTCGCGCGGCCCGTTCGTCGTCGATCAACGTTAATGACACTTCACCGTGGCGTCACTTTTGCGGCGCGAGCAGCCGCGACTCAAAGCGGAATCCCTTGCTCACCGAATGCAGCTGCCACGATGCCGGCCCGAGATAGTTCCGCAGCAGCTCGGGCTTCAGCAGCTCAGTCAGCGTGCCGAAATTCGCGTCGATGCCGGCGGGCAGTCCCGTCGCCGCGCGCTCTTCGATCTGGCCGATCATCTCTTCGAGCCACTCCATCATGGCGTGCTGGGCTTCGATCATCATGACGGTGTTCGAGAAGCCGTATCCGACCAGATCGTCGCCGTCGACGCCGGCCATCGCCGCCTTGTAACCGCGATCGTTCTCGAGCGACGCGCCCCCGGCGGCGTCCTTCGATCCGATCGCACGCAACGATTGCTCAACCCCGTCCGCGCCGCCGATGATCACGAACGGACCGCCGAATCCGACGGCCATCGTCATGAACGCCGGATCGCCCGCGTAAATCGTGTTGCCGAGGAAGTCGCGCGGCGCCATCCCAGCCTGCGGGGCGAACATCTGGATCATGCTCTGCACCGGCTTCGGATCGTTGACGGTGATCGCCGTCATGGTCGACTGGCTCTCCAAAGTAATCGGCTGCTTCAGCGAACTCCACATGTGCATCCCCGGTCCCATGGCAGCGAGCGCCGGCCGCACGATGGGATCGTACGGTTCCATCATCGGCTGAATCATGCCCTGCATCTCTTCGGGCAGCGACGCGAGAATGTCATCCACCACCCTCATGATCCCGGAGAACTGCAGGTTCATCTTCGAGTAGCTCATCGCATCGCTAGGAACGATCGACGGAACTTTCTCGATGGCAGAGGCGGGAAGCAGCGACAGCAGTCCGACCTTCCCGGCGGGCGTGTACACCCCCATCGTTGATGCGAGCTGCGCGCTTGGCGTATCGATGCTGAGGCCGACACCGAGACCGCGCACGTCACCGAAGAGCTTGCTGACAAACGGCATCGACATCGATGCTTCCGGACCGAACGAGGCGAGCAGCTGCTGGGCGGGTCCCATGAGCAGCCCCGCATAGGCGTCCGTGCCGGCCGAAAGCTCCATCGTTCCGCGGAAGTCTTCGCTGTCGCCGATCGTCTCCCGCTTGTCCCCGTCGACGAGACCAAGCAAGTCCTGCATGGCGGGCGCCGCTCCTGCAATGAGGAGCCGACCGGCATCGCGCGTCACATACAGCTTGGTCGGCATTGAGAACGGTCCGTCCATTCCTCCGTCCATGCCATCCATCCCGCCATCCATTTCGTCGTCGCCCTCATCGTCATCGCCGAAGCCACCTGCAGCCGCGTCGTCGTCTGCACCTTGGTCCATCGTGATGACGTACACACGTCGACCTTTGATGTCTTCGACCTCGAACTCCGTGGACTTGTCCTTCTCCATCTTGGCCACGCCGGCGTCGTAGAGCTTGCCGAAGTTCTCCGCTTCCTGGCCCCAGTCAACGAACGCGATGTACCCGGGCTCAAACATGCCGGTTTCCTCGTTCATCTCAGCAAACATCGCGAAGCCGGCGGACGCGGGCCACTGGACGGTGTCACGGTCGACGCCGAGTTCCTGCGTCATTTCTTCGACGCCCTTGTCGAAGTCCTCGCGCCACTTCTTGCTCTCGGCCTGGACTTCCTTCGATTCCCACCACGCCGCCATCGGGGTCTTCTGGAATCGAGTTCGCGTCGCACCGATGTCATCGATGCCCATGATCAAAATCGACTTCTCGGGCGCGAGACGCTTGATCGAGAGAAGATCGGCCGCAGAGGCGGCGGTGCCCAGCAGGAGTGCACCGCTGCCGGCGAGGACGAACGCGAGGGACAAGACGAGTGGCCGAGAGGTTCGAAGCATGATCATGGACCTGTTGGAGCCGGATAAAGGATGAAGTGTGGATCTTCTTGGGAGGAGGGTGGGAGATCTTTAGCACGAGGGCGGAACGCGGAGGCGGAAAAGGCTGAAGGAAAAAGGCAGAAGGCAGAAAGGAAGAAGTGCGGCCGTCGACTCCACGCGACGCGGGATCGCGGCGGAGATCCCGTCATCCTTCTTCCGTCATCCTTCATCCCCCCGACGAGCCGTCTTTCAGCGCCGGCGCGACCCCGACTGCCTTGCGGGCGGGCGGTGACTGGTAGTTGTGCCCCGAGTTCGGGTTGTTCTTGTTGAAGGCAAAAGCGTCACGATTGCGGATGAAATCTTTGACGTACCGGGCTGGAATCGCGAAGCCGAGCGACTCGCCACCCAGGATTCCCATGTTCGTGATACCGACCACCTCGCCCCGGGTGTTGAACAGCGGACCGCCGGAGTTGCCCGGATTGATCGCCGTATCGGTCTGCAGGTAGGTGAGTCCCTCAAAGTTCCGGCTCACCGTCGACACGACCCCCTGTGTCATGGTCCGCTCGAGTCCGAGGGGATTTCCGATAGCGAACACGGACTCTCCGACCGGCACCGATTCGGCGCCGGCGAGCGGTGCGAACTGAAAGTCCTCTCCTTCGGGATGTTTCATCTTGATGAGCGCAAGGTCGACATGACTGTTGATCGCGATGAGTTCGATGTCATCGACGTCGACGCGCTTGAGCGTTCCGTCAGACTGCGGAAGCCAGACGGTGGCCCGGAGCGTGATCTCGCCTTGCACAACATGTGCGTTGGTAATTGCGTATCCGGCTTTATTGATAATGACACCAGAGCCGAGTCCGGCCGGCGTCGACACCTTGATCACGGTCGGACCAATGACCCGTGCCTGCTCCTTGGCCGGGAGTTCCGGCGGGGCATCGGCCACGAAGAAAAGCGACTCCTGTTTGACGACAGCCGTGGTGTCGTCGGGCTCGCTCAATTCAACGGTTTCCACATCGTCAACGGAAAAGTCGAGCACATCGCTGCCGACATCCACCCACACGCGGCGATCGGTGCGCTTGAGCACTTTCCCGATGACCTGTGCCCCGCTCTTCAGCTGCACGGTGTCAGCGAGTGCCGGAGTCACGAGGAGGGACACGACCACCAGGCACGAGAGCATCTGCTGTTGAAAACTGGTCATGGAGTGAATCGCGATGAATCCGTCGATCGAGCGATGGCGGCGCGAGCCGACTGCAACGGTCCCCTTCGCGCCGGGCCGCGCAACCGCTCGAAATGCATTGCGGAGACGCGGCTACTATACGAACCTTCGAATTCACGCGGCAAAGACGAGCGTGCGGAATCCGCCAATTGGTGACCCCGCGATCTCTGCTGCATCACCCAACGACCCCCCCACCACGAATTCCCCCCTCCACAAATGAAACGCTTCTGCACACCCCCGTTGATTTCCTCACGTGCCGCGGCCCTGTCATGCATCGCACTGACAACGCTGGCGGCGTCAGGAGCATTGGCGGCGCCGGCTGACGACGACCTTGCCGGCTGGTTCGGCTTCGACGGGCTCGAAGTCGTCAAGATCGAACGTGGCGCCGGTCCGTTCATCGTCGCTGACATCAACGGGGACGGACTGAACGACCTCGTCGTGGCCAGCAATGCCAAGAGCCGCATCGAGATTCATTATCAAAAGGCCGGCGCCAAGCCGACCGACGACGTTCCGGCGCCGACCCGCACCAATGAGCTCCCCGAGCACTGGCGCTTCCGGCGCGAAACGGTGAGCGTCGGCCACGCAATCACGGCACTCGAGCCTCTCGACTTTGACGGGGACGGAGTGCTCGATCTCGTGTACTCCGGAATTCCCGGCACGATCGGATTCCTCCGTCAGACGAATCCTGGCGTCTTCGTGCTGGACCGCAAGACGACAGTAAAGAATCTCGTGCCGGGCCGCGATGCGTTCGCGATTGCCGACCTTGTCGGCGACAGCGCGAAAGAGATCGCGGGACTCGTTGCAGGTCGGCTGACCGTCTGGCCGCTCAGCGGATCGGTGATGGGGGACGCGATCGAAGTCGGAGCAACCGGCGACCAGATCATCGCGCTGATTCTCGGCGACTTCGACGGCAATGGCAGAACAGACATCGCCGGCATCGTGCCGGAGAATCCCGCACCGGTGCGGATGTGGCTGAGCAGCAGCGAAGAAGGCACGAAGGGCCTCGGGCCGCAGCTTCGCTTCGAGATGCCGCCGCTGCGTGAAGCGACGGCGATTCAGCTCCGCGGCAAGGACCGGCGTTCGACGAGCCTGGCCACGATCGAGCGGCCGACAAAGCGGATCGTCGTGCATGACCTGAAGGCAGCTCCCGTCGACTGGAGCGGAACGCGCGAAGCGCCGCTGGTCGTGTGGAGTTTCGCCGACTCCGGCAATCGCAAGCGCTCGGTGGCGACCGTTGATGTCGACGGTGATGGATACCTCGATCTCCTCGCAACGAACACGCTCGCCAACGCGGTCTCGCTCTATCGGCAGGTGCCGGGCAAAGGGCTGCAGCCACCCGTCAACGCGCCGGCGTATGCGGATCTCACTGCCGTCGCCGCTGGTGACGTCAACGGCGACAAGCGTGCCGACATCTTCCTCCTGAGCGAGACCGAAAGCGTCGTGGGCCGGACCGCGTGGTCTGCGGACGGCATTCCGTTTCCGCAGGCGATGACGATCGCTGCGGGTCACGTGCCCGTCGTGCAGAGTCTGCTCGCGCTCGATGAAGGCACACGGCTCGCAGTCGTCGCGAAAGACGGACGCAACTACGTGCTCGAACTGCTGGCGCTCGACAGGAGCGCCAGCGACGACACGAGAGCCGAGCCGATCAAGCTCGGAACGCTGTCGAAGCAGCCCGACGCGATGCTCGCGCTCGACGCGGATCAGGACGGCACCACCGACATCCTGCTCTTTACCGCCGACAAGCCGATGACGATGCTGCGCAAGGGCGAGAAGCAATACACCGTGCTCGAGAGCAAGGACATGGGGCAGTTCGGACTCGTGCAGGCGGCGAACGATCAGAACACTGCCGTGTTGGACGTCGATGGTGACGGCAAGGCCGAGCTCATCGTGGCGGACCGCAATTACCTGCGGGCGCTGCGCTATGAAGAGACGCCGGCAGCCGGCGCCAGTCCGGGCTGGCAGGTCGTGAAGCAGATGAATGCCGATCGCGCGGATGCGAAGCTCGTGTCGCTTGCAGTCTTGCCCGCCGGCGCGGGTGTTCCCGCACGGCTCGTTGCCGCGGATCGTGAGAACTCGTCGTTGCTGCTGTTTGGTCCGGATGCGCCATCCGACGGCCAAGCCGCATCACTGGCGCAATCATCGGGCCAATGGACGCAGACCGACACGCTGATTGTGAACGGCTTCAAGTTCTCGGCGATTCGCGCCGGGGCGTTCAGCGGCGACGGCCAGGCCGACATCGTTGTCCTGGGCGACGACGGATTCGCCATTGCGCGCATCGCCGGCGAACGGCTGGCGCTGACTGAACTGGCATCGTGGCGTTCCGACGTGCAGCGGCGCACGCATCACGAGCTCGTGGTCGGCGACGTCAATGCCGACGGTCACGTCGACATCGTGGCGCTCGATGCAGGCGAGCAAATGGCCGAGATCCTGACCTTCTCCGAAACGCTGCGGATGCTGTACGGCATCGGATTCAAGGTCTACGAGACGCGGATCTTCTCCGGCGGCGAGCCAAAGGAGTTCGAACCGTCGGCGGGCGTGATCGCGGATCTGACGGGCGACGGTGCCGACGACCTGATCCTCGTTTGTCACGATCGCATTCTGCTGTATCCCCAGTCGACGGTGCCGGCGGCGACGCGCCACGATTGACATGGAACGGGGTGAGAACAAAATGTGATGAGTCCTTGCGCAGTCCGCACGTGATCCGTCGCCCCCGCGTCACAATGCAGCCGTGGATCAATCCTCTCCCTTCAGCCGGCGCCAGTTCATCGCGACCTCAGCCATGTCCCTGGCCTTCGCCGCCATGCAGCGCGCCGTCGCCGACGATGCGAAGGCGGTGACGACGCCGCTCCGCGAGCAGAGCGGACCGCTGGCTCTGCCGCCGGGATTCAGGCAGCGCGTGTTCTCGCGCATGAGCGAGCCGATGGACGATGGACTGCGCGTGCCGGGCAAACACGATGGCATGTGCGCGATGCCGGTCTCAAGCAACGCCGCCGACGCGCGGAAGGTGCTGCTGATCCGCAATCACGAGATCGATCCCGCGATGGAAGCGCAGTGCGGCGCTTTTGGCGACAATCTCGAACTCATCGATCGCATCGACCGCAGCAAGCTGTACGACAACGGCTTTGGCGGCAGGCCGATGCCGGGCGGCACGACGACGCTCGTGTACAACCTCGACACCGAACGCGTTGAGCAGCAGTTTCTGTCGCTGGGCGGAACTGGCGTCAACTGCGCAGGCGGCGTCGCCGACTGGCGGGAGCGCACGCCAACCTGGATCACGTGCGAAGAGTGGACCAGACGCGCCGACGGCAAACTTGTCGAGCGCGATCACGGCTACTGCTTTGAAGTTCCCGCGCGGGCCGATGCCGGGCTTGTCGCCGCGCGGCCGCTGCCGGCGCTGGGCCGCTTTCTGCACGAAGCTGTTGCGGTCGACGCCGTCCGGGGCATCGTCTATCTCACGGAAGACCGCAGCGACAGCGTGCTCTATCGCTTCCTTCCTGCGACCGTCGGTGCACTGGACGCCGGTCGTCTGCAGGTGCTGCTCGCGGTGGAGAAGCCGAGCCTCGACACGCGGAACTGGCCGCCGGTGGATGCCAAGGGCACAGTCCTCGGTCCGCCGGTCATCTCCGTGCGTCCCGGCGATCGTTTCACGGCCCGCTGGATCGACATCGACGGGATCGACAGTCCAAAGGACGATCTGCGCTTCCGCGCCTTTGAGCGCGGCGCCATGCGCTTCGCGCGCTGCGAGGGGATCTGGCAGGGTGGCAACGGCATCTACATCGCCGCGACTACCGGCGGGCCGATGAATCTCGGCCAGCTGTGGCGCTATCGACCGAGTGAGTTCGAAGGCACCGCCGACGAGGCAACGAGACCCGGCACCATCGAACTCTTTCTTGAGAGTCATGACCGCACCGTCTTGAAGAACTGCGACAACCTGTGCGTTGCACCATGCGGTGATCTCTTCGTCTGCGAAGACGGCGAAGGACGTGACGGCATCGTTCGAGTGCGCCCGGACGGCACGGTGCACCGGTTTGCACTCAACATGCTGAACACATGTGAACTCGCCGGCGTGTGCTTCTCGCCCGACGGATCGACGCTGTTCGTCAACGTGCAGGAGCCCGGCATGACGATCGCTGTCACCGGTCCTTGGCAGCGATGACGCTCAGTCCCCAACGCCGGTTCAGTTTGAGGCTGACACCTTAACGGAATCGGAAAGCACTGTCAATCTCGATCGATGCGTGATCACACCGCACAGCCGACGTGCGGCGGCGGGACGCTTATCGCTGCGCGCGAACACATAACGAATGACGACGGGTACTCTCTCGCGAAGCCCGTATTCATGGAGGCGTGAGAGCTTTGCCGTCGACCACTGCCGCCATTTCAACACGCATCGCGCGCCTGAAAACTCTGAGACCTCTGACGTACCTGTCCCAGTTGCGCTCGAATGTCGTCGCCGACTCCATGCGCGCGTGGCGACGGAGCGCGCGTGACCGCAAGGAACGCCAGCGACACGACGCAAAGGAGCAGCCGCTGCGCAGCGAGCTGTTCAGTATCGAGCAGCTTGAGCGGCACGCGAAGCTTCTGGCCGAGGCACAGGAGATCGCGGACGCATCATCTCCCGACCGGCTGATCCCGAGGCTCGACGAGAACGAACGCGTGCTGGTGCGGGCGTACGAGCTGGTGACCGCTGCGGTCGAGAACGGCGAACGTCTCGCGCCCGCCGCGGAGTGGCTGCTCGACAATTTCTACCTGATCGAAGAGCAGATCCGCACCGCGCGACGCCACCTTCCCGCCTCCTACAGTCGCGAACTGCCGCGGCTCGCGCGCGGGCCGCTGAGCGGTTATCCGCGGGTGTACGCCATCGCGCTCGAGCTCATCGCGCACGCAGATGGCCGTGTTGATGCTGGGAGCCTGCACGCATTCGTCGCGGCCTACCAGACGATCAAGCCGCTCAAGCTCGGCGAATTGTGGGCGCTCTCTATTGCCGTGCGGCTCGCGCTGATTGAAAACCTCCGCCGGGTTGCGGCACGCGTCGCCGCGACGCAGCAGGAACAGGATCTCGCGCACGAGTGGGCAAACCGCATGCTGCGGGCCGTCGAGCAGAATCCGTCGGATCTGATCGTCGTCATGGCCGACATGGCCCGGGCGCCGCTTCCGTTTTCAGGGGCGTTTCTCGGCGAGCTGCGCCGCCATCTGCAAGGACAGAGTCCGCACTTCACGTTCGTGCACAGCTGGCTTGAACATCGGCTCGCGCAGCAGGGACAGACGATCGAGCAGCTCGTGCAGGCGGACGGTCAGGCGCAGGCCGCCGACCAAGTCTCGATCGGGAACAGCATCGGCAGCCTGCGCGTGCTGGTCTCCAGTGATTGGCGCGACTTCGTCGAGACGCACAGCGAGGTCGAACGCATTCTGCGCGAGGATCCGTCAGGGGTCTATGCGCAGATGGACTTCGCAACGCGCGACCGCTGCCGCCACGCCGTCGAACAGATTGCACGCCGAAGTCCGTTGACGGAAGTCGCTGTGGCGCGCGAGGCGGTGCACCTCGCCCGCGTGTGCGCAGCGGAGGCGAAATGCAGCCCGTGCAATCACGTCGGATATCACCTGATCGACGAAGGACGCGCCGCACTCGAGCGCTCCGCCCAAACGCGGTCCGGGCTGCGATCCGGGTTGCGGTCCGCGCTCATCCGCATGGGACCTGCCGCCGGGTCCTCGGTCACGCTCGGAATCTATCTCGGCGCTGCGCTGCTGATCGCGGCGCTCGCAAGCTGGGCGTTTATCGATCTCGGCATTGCCGCCGGCATTCTCCCGCTCATCGTCGCGATCCTTGCGATCCCCATGGTGATCTGCGCGTCGCAGCTCGGGGTCGGCTTTGTCAACTGGTGCGCGACCGTTCTCGTGCCGCCTCGTCCGCTGCCGCGCATGGACTTTCGGCGCGGGATTCCTGCCCAGGAGCGCACCATCGTCGTGATGCCGACGATGTTCAGCACCGTCGACGGTGTGGAGCGGCTGATCGAGTCGCTCGAGGTGCTTCACCTCGCGAATCGCGACCCGCACCTGCACTTTGGACTGCTCGTAGATTTTCGCGATTCGCCGGCGGCTGTCGTGCCCGGCGACGAGGAACTCCTCCGCGCCGCGTGCGAGGGCGTCGAGGAACTCAACCGCGCCTACGAGCATCTGCGCTCGGACATCTTCTTTCTGTTTGTGCGCCCCCGCCGCTGGAACGAGCAGGAGGGGCAGTGGATGGGCTACGAGCGCAAGCGCGGCAAGCTCTCCGATTTCAACACGTGGCTCGCCGGCGGCGCGTCCACGGAAGCTGGTGCAGCCGACTCCGCGGCGCCATTCACGCACATCATCGGCGACACGTCGACCCTGGCTACGGCACGCTACGTGATCACGCTCGACACCGACACGCAGCTTCCCCGCGAGTCGGCGCGGCGCATGATCGAAGCGATGGCCCATCCGCTCAACCGTCCGGTGCTGAACCGGACGTTGACGCGCGTCGTCCGTGGCTACGGCATCATGCAGCCGCGCGTCGGCGTCAGTCTGCCCAGCGCGCAGCGTTCATGGTACGTGGCGCTCTTCGCCGGCGACGCCGGCATCGATCCCTACACGCGCATGGTCTCCGACGTGTACCAGGATCTCTTCGGAGAAGGCAGCTTCATCGGCAAAGGCATCTACGACCTCAGCGCATTCCGCCAGACATGTGAACAGTTTCCCGACAACACGATTCTGAGCCACGACCTCATCGAGAGTGCGTACGCCCGCTCCGCACTCTTGAGCGATGTTGAACTCTACGAAGATCATCCCTCGCGCTACATCGTTGACGCGAACCGCCGTTCACGCTGGATTCGCGGCGACTGGCAGATCCTCTGGTGGCTGTTTCCGCGCGTTCCGTCAAAGTCGGGCCGACTGGTGCGGAATCCGATCTCGCTGCTCGCGCGATGGAAGATGTTCGACAATCTCCGGCGCAGCCTGGTACCGCCGGCGCTGATGCTGCTGCTCATCGGCACATGGCTTGGTGCCCCGGCGCTCGCGCCGGCTGCCCTCCTTGTCGTCGTCGCGGTGCTCGCGCTCGTTCCGACGACCGGATGGGTGCGTGACCTGGCGCGCAAGCCGCACGATCTGCCCGTGTCGCTTCATCTTCGAACCTCCCTGTCGTCGATCGGCAAACAGGCGTTGCAGGTGCTTGTCACGCTCACACTGCTGCCGCACGAGTCCCTGATCAGCGTGCAGGCGATTGGCCGGTCGCTCCTGCGCATGATCGTCACCCGCCGTTCGCTGCTTGAATGGACGACTGCAAGCGATGCGGAGCGAAGCGCCCGTGACACGTTCGGCGCATCCGTCAGCGCGATCTGGTCGGCGCCCGCGTGCTCACTGATCACAAGCGGCCTGCTGCTCGCGTTTCAGCCCGAGTGCCTTCCGCTCGCCAGCCCCCTGCTCGTCCTCTGGTTCATCGCGCCGACAGTGGCGTGGCTGCTGAGTCGACAGCACGCCGCAGCGCCGGCGGAGATCTCGGACGGACAGCGCGTGTTTCTTGAAATGGCCGGACGGCGCACGTGGCGGTTCTTCGAGCAGTTCGTCACGGCGGAAGACAATTGGCTTCCGCCCGACAATGTGCAGGAACACGCGACGAATGTCATCGCATCGCGGACGAGCCCGACCAACATTGGCATGGCTCTCCTCGCCGACCTGGCAGCGCACGACTTCGGATATTGCAGCACGCAGCGGCTGCTTGAGCGGATCGGCAATACGTTCAAGACGCTGGGCCGAATGGAACGCTATCGCGGCCACCTGTACAACTGGTACGACACGCGCACGCTCAAGCCGCTTTTTCCCCTGTACATCTCGACGGTTGATAGCGGCAACCTCGCGGGCCACCTTCAGATTCTGCGCAGCGGATTGCTGGAGATGATTGACGGCAGTGTCTTGCCGCAGCGACTGTTCGGCGGCATGCGCGACACCGTCCGCGTGCTGCTTGAAGATGCCGAACAGGCGCGCAGCGACGAGATCCAGGCCGGCGCGCCGGCTGTTGAGAGCGGTCATCGCGCGCGTGGCGCACCCGAACTCATCCGGCGCCTCGCAGCCCTCGATGCCATGCTGGGTGAGCCCGCCGTCGCCACGAATCACTCGATCCGGGCTTCGGTGCAACTCCTGTCACGCATCGCGTCGGAGGCGCAGTCGCTCGTTGGACTGATTGAATCGGATGGAGCGGTCGACGCTGATCTCGCGTGGTGGGCGGCCACGCTGGAGCGCTCGTGCGTTGACTATCGCAATGACGTGCTGCACGTCGTCCCGTGGGGCGCCGGTGCCGAAGTTCCGGAAGATCTCCTGCAGGAACCTGCGGCTGCGGGGCTGCACGCGCTGCTCGCGCGACTCGACGCGAATCCGACGCTGCACGACATCGTTGTCGTGGAAGACGTCGCGCTCCCGTTGATCGACACGCTGCAAGCTGTGGTCGTGATGGATGCGACATCGGCGTGGCTGACCGGACTGCGCCAGTCCATCATAGAAGGCGCCGAGCATGCCGCTGCGCGCATCAAGTCGCTGGAGCAGCTCGCGTCGCAATGCCTCGAGTACGGCGAGATGGACTTCACGTTCCTGCTCGATCCGGCGCGCGATCTCTTCGCCATCGGCTACAACGTCGGCGAGCACCGCTTTGACGCCGGCTACTACGACCTCCTGGCATCGGAAGCGCGCTTCAGCAGTTTCATCGCCATCGCCCGCGGGCAGATCGGTCAGGAAAACTGGTTCGCGCTGAGCCGGCTGCTGACGACGACGGGCCGCACACCGGCGCTCCTCAGCTGGAGCGGGTCCATGTTCGAGTACCTGATGCCGCTTCTGGTCATGCCGACGTTCGAGAGCACGCTGCTCGATCAGACCTATCACGCGGCGGTGCAGCGTCAGGTCAGCTATGCGCGGCAGCGCGAGATTCCATGGGGGATGTCCGAATCCGGATACTACACCACCGACGCGCACATGAACTATCAGTACCGCGCGTTCGGCGTGCCGGGACTCGGACTGAAGCGCGGACTCGCGGATGATCTGGTCGTAGCGCCGTACGCGAGCGCGCTGGCGCTGATGGTCACACCCGGTGCGGCGTGCCGCAACCTCGAGCTGCTCGCGAAACTTGGATGCGCTGGTGCGTTCGGCTTCTATGAAGCGGTCGACTACACGCCCTCGCGCCTGCCACGCCGATCCGCATACGTGATCGTGCGCCAGTTCATGGCGCATCATCAAGGAATGACGCTGCTGTCGCTAGCGTATCTGCTGCTCGGCCGGCCGATGCAACGGCGTTTCGTCTCGGACCCGATGCTGCGGGCGACAGTACATCTCCTGCAGGAGCGCGTTCCCCGCGCGCTGTCGCCGATCTTTCCGCACGCTGCCGAAGCGAGCGCCACCCGAATGCCCCCGGCCGAGGAACAGGGGACGATGCGGATCTTCACTGATCCGTCGGACGGACCGCCTGAGGTCAATCTGCTCTCGAACGGCAGGTATCACGTCGCTGTCACGAATGCCGGCAGCGGGTACAGCCGCTGGCGCGACGTGGAAGTCACACGCTGGCGCGAAGATCCCACGCGCGACTGCTGGGGCGCGTTCTGCTATCTGCGGGATCTCGACACCAATGTGCTCTGGTCGACATCCTGGCAGCCGACGGCGAGACCATCGAAGCGCCATGAAGCGATCTTCACGCAGGCCCGCGCCGAGTTTCGCCGTCTCGATGCGCGAATCGAGACGCACACCGAGATCAGCGTGTCGCCGGAAGACGACATTGAACTGCGGCGTGTCACGATCACGAATCGTTCGGACACCCTGCGCACGATCGAAGTGACGAGCTACGCCGAAGTCGTCCTCGCGCCGGCGGGGCAGGACCTGTCGCATTCAGCGTTCAGCAATCTGTTCGTGCAGACCGAACTCGTGCGCAATCGTCATGCGATCTTCTGCACGCGCCGTCCGCGGTCGGCGCAGGAGCGGCCGCCATGGATGACGCATCTGATGACGTGCCGCGGTCAGACTGTCGGCAACGCGACGTTCGAAACGGACCGCATGAAGTTCATCGGGCGCGGCCGGACGCTTGCATCGCCCGCTGCAATGGATGCGGGAACCGTGCTCACCGACAGCGCCGGGCCGGTGCTCGATCCGATCGTGTCCATCCGGCAGGTGCTGAGCCTTCGGCCGAACGAGAGTGTGATCGTCGATCTCGTGACCGGCGTCGCGGAATCGCGCTCGATGGTTGAAGCGCTGACAGAGAAGTACTCGGATCCGCGCCTGGCCGATCGCGTGTTCGATCTTGCCTCCACGCACAGTCAGATCCTCCTCCGTCAATTGAGCGCAACTGAAGCCGAGGCGCAGGCATACGGCAGGCTCGCCGGGTCCATCATCTTCGCGTCGTCACTCCGCCGCGCGAAGGCGAGCGTCCTCCTGCGGAACCGGCGCGGACAGTCCGGCCTCTGGGGATACGGGATCTCCGGCGATCTGCCGATCGTGCTCGTGCGAATTCGCGATGCGGAGCGTCTTGAGCTGGTCCGTCAGGCGGTGCGCGCCCACGCCTACTGGCGGATGAAGGGACTCGCCGTCGATCTCGTGATCTGGAACGAGGACGACTCGGTCTATCACCAGGTGCTGCAGCGCATGATCATCGACCTCGTCGCAGCGAGCACCGAAGCCGCGCTCTTTGACAAGCCGGCTGGCATCTTCGTGCGGCGCGGCGAACAGATGTCGGAGGAGGACCGCTCGCTGCTGCAAACCGTCGCGCGCGTCGTGCTGCTCGACGAAGCGGGAACATTCGCCGAGCAGTCGGAGCGGCGCGATCGCTCGGAACTCTTCATCCCGGCGTTCACTCCCATACGCACCCGGCGCGAACCCAAGCCCAACACCGAGCTGTCGCATGACGAACTGATCTTCGCGAACGGTATCGGCGGATTCAGCGCTGACGGCCGCGAGTACATCATCCAGCTGGAACCTGGTCAGCAGACGCCGGCGCCGTGGGTCAACGTCATTGCGAATCAGCATTTTGGCACGGTGGTTTCGGAAGGCGGCAGCGCGTACACGTGGTGGAACAACAGCCACGAGTTTCGCATCACGCCGTGGTACAACGACCCGGTCACCGACGTGAGCGGTGAAGCGATGTATATGCGCGACGAAGAGAGCGGTCGTGTGTGGTCGGCGACGCCGCTGCCCGCTCCACGTTCCTTGCAACGGCCGGACAAGGAGGCGCCTTCATCATCGTCCTATGTCGTGCGCCACGGATTCGGATACAGCGTGTTCGAGCATGCGGACGACGGCATCGTCACCGAGCTGTGCGTGTTCGTCGCGCCCGAGTCGCCACTGAAGTTCGCGCGGCTGCGCATCACGAACGACTCCGGCCGGCGGCGCCAGCTGTCCGCGACCGCCTATTGGGAATGGGTGCTCGGCGAGCTGCGCACCAAGACGCTCATGCACGTGGTGACGGAACTCGACCCGATGAGCGGCGCGATCTTCGCGCGCAATCCGTACAGCACGGAGTTCGCGGACCGCGTGGTGTTCGTCGACTGCAGCGAGCAGGTTCGCACCGTGACCGGCGACCGCACCGAATTCCTAGGGCGCAACGGATCTCCTGCGGATCCCGCCGCGCTGCGCCGGGCGCGGCTGTCCGGTCGCGTCGGCGCCGGCTTGGATCCGTGCGCGGCGATTCAGGCGCCGTTCACGCTCGAACAGGATCAGGAGAAGGAGATCGTGTTCCTGCTGGGTTCTGCAGGCAACGAAGACGAAGCGCGCCGGCTGCTGCGTCGCTATCGAAATCCGTCCAATGCGCAGCGCGCCCTCGACGAGGTCGGCGCCTTCTGGACACGCACGCTCGGCGGCGTGCAGTTCGAAACACCCGATCCCGCTGTGAACATCATGGCGAACGGCTGGCTGCTGTATCAGTCGCTTTCCTGCCGCATGTGGGGTCGCACCGGGTTCTATCAGTCGGGCGGCGCGTATGGGTTCCGCGATCAGCTGCAGGATCTGATGGCGCTGCTGTACGCGCATCCAGTGCTGTGCCGCGATCATCTGCTCCGCTGCGCCGGGCGACAGTTCCGCGAAGGAGACGTGCAGCACTGGTGGCACCCGCCCGGCGGGCGCGGCGTGCGCACGCACATCTCGGACGATTACCTGTGGCTGCCCGCCGTGACGTGCCGCTACGTGGCGATGCTCGGCGACACGGGTGTGCTCGATGAGCGCGTGCCATTTCTTGAGGGACGTCCAGTGCGGCCCGAGGAGGACGCGTACTACGACCTGCCGCGCGTGTCAGAGCACACTGGCACCCTCTATGAACACTGCCTCGCGGCGATCGACAACGGTTTGCGTTTCGGCGAGCACGGCCTGCCGCTCATGGGCTCGGGCGACTGGAACGACGGCATGAATCTCGTCGGCGAACACGGCAAGGGCGAGAGCGTGTGGCTCGGCTTCTTCCTGTATCACGTGCTGACTCGCTTCATCGAGCTCGCGACGAAGCGCGCCGATTCAGAAACCGTTGCGCGCCTCACCATGGAAGCAGAGCGGCTGCGCATCAATCTCGAAACGCATGGCTGGGACGGCGAGTGGTATCGGCGCGCGTACTTCGATGACGGAACACCGCTCGGTTCCCAGTCGCGCTCCGAATGCCAGATCGACGCCATCGCGCAGAGCTGGTCGGTGCTCTCGGGCGCTGGTGCGCCCGAACGGACGCGCCGCGCGATGGAGAGCGTCATGCGGCGGCTCGTCGGTGTCGGCGACCGAAGCATCCGTCTGCTCGATCCGCCCTTTGATCAATCGGAGATGAATCCCGGCTATATCAAGGGCTACGTGCCGGGCGTGCGCGAGAACGGCGGCCAGTACAACCACGCGGCCATCTGGACGATCATGGCGTTCGCGGCGCTGGGCGATGTCGAGCGGGCGTGGGAGCTTCTGCAGCGCATCAATCCCGTCACGCTCGCGGGCACGGCGGAGGCACTCGCGACCTATCGCGTCGAACCGTACGTCGTCGCCGCGGACATCTACACCGTGCCGCCGCACACCGGCCGCGGTGGCTGGACCTGGTACACGGGGTCCGCGGGCCTGATGTATCGACTCATCGCCGAGTCGCTCCTTGGGCTGCGCCTCGAAGTCGACCAGCTGCGCATCGCGCCGCTGATTCCGCGCTCATGGACCACGTACAAGATCCACTATCGATATCGCGAAACGATGTACCACATCACGATCCGCAACGCAGGCGGCGGACCGACGGTGCGCCGCGTGATGACGGACGGCGTCGAGCAGCCGACGAAGAGCATCACACTGCTGGATGACCGTCGGCCGCATGAGGTGGAAGTGGAAGTGGGATGAGCGCGTCAGGGGGGCCTGTCACTGGTCTCTCCGGAGACTTAACACAGAGGGCACAGAGGACACAGAGGCCACGGAGGAGGCACGGACACATGGGCTGGCGCGAGCACGACAAAGAAGCAGAGGAAGAAAACAAAGGGATCAAGAGGGCCGAAATCCGCGCCTCGCACTCCGAACCCTCTCTTCAACAGTTGCGCACAAACGCAATGGCGCGTGTCCACTCTGTGGCCCTCTGTGTCCTCTGTGTTACACCTCTGGTGCCGGGCTCCCTGCTCGCGGCTCATCGCTCGCTCATCGGCACGTACTTCGCCGCGTGCGGACCGACATAGAGCGCTGCTGGCCGAATGAGCCGGTTGTCGCGCAGCTGTTCGATGCAGTGACCGCTCCAGCCGGAGATTCGGCTCATGGCAAACATCGGCGTGAACAGATCGAGCTCGAGGCCGAGCGAGTGGTATGTCGTCGCCGAGTAGAAGTCGACGTTGGGCCAGATCCCCTTGCTGCCGACCTCGGCCGCCATCAGCTTCTCGATCGCGGTCGAAAGTTCATACAGCTTTTCGTTGCCGGTATCGGTTGCGACCTGCTTGGAGAAGGTCTTCAGATACGTCGCGCGCGGATCGACCGTCTTGTAGACGCGGTGGCCGAAGCCCATGACCAGGCTCTTGTTCGCCAGCTTGTCCTTGATGTACGCCTCCACGCGATCGAGCGAGCCGATCTCGTTCAGCATCACCATGACTTCTTCGTTGGCGCCGCCGTGCAGCGGCCCTTTGAGCGTGCCGACGGCTGTGGTCATCGCGGAATACATGTCCGACAGCGTCGCGATCGTCACGCGTGCCGCAAATGTCGAAGCGTTCAGACCGTGATCGGCGTGCAGGATCAGGCATACGTCCAGCGCCCGGACCATCGCGGCGGTCGGCTTGTGACCGGTCAGCATCGTCAGGAATGAACCGGCGATGTTTTGCGTGCGATCCGGCTTCGCAAACGGCTTGCCCTTGCGATGGAGATCGAAGTTCGCAATCAGCGCCGGTGTCTTCGCGACGAGCTTGAGCGCCGCGCGCTGGTTCGCTTCGATCGACGTGTCGTCGGCGTCGGGATCGACCGTCCCCAGCGCTGAGACGAGCGTCCGCAGCGCGTGCATTGGTGTCGCAGTGGTGGGCAGCTTGGAGATCAGTGCGTAGATCTCGGGCGCGAGGTCGTACTCGGCGCGCAGCGCTTCTTCAAATGCGCTCAGTTCGGACTGCTTCGGCAGCCGGCGGTTCCACAACAGGAAGACCGTCTCTTCAAATGTCGAGTGGCGGGCGAGGCTGTCGATGTCGATGCCGACGTACTCGAGGATCCCCTTCGCCCCGTCGATGAACGACATCTCCGTTTCGGCAGCGACCGTGTTGGCGAGACCCTTGTCCCAGGCCGGTTTCGTTGGCGCGGCCTCAGAGGACGATTTCGGACTGGTGGCGTTGGCGGGCTCGACGGCAGCTGACATACGTGACTCCAAAAAGCGATCCGGCAGCGGATGATGCGGAATCGTGCATGGTAGAGGTGCCGGGGGGTGCGCTGCAATTGCTTTGTTTGGATGGAGGTGCAGTCGAGCGGTCGAATCGCGCAGCGTTGGAGGGCGACGTTGGACGTACACTCGCGCGTCTTATGCTGGTCCCCATCGGAACCGACCTCGACGGCCCTCGACGTGTGATCGCGGTCCCCGTGCTCATCGCGTTGAATGTGGCGTGTCATGCCGCGATGCGGAGCGGCGTCGGCCGCTTCTGGACCGATCCCGACTCGGGAATCAGCCCCATTCGTGCTTGGATCGAGTTCACGGCGTTCAACCCCCGCGATGTGCACTGGTGGCAATGGGTCACCTCGCTCTTCACGCATTCGCCGGACGGCTGGTTCCACATCGTCGGCAACATGATCTTCCTGTGGGCCTTCGGGAAGCCGCTGGAGAGCCACATCGGTGCCTTCCGCTTCGTGCTCCTGTATTTCCTCGGCGGCTTCGCGGCCTGCGCCGCGCATTGGCTCGTGTCCAGCAGCCCCGCGATCGGTGCGAGCGGCGCCGTCTCCGCGGTGGCCGGGCTGTTCATCTGCTTCTTTCCGCGCAGCCACACGCGCGTGCTGTACCTGCTGATGATGAGCGTAATGGTCGTGCCGAGTGCATGGCTCATCGGCCTCTTCGTCACGATCGATGTGCTGCGATTTCTCATGGATGCGACCGGGCAGGTGCGGAGCGGTGTCGCGTCAGGCGCACACCTCGGCGGGACGGTGTTCGGTGTACTCGGCGGTCTGCTGCTGCTGAAGCTCGGCATAGTCAAACGCACCGACTGGGATCTTCTCTACGTCATGAAGCAGTTCTGGCGCCGTCGGCAGATGCGGGCCGCGCTGCGCGGCGCTTCGGGAAGCCCATGGATGAGCGGCAAGCCCGTGGGCCGGGTCGCGAAGGCGGGACCGCTGGACGCGGCAACGGCGAAGGAAGCGGAACTCCGTGCGCTCGTAAGCAGTCGGCTGCGCGAACGCAAGCCCGCAGCGGCCGTCGAGGCGTATCGCGAGCTCGTGAGCGCGATGCCGCAGTCCACGCTGCAGCCGGAGTTGCAGCTCGATATCGCCAATCATGCGCTGGCGTGCGATGAAGGGCTGCTGGCAGTTCAGGCGTACACCAGCTTCCTGCGCGCGTATCCGAACGACTCGAAAGCGGATGAGGTCAAGCTGCTGCTCGCGCTGGTCTACCTCCGCCGTCTGCACCGGCCGGCCGACGCGAAGCCGCTGCTCGCGAATCTCGACGAGAAGCTCACCGATCCGGCGCAGCGCGATCTCGCCCGCGCGCTCCGCGCGGAGTGCGCCGCATGAGCCGCGTGCGGATCAAAATCTGCGGCGTCACACACGAGGAACACATCCGCGCCGCGGCCGAGAGCGGCGCCCATCTGGTCGGCCTCGTCGTGTGGCCGGGAAGCCCGCGGGCCGTGACCGTCGATCGTGCCCGCGAGCTCGCGGAGACTGCCCGGAAGGCGGGACTCGAGACGGTGGCGCTCACGGTGGATGGCAACGAGCCGCTCATCGCCGCGCTCACATTTGTTGACCGCATTCAATGCCACGGCAACGAAGTGTGCGACGACCTGCGGAGGATCCCACAGCCCACGATCAAAGGGTTTCCGTTTACAACGGACGCGCTGCGAGCGTGGGGGGCATGTCCACACGCCGAATGGCTGCTCGTCGACAGTGCCCGCGGCGGCAGCGGCATTGCGTTCGATCACGCGGTGCTGGCGCCGCTCCTTGCGACGTGTTCCAAGCCGGTGCTGCTCGCCGGCGGATTGAATGCAGAAACGGTCGCATCGGCCATTGCGACCGTGCGACCGTTTGGTGTCGATGTTTCAAGCGGAGTCGAGCGCACGCGCGGCGTCAAGGACCCCGAACTGATCCGGCTCTTCTGCCGCGCGATCACTTCTTCGTTCGAAGCGTGATGTCGCCGGAAGCGGTGGTCACCGTGAGCGTTCCTTCGGTACCGGTGAGTGTCCCGCCGCGTGACTTCGCGAGGAACGGCAGTTCCACCTTGACGTCGCCGCTCGCAGTGCTCACGGTGCCGGCGGGGGCAGTACCAGCAGGAACTTCCATCCACACGCTGCCACTCGCGCTGCGCGCGGAAATGTTGGTCGCGCCATCGAACTTGGCAAAGATCAGGTGCACATCACCGCTCGCGACGTCGACGTCGCATGAACCGGTCAGTCCAAACGCAGTGATCGATCCGCTCGCCGCGCTGAGCTTCGCATCACCGATGGTGCCCTTCACATGAAGCGATCCCGATGCGCCGCTCCATTCGAAGGTATCCACGGGTGCAAGGAGCGTGATATCCACGTCGCCGCTGGAGGTCTTCGTGGTCAGCGTCTTGGCACCGAACGTGCCGCCGATGTCTCCAGACGCGCTCGTGATCCGGGCCTCCACCGCGCCGAAATCGCCCGAGATCTTCGCAGCGCCGGACGCTGTCGAGATCACGAACGGCACGCCCGCGGGCAGCGCCACTCGGATGTGTCCCGATCCCGACGTCGTTCCGGTAAACGACCGCGTCCGCGCCGGATCGCCTTGGCGCACGATCAGCGTGTTGCCTTCTCGCACAACATTGACTTTCACGAGCTCGATTTCGCGCTCCGCCGTTTCGTTGCCGCCGCTCGTCTCAAGGATCACTTCGGCATCGACGTTGACCGTCTCGCCCGTGGACACCGTGAGTTCCACATCGCAGAACTGTGAGCTGATCGTGATGGCCTGCGGCTTGGCCTCGACCGTGCTCAATGTGCGCGACGCTTTGCCGTCGAGCGGAAAACATCCGGCCAACGCGATTGATGACAGAGCGAGAGCGGCGAGCGCCGGACGGCCCAGCGAATGCGTGAACAGTGAGGCCATGGACATTGGCTGATCTCTCCCAAGGAAAGCGACTTGAATGGCGTGATGCGCGCTTGACGTCGAGTAATGGGAAGCCGCGTCCCCGATTTTCACCCGTCGCTGACCGCCGCCACAGTTTCCGCCACAGTTTGCGCCACAGTTTGTGTGGACGACTTGGGTTCCACAACAGTTCCGTTCCGACCCTGCCGCCCGTTGTGATTGTCGTTGTGGCCGACGCTGCGCTGGCGACCGCCCATCGCCGCGATCCACTCCCGCAACTGCCCCGCGCGCGTCTCCCACGACGGGCCGAACCGCTCGCTCAGAAACGTCTCGTACAGCAGCACCAGCAGTCGATCGAGCGTGAGCAGATGATCCACCCGCTGCTCGAGAGTCTGCCGCGGTGTCAGGCGATTCTCCTCCTCCGGTTTCGGAAGGGTGAGGCCGCTCACGGCGAACCGGTCCCCGTGCAGGGCGAGACGGAACTCCTGTCCG
This sequence comes from Phycisphaerae bacterium, assembly GCA_034439815.1. Lineage (GTDB taxonomy): Bacteria > Planctomycetota > Phycisphaerae > Phycisphaerales > SM1A02 > JAEUIT01. The sequence continues at coordinate 52,645 of JAWXBD010000008.1, forward strand.
TGCGCCGCGACGATCAGCCCGACCTTCCGCGGCCACTTACCGGACTGCAGCGCCTTCGCCGCCTCGGCCACCTTCGTCGGTGCGTCGCCACGCAGGCTTTGCGTGCCCGTCACGCCCCACGCACATTCCATGTCGAGCAGTCGTTCGATGACGACCGCGACCGTTGGACCGGTGCCGCGCGGCCCCGTCTCGACGATGCCTTCCTGCGTGTCGCACTGCCACCAGAGCCAGAGGAGAAACAGGTTGCCGAGAAAGTCATTGGGCTCGCCCGATGCCTGCGCCCATGGAATCTCGGGGCGGCCAGCCGCGCGGAAGTGCGTCGCCGCGGGATGCTCGCCGTCGGTGCCGTCCGTGTCGACGCCTTCGGGCCGGCGCACGAGCGCGTCCGGGAGCGCGTCATCGAGCGCGGCGGTGCGACCGCTGGCGCCGAGCAGATCGAGCGCGACCGCGCCGGCCCCTCGCCGTTCGAGTCGCACGCCGCAGGCAATATCCAGCAGCGACTTGAGCTCCTGGAACTGCACGTCGCTCGTGATCGCCGCGAGGAGCAGTCCGCTCGGAAGATCCCAGAGAAACGGCGCCATCGTGATCCGCCGATACTTGCCTTCGGCGAGATCGCGACGGCCGCGCTCTTCGGCTTCTTCCTTCGCTTCGCGACGTGCGCCGCGCGAGAGCGCCTGCTGACCATCGGCGTCCTGACCGCGCCGCGCGTCTTGGGCCATCGCGCGATAGGCGCGTTTGATTTCGGTCGGGACTTTCGCGACATCAATGCGCATCGCGGCGAGCAGCGATGCGCCGAAGCCGCAGTGCTCGTACGTGAACTCCGCGTCAAACACGTGGCGACCGGTGCAGAATCCGCTCGCTACTTCTTTAGGCTCGCCGATCGACGGCGGACGGACCAGCTGTTCGCGCAGCGCCCCGAACAGTGCTTCGTCGGGCGAAGCAGCGACGTCACCGGACACAGCGAATCGTGAATAACCGACAGATCCAGAGCGGAGAGGCATTCCGGCAATTGTCGTCGCATGTCACCTGACCTCACCGCTGCGTGTCAGCTTGTCCACAGCGATTGCGCGAAGTCAGCCCGTCCAGGCGCCCAACAGCAGCGCGAGATCCGCAGCGTTCACGACACAATCGTCGTTGAGATCCGCGGGGCACTGCCCGCACTGCCCGCACGCACCCCACGCGCCAAGCAGCACCGCGAGATCGCTGGCGTTCACTTTGTCATCGCCGTTGAAGTCGCCAACCAGTTCCGGCGGCACGAACGGTCCGGTGAAGAATCGCACGTTGTCGAAGTTCGCCTGCGATCCGGCGAGCAGCACGAGATGAATTTCGATAGGCGTACCGATGGCCGGATGATCCACGGGTGCCGTGAATGAGAGCAGCGTGGTTTCGAACGTGCCTGGTACTGGTTCAAGCGAATCGTTGTCCTCCACGAGCGTGATACCGTCGGCGACGAGGCGCACTGCATAGTCCTGCATCGGACAGCAATCGGAGCGCCGTCCCACCTCGACGAGCAGCGTGTACTCCTGGCCGCCTTGCACGTTGACGTTCAGAGTCTGCTTGATCGGCAATCCAACCGAGTTGACGAACGCAGTCTGAATGCCGTCGGCGACGCCGTTTGGAAATCCGTTCAGCGGTGCGCAGGTCGTCCCCAAGCCGGGGTTCCACGTGCTGCCGTTTGTCCAGCCCGGCATCGGTGGTCCAAACACACAGGGTTGCAACACCGGCAGTTCAAAGCTGTGATTGACAACGGGGATCTCGTCCGCGAGCGCCATGCTGGCCAAGAGTGAACTGGTGATGAACGCGAGCAGCGGGATGGCTCGTGTGGTGCGTGGCAAGGGTTTCACAGGGAACTCCAGAGGGTGGGCAATGTCGAAGCGCACCATGCGCGACTCGTCCCTCTGGAAGGCGCAATTCACGGAGATCCAGTCCGACCGGGTTCCAGAGATCCGGCGCGGCCGCGGTCGCCGTCACGCCGCCGTGTGTTCTGTCAGCTTGATCGAGTGGCTGCCGTCCTTTGCGACGACATCCGTGGCAAGGCCGAGCTGCACCAGCTGCGCCATCGGTCCATGCGGCCTCGTCTTCTCGTCCGCCAGCCGGCCCTTCGCGGCGGGGTTCGCGTAGGTGTTGAACACCATCGCTTTGACCGTCGCGACGAGCCCTCCGAAGTTCGCGAACGTGTGATGAACAGCGGTCGCCTCGTAGCCGGAATGCACCATGCAGTTCTGGCATTTCGGATTGCCGCTCTGCACGCCGTAGTGTTCCCATTCGGTGGCGGCGATCAGTTCCTTGAACGTGTCGACGTAGCCTTCCTGCAACAGGTAGCACGGCTTCTGCCAGCCGAAGATGTTGAAGGTCGGCATGCCCCACGGCGTGCACTCGTACTCGCGCCTGCCCATGAGGAACTCGAGGAAGAGCGGCGACTGGTTGAACTTCCAAGCACGCTTTCCGTCCTTGCGATTCGAGAGGATCATCTCGAACAGTTCGTTGGTGCGCCGTCGCTCGAGGAAGTTCTTCTGATCGGGCGCCTTGTCGTAGGCGTAGCCCGGTGAAATCATCATGCCTTCGACGCCGAGCGTCATCATCTCGTCGAAGAACGCGCGCACTGAATTCGGATCCGCGCCCTGGAAGAGCGTCGTGTTCGTGGTGACCCGGAATCCCATCTCAACGGCGAGCCGGATGCCGGCAACGGCTGTCTCGTACGTGCCTTCACGGCAGACGGCGAAATCGTGATGCTCTTCCTGGCCGTCCATGTGCACGGAAAACGTCAGATACTTGCTCGGCTTGAACATCCCCTCTTCGAGACGCTTCTTGAGCAGCAGCGCATTCGTGCACAGATAGATGTACTTCTTGCGCGCCACCAGTCCCTCGACGATCTCCTTGATCTGCGGATGAAGCAGCGGTTCGCCGCCGGGGATCGAGACCATCGGGGCGCCGCACTCGTCGACGGCGCGGAAGCACTGCTCAGGCGTGAGCTGCCGTTTGAGAATGTGAGGCGGGTACTGGATCTTCCCGCATCCCGCGCACGCGAGATTGCAGCGAAAGAGTGGCTCGAGCATCAGAACGAGCGGATAGCGGCGATTTCCCCGCAGCCGCTGCTTCATGACGTACGTCGCCACCGTCCACATTTGACTCATCGGAACGGGCATTGCGGGAGTTCGGCTCAGGTCTCGTGCGAGGAAGAAAGGGACGTTGGTCCGCAATGCGGCCGGCACGTCCTGACCGGCATTTGACCGTCTGGCGGTTGGGGGGCGAATTCTAACGCAATCGCCCCGCACGCACCGAACCATGCCAACGACGTGGCGTAGGGCGGCCTCATGCTGGCGGCCGACCGTTCCGAGATTTGTTCGTTTGGGGTTCCGTTCTCGGGGATGCCCGAGCCGGAATCCGCGTCAGCCGCCGCGGGGGCGGTTATCTTCGGTCCGGGCCGACTGCCCGTACCTGCTCTGCGATGGATGGCTGCCCTACCGATGGCTGAAGCGCCGACGAACGAACCGCCTGATCAGGCTCCCCATCACTTGGTCCCAAGTGATCTCGCCCAAGGCGATGAACTCCAGCGTGAGGAGTTCGAAGCGACACCCGCTCAGCCGGAGCGCGACCGAATCGACGAACGGCTGCTGATTGCCAGCCGATCGGGCGACCGGGAGGCGTTTCGGACGTTGATGGAGCGCCATCGCGACGACGTGCTCCGTTTCCTCGTCCGATTCCTCGGTTCCCGCACCGCCGCCGACGACGTCTTCCAAGACACGTTCCTGCAGGTCCATCTGGCGGCTGACACGTTTGATGCGGAACGGCGGTTTCGCCCATGGCTGTTCGCCATCGCCGCGAACAAGGCCCGTGATTATCACCGCCGGCACAAGCGCCGCGCGACCACCAGCCTGTCGACGCCGGTCGGACAAGGCGACGCCTCGCTCATCGAACTCCTGAAGGCCGAGAACGCCGCGCCCGACTCGCCGACGGAGCGGAACGAGATCCAGGGTGCCGTCAAACGCGTTGTCGACGAAATGCCGACGCACTACCGCGAGATCCTGCTCCTCGCGTACTTCCAGCGCATGAGTTACCAGCAGATCGCAGAGTGCCTTGCCATCCCGCTTGGCACCGTCAAGAGCCGGTTACACGCAGCAGTCGCGAACTTTGCGGCGAGCTGGAAAGCGACGCAAACGGGACGCGAAGATCACTTCTCTCGGGATCGGACGAACGATCGCGAGGCGCACGGCGAATAGAGGCGTCCCGCATCCATTGCCTTCTTCCCCACCGGCTTTCCCAACACGCTCCACCACGCTCCAACGCATGCCTTCCGACTTCACGCCACATTCTGACGACGTTCCTTCCGAGATGCTCTCGGCGGCTGACAGTCGCATTCTCGATCTCCTCGTCGACGCGGGTTTCGACCTCGGAGCCTTGCCGCCGCTTTCCGCCGACGACCGCCTCCGCGCCGAGCGGCTCGTGGGGCTCGTGCGGTTGATCGATGTGTATCCGGACGGCTCGAGCGATGAAGGAGTCGATGCCGAGACGCTCATCGCCGCGACGCTCGCTCGCGTGCAGCAGGCCGAGGGTGAGCGTGCCGACCGCATGCGCCTCGATCCGGCGCGCGAAGCAGACATTCGAAGCGGTGGGCGGAAGGGCTTCCGGATGGGCGATTTGGTCGCTGTTGCGAGCATTGCGATCCTCGCGACCACGGTGCTCGTTCCACTCTTCAACTGGCGAAGCGCCCAGGCCATCGATACCCAGTGTGCGAACAACCTGCGCATGATTGCGCAAGGCCTTGAGGTCTATACCGCGAGCAATGACGCGATGCCGATGGTTGCCGGCCTCGGGCCGGATCTGGCCACGTGGCTCGGGTACAGCAACGCGGACAACCTGAACGTGCTCGCGGCGCAGAAGTACTGCCCCCCGGGGTGCATGTCCTGCCCAGGTGATACCGAGGCAAACGCGTGCTACGCCTATCAGGCGCCGACGGCCGAGCGTCGCCCGGCTTGGAGCCTCGGACCGAGAGTGGTGGTCGTCGGCGATCGGAATCCGCTGATTGACCTCAAACGGAACGGTGAGACGATCGCCTCCGTGGCTCTGAACGCAGCCAGCCACAGCGGCCGCGGGCAAAACCTCCTGTTCAGCGACGCGTCGGTCGAATTTGACGACTCCCCCTACCTGTCCGATGCGGGGACGTTGAGCATCGACAACATCTGGCTCCCCTTCGGCGACCAGGCGGACGCGCTGACCGTTCCCCCCGGAGCACGACGGGTCATGGACGCGTTTCTGCTGCACTGACCGCGGCGGGGATCTTCCCAACCAAACTCAGCAGTGAAGTGGCCTGCCTGGCACTCGCCTCGCACTTGCCTCGCAGGGGGGCTTCCTGTACCTTCCTCGATTCTCCTGCGACTTCCTGCGATCGGGTTTCCCTATGCCCAAGAACAAAAGCCATAAAGGTCTGTTGAAGCGGATCAAGATCACCAAGTCGGGCAAGGTGCGTTTCCGCGCCCCCAACAGCCGCCATTTGAAGAGCAATAAGACCGGTGTCGCCGTGCAGAGCTATCGCAAGCCGCGATACGCCCGCGCGGGCGAACTGAAGGCACTCAGCAAGATGCTCTTCCGACCGCTGCGCAGCGAAGAGCAGCATGAGGCCGAACTCAAGCGCAAAGAGGCCGAGGACGCGGCTGCTGCCGCGGCTTGATCGCGATTGCTGCGACTGAGTTCCTGCGACTGAAAATTCCGGGGTCTGGCCGTTCGGGTTCCAAGCGAGGTGTCCCCTCCCCCGCCGTCCGCCCATTTTGAAGGTGTTCGTTCGATGCCCCGTACACGCAAAGGCGCGGCCCGCAACAAGGCCCGCCGCAAACTCCTCCGTGAAGCACGTGGCTTCTACGGAACCAAACATCATCACAAGCAGCAGGCCAAGGTCGCGCTCTGGCGCGCCGGCCGATACGCGTGGCGTGACCGTCGCGCGAAGAAGCGCGACTTCCGCGGTCTGTGGATCACGCGCATCACCGCAGCCTGCCGTATGCGCGGCACCCGCTACAGCCTCTTCATCAATCAGATTCAGAAGCAGGGTGTCCTTCTGAACCGGAAGATGCTCTCGCAGCTCGCGATTGAAGATCCCAAGACGTTCGACTCGCTGGTTGCCATGACGAGCAAGTAGACGAGCAAGTAGCGCCGGATCATCAGGTATCAGTCACAGCCGCCCGACCAATGCGTCGGGCGGCTTTGTTGCTTGACATAGTCATTGAGGATGCTGGTGAAGTCGGATAGGGTGGATGCACGGTCGCTCGAACTTTTCGCCCAGTCGCGGCAGTATTTGGGGGATCTCATGGGATCAGCAGAGAGCGGCGGTGATCGGCAGGCCGGTGTCGGCACTGGGCTGTCGGGAGGCACCGCCAAGCGCTGTGTCGTGTGCGGCGTCGACTGCGCGGGCAAGCCGCGCGTGAAGGATCCGAACGGCAGGTACTACTGCAAGGCGTGTCATGACGATGAGTCCGCGCGGCGCACGGCGACGGCGCCTTCCGCGCTGGACCCGGTCGACCCCTTCGAAAATGTCGCAAGTCTCGCATCACTTGCTGCTGCGGCGCCGGTTGCGGCACTGCCCTCAGTGGCGATGTGTCCAGGCTGCAATCGCATGCTCACCGAGGGCGCTGTCGTCTGCATGAGCTGCGGATTTGATCAGCGCAGCCGACGAGCCACGACGACGCGTGTGCAGCGCGCTGCGAAGAGCGCGGGCTGGCTCGCATATGTCACCAATCCCGGCGCGTGGATTCAGTGGGTCAGCGCCAAGCCGGTGATGCTGCAGTTCGCTGCGCTCTTCAGCCTGCTCATCGCGGTCGGACTCGTCATCAGCGAAGGTCTCATCAAGCGGACGGCGATACAAGACCCATGGAACGTCACCAGCTACGCGCCGCTCCTCTGGCTCGGCGGCGCGGGACTGTACTGGGTGATCGGTCCGCTGTGGTACCGGCTGCGGCTGCGGCTCGCCGCCGCCGAAGCGGATGTGCCGACATCGCGTCTTGCCTATTTCAGCACGGCTGTCCCCGCGCTGCTGTGGATGATCGTGATGGCGCTCGCGGCCGGAGGCGTCGGCCGCGCAGGCGACGACCATGCGGGGCTGCGATTCATGCTCCTCACCGGGCCGTCGCGGCCGTGCTGCTCGGAATCGGTTCGATTCAGCTCTGGTTGATGAGCTGGAAGGGTCTCGGAGCGAACCCGGCGGGTTCCTTCGTCCTCATCGCGCTCCTGCCGATCCTCGTCTACGCCGCGCAATTCGGATTCGCTGTTGCGGCCCCGTCGCTGCTGTCGGAACTGTCCGCGCTCCGCAACCAGAGTCGATCGGCCCGCGCAAGCGCGGCGATCGCCCAGGCAGAGGCGAGGGGAGCGGGCGCGAGTTCCAGCGCCGCCGCATGGCTGACCTCCCCGGCGACGACCGAGGCCCCATACACGTTTGAATACCCGGCGGCCTGGCGGATCGAAACCCCGGAGCTCCAGGAGGGGATCCCGTTCGCGCCGGTCAACTGCTTGAATCAGCGCGGGGAAGAAATGATGCTCGTGGCTTTGGGGATGCGCGAGAATGCGAACCCGATCGCTGAGAGCCTCGATGACGCCGTCGACAGTCTGCGCGCAGGCGGATTCGCGCTGGAGTCGACGACCGAACCGGAACTGCGCGCTCTCGGTGGCTGGGACGGCCGCGGACGGCTGTTTATGGCTAATGACGACGGCATGCGCGTGCGCGCGATTGTCTTCATCATCAGTGCCAACGCGCAGCAGGGCGAGCCGCACGGCCGCGTGATGGTGCTGCTTGTCAGCCGCGATCTGCAGCCGACGCAGCTCGGCCCGCAGTTCGACCGCATGCTGAGTTCACTGCGATTGAAGTGAGCTGGACATTCACCTTCGAAAGCCAGCGCTGGCCTGTTTCTCTCAGCCGGTCCAGGCGCCGAGCAGCGCCGCGAGATCAGCGGCGTCGGTGTCATTGTCGGCGTCGAGGTCGGTGGGACATGACGTGTTTCCTGAACAAAGCCTCCAGCCTCCCAACCGGGAGGCTAGATCGGCGGCGTTCACCAAGTCGTCACAGTCAAGGTCACCGAGGCGAGGCGGCAGCGGCGTGAGGAGGACTGCCACGAGATCGTTGGTGCCCATGTCCTTCGCCACGCCAGCGATTTGGATCAGGTCGTCGAGGTTGGTCATGACCCCGTCATGCCACACGTACGCATGCGTGACGCCGTGATTGGCATCGCAGTAGCCCACCACGCTCCGACCGTTGTTGATCGCCTCCGCATAGCCCCGGCTGCACCCTGGAAGTAGTCCGAGGTCGAACATCTGGCCGCCCGTCCAAAGAAACGGATAGCGCAGCTGGAAACCATCGACGACCGGCAATGCGGCTTGCCGAGATCGAGCGTCTTCTCCGACGTCAATATGTAAGCGTGCGCGTCGATGTCGTTGGCAACGCTGTCGGGGCCAAGGGGGAAGGCTGAGCGCCGCAATGACGCCGTCGGTCCAACTCACCGCGTTCATGGGTCCCGTGCCGGTGTTCGCATCGCGCACATCAAGCACTTGCGCGACTGAGTAACCCGTTGGTAGTGGTATTGAGACGAGAGCACCCGAACTCCAAAGGAGAATGGGTGGTCGGGCTACCGTCAAATCTTGTGTGTGGCGGCGAAACGAAAAAGGCGACGTACCTTGGGGGGTTGCCACCAACCCAAGAGGAGTACGCCACCGTGCGTCA
>JAWXBD010000009.1:0-16023 GCA_034439815.1 Phycisphaerae bacterium
AGCCCGTCCAACTCATTCACGATCCCGCGGAGCTCGATTGCGCACACGGATGCGCGTTCGTACCGACGATGGGTGCGTTGCACGAGGGACACGCTTCGCTGCTGCGACGGGCCCGCGCGACGGGACGGCCGGTGTGCGTCTCGATCTTCGTGAATCCCACGCAATTCGCCCCATCCGAGGATCTGGACCGGTATCCGCGGACGCTGGACGCCGACCTCACGCTTGCGGAGGCCGAAAGGGTGGCGTTTGCGTTCGTTCCGGCGAGTTCGACGGTGTACCCGGAGGGAATCGCCGCGGCGAACGTCGCGGCAGCCAGCGTTTCGCTGCCGCCGGTCGCTACGCAGCCGCGGCTTGAGGACCTGTGCCGCCCGGGCCACCTGGCCGGCGTTCAACTGGTCGTCAGTCGATTGTTCGACCTCGTGCGGCCGGCGGTCGCCGTCTTTGGCGAGAAGGACTGGCAACAGCTCGCGCTGGTGCAGGCGTTCGTGGCACACGCTCGCACTGCCGATCCCGACCGCTGGCCTGGCCTCGCGATTCTCCCGCACGCGACGGTCCGCGAACATGACGGTCTCGCCCTCAGCAGCCGCAACCGATACCTCCCGGACGAGCTCCGACTTCAGGCGCTCGGTATCCCGAAAGCCCTGCAGATCGCCCACTCCGCACAGCGACCGTCCACTGCGGAGCGACTCATGCGGGAGACGCTCGAAGCCCACGGATTCGAGATCGAGTACGCGGTGGTGCGCGACAGCGAAACACTGCTGCCGGTCGAGGATTTTGGATCGCCGACGAGGGCGCTCATCGCGGCCAGGCTGTCGTGGCCAGCGGGCGCCGGTGGCGTCGCTGGCGGGAGTGTTCGCCTGATCGACAACGCTCCGATGACGGTGTGGCGGTAACCCTTCAGCGCCTTTTGTTCACGAGCTGCGGGCCAATCTGCGACCAAGTCCGGCGAGCCGCGAATCGTGACTGGTATTGTTGATCGCTTCTGCCTCACTCAAGTCCCCCTTCGGAGCTTCGGTCCATGCCGCAATTGTCGCGACGCCTGCTACCCGCATTCATTCGGACGGTCCTCCTGACGGCGGTCTTGGCCGCAGCAGCGAACGGAACACAGAGCTCATGGAACGCACCGGCCTTCGCGCAATCGGACGAGACGCAGGACAGCCGCGCCGAGCGGGTCCAGGCTGAGAAGGCCGCGAAGGAGCGGGCCAAGCGACTGGAGAAGCTGGCCCGCGAGGACCGCGAGGCGCTGGCCGATGGACTCGATTTCGCCCTGCCCGCCTGGACAGCCGGCATGGACTGGATTGGCGAAGCGCCGAGCGCCGATTCGATGCGGGGCAAGGTCGTGGTCGTGCAGACCTTCACCACCAAAGGCGGATCGTCGCGGGCGATCGTGGAGAAGATCGCGAAAGGCCTGAGCGAACAGGATGCGACAGACGTGGTGCTCATCGCCGTGCACACTCCTGAAGGCAGCGAACGCGCCGAAACCATGATCGAAAAGCTCAAACTCGCAATGCCGGTCGCGATCGATCGCGACGGCGCATTCTGCGATGCGATCGGTGCGTTTCGGAAGCCGGTCAATGTCATCACCGATCGGACTGGGGACATCAAGTTCGCCGGGTTGACCGTCGACGGTGTGCTCAGCACGGTGAAAGAACTGACAGCCGTGCCATTTGACAACATGAGCAAACCGAACGTTCGCAAGCCGCAGACGTCGACGTTGCCGAAGGACTTTCCCACGTTCAGATCGCCGGTGCGGTACGCGATCGATATGCGCGGGAAGCAGTCTCCTCCGTTGCCGCGCGTGGACTGGTGGAACGGCGCGCCGAACATCGAGGGCAAACTGCTGGTCGTCGACTTCTGGGCTACTTGGTGCGCGCCGTGCCGAGGCGCGATTCCCCACATGAATCAGCTAGCCCAGTCGTTCCGTGCCGACATTGTGTGCATGGGGATCTCGAACGAAACCCCGCGCAACTTTGAGAACGGTCTCAGGGACTTCAATCTTAAGAAGAGCAGCTTCGAGTACCCGGTCGGCACCGATACGACAAGCTCGATGAAAAATGGCTTTGGTGTGACGGGCATCCCGCACGTTGCAGTCATCAGCAACGACGGCATCGTGCGCTGGCAGGGATTCCCCACCGAACTCACGGCCGACGTCATTCGTCAGCTGGTCGAGGCGAACCAGGCACTCGCGACAATCCGCGCCGATGTCGGTAACGACCGCTGGAATCGCTTCCTGGAAGAGGAAAAGGACTCAGGCAGCGGACGGAGCAAGTCGCGCGAGAGATCACGGGGGTACTGAGGAAAGTTAGGAAGAAATATGAAGTATGAAGTCAGAAGTATGAGTGATGAAGGAATTCCGTCCTTCTTCCTTCCGCCTTCCGCCTTCTGCCTTCGTACTTCCTAGAACTCTCGACTGACGGTGCGCTCCGCGAGCGTGTGCAGCAGATCGCGCACGGCGCTCGGCGCGAGCACGTCGAGTTCGCGGCAGGCATCGCGAACGAGCGCCGCAGCGCGCTGCCGCGCCCGGTCGAGCGCGCCGCTGCGTTCGGCGGCGCCGCGCAATGCTGCGTCATCGCGGCGCGCTATGGCGTCCAGAACGAATGCCCGCTCCGCTGCACCCGCATGCGCGAGCAGCAGAATCAATGGCAGCGTCATTTTGCCCTTTTGCAGGTCGCGGCCGAGACTCTTGCCCACCACTGCTTCCTTGCCCGCAAGATCCAGGACGTCATCCTGAATCTGGAACGCCGTGCCGACTGCCATGCCGAACCGGTCGAGCGCTCGTATCACGGGGTCCGGCGCGCCTGACAGCGTCGCGCCGAACCGGCAGCACGCGCCGACGAGGGCTGCGGTCTTGCGCCGGATGATTTCGAAATACGTCGCCTCGTCGAGGCTCGTGTCATCGCGGTGGTGGAGCTGGATCAGCTCTCCTTCGCAGAGCGTGTTCGTGACTTCGCCGAACTGGAGGTTGATCGATGGATCGCCGACTTTCGAGCAGACGTGGAACGCGTTCGAAATCAGATAGTCGCCGAGCATCACGGCGGTTTCATTGCCGCGCAGTGCATTGACCGTCTGGCCTTTGCGGCGCGTCTCCGCCTCGTCAAGCACGTCATCGTGCACGAGGGTCGCCATGTGAATCATCTCGGCAACGCACGCGACCGTGAGATGCTCGTCACGGACTGAGCGCCGATCGGAAGGGTTGTCCGAGGCCGCGAGCCCGCACAGGACGACGAGCGTGGGACGCAGCATCTTGCCGCGGTATCGCTCGACATGACGGCAGAGCTGATTGACCGCCGGAAAGTCACTCGTGAGCTGCCGCTCAAAAATGTGCTCAACCCCCTCAAGACATTCCTGCAGGATCATGGCGACCGCTGCATGCTGCGCGACGCTGTCAATCATGTGGCCTTCCCATCGTTCAGCCAGCATATGGCTCCGGTCATCAGCCAGCCCCGTCACATCTCCGCGACGAGATAGGCGATCCAGCCCTCGCACGCTTCGCCGCGACGACTCGGCCGGAAACGTCCGTTGCCCTCGCCGGTCGTATGATTGGTTCCTTCCCAGTACACCGTGATCTTCTTAAAACCCACTTCCAGCAGCGCTTCCTGGATCTCCGGCAGCGTCCAGAGCCGCCATTCATAGGTGAACGCGCGGCTCAATTCGGTGCCGTCGGGAAAGCGGAAGTGAATGTAATTGACGACGTCGCCGGTGACCGGGTTGTAGAGATTCTGATCCCAGACGTACGTGAATCCGTCGAGGTTCCGCTCTTCTTCGATTTCGCGGAAGGAGTCGCTGCCTCCGTAGGAATCCAGGACGAACAATCCATCCTTCACGAGCGCGGCGTGCACGCGCCGGAAGTACGCGAGCAGCTGCTCGCGCTTCTTGAAGAGGTAATACGAAAAGTTCATCGCCACGACGCAGTCGACCTGCGGGGTCCGCACCGTCATGACGTCCGCTTCGCGGATCTCGAGCCGGGCTCGGTCGCGCTCCGGCAGTCGCGGCAGGTTGTAGCTTCGCCCCCAGGCGAGGACGTACGGATCGAGGTCGACACCGATCGCCACATTAGTCGGGCGACGCGTGATCCACTCCACGCTGGCCGCGAACGTCCCGCAGAAATCTTCGCGGAGCGAACGGGCGACGCGTCCGCGATGCGCCTTCCAGACGCGATCGATGAAGTCGCATTCGAACTCGACGTTCTGCACGGAGAGTTCATAGAGCTCATGCGGATCGCTGGTCGCGGCGGTGCGCCAGCCGCGGCGCGCTCCCGATTTCGACGGCTTCGCGGCCTTCGCCGGCTTTGACGCGCGCTGGGCGCGAGGGGAAGTGGTCTTGCCTGCAGATCGGGGCCGCGTCGGAGTGGAGACTGCCATTTTGGGATCGGCAGTGTAATGATCTTCCCGATCATCCGGTCCACGCTGCAAGCAATACCGCAAGATCCGCAGCGTCCACCGCGCCGCTGTGATCAAAGTCGGCGGCACCCGCTCCGCCCGTCCCCCCTGTCGCCCCCCATGAGGCAAGAAGCACCGCGAGGTCGGCGGCGTTGACCAGGCCGTTCGCATCGAGATCCGCCGGCAGCGTCACCGCGCACGCCGCAGCCGCCGAGCTCGCACAGAGCGCGTCCCATGCGACGGCACAGCAGAATGGGTCGAACGAACAGATGCTGGTGCAGCACGCTTCATCGTTACAGAACGGCGTGGCGTGCGGATCAAGGCAGCTGCCGCTCGATGGCGCACCGCAGGTCACAATGCCTTCGCATCCGGCGCGGCACTCGGCGGCTGCGATCTCGATGCACACCTCGTCCCATGCGGTTTCGCAGCAATAGGCATCGAGCGCACACACACAGGTCTCGACCGGCTCTGTGGCACAACCCGCCGCGCCCGCTGTGCAGCAGTCGTGCGGCAGAGCGCCCGACGTCAGGAGGAGATCATCGAAGCGGGCACCATTCGCAACGCTCGACGCCGAAGTGAAGCGGAACTGCACATTCGTCTCATTCGCAATCGTCGCGAGATTCAGCTCGACGGTGGAACAGCCGTCCGTTCCCTGCCCGGAGGCGGGCTGCCATGCGACGATCCAGTCGCCGCCGTCCACGCGGAAGTCGATGCGGGGACCGAGCGTCCCGAGATCGCGGCTGAACCGGAATCCAAGTATCGGCGACGGAACGACCGTGAGGTCGATGCAGCGCGTGATGGCTGCAGAATGCGGAAACCCAGTGCCGAAGCGCAGGGCAGGATCGGCCGTGCCCGCGCAGTCACCGCTGATGGTGAGTGTCGGCGGAGCACCTTCGCAGCTCTCGAACAGTGCGGGGAAAAGCTGGCACACGCTCGACGCCTGATAGAGCGTTCCGAAGTCCGTGGCGAACGCTTCGAGACATGGCACTCGAACTGCGCCGCAGCTGCCGCATCCGAGGGATTCCACTTCGTCCACGCACAGTTGATCCCACTCGACGGCGCAGCAAAAGGGATCGACCGCGCAGACACACGACTCGACAGCAGGCGCATCGCATCCCATGGTCCCCGTCTCGCAGCAACCGTGCATGGCGGAGCAGCAACCGGTCACGCTCACGCTGAAATCGTCGATCGTGATCGCGTTGCTGTTCGCTCCATGATCGAATTTGAAAACCACGCCCTTCGCGCCGTTCAGCAGCACCGTGAAACTCACCTGCGTGCACTGCCCGCCGGTCGTTGACAGCGACCCGATCGTCGTCGGCGTCGATGGCGCGCACACAACCGTCGTGGCGCTGGTCGTTCCGGCTTTCAACACCGTGTTCGACGATGCAAACTGACCGTAGTTGAACGAGACCGAAACACTCGCGCACGGCGCATCGCCGACGTGCACGAGCAGGACCGGATCGTCCGTCGAACTGTCGAGCTTCAGCGCGCTGCCGGTGGCGCAGAAATTCGAAGTCGACACCGCGCTTGTGTTCAGACACCATTGAACGCTGAACTGCCCCTGCGTGAAGTCCGGCGGTCCGGCAAAGCTGTCGAACCCGGTCGTGTAGAGCGGGCACGTGCCTGCCGACGCACCGTCGCCGCAGCCAACAGCACCGCTGGTTATCACAAGCGGGGCGAGCGCGGCGGCACAGGCAAGCCGGCACAGGATTCGTGCAAAGCGCTGCATTCTTCTGCAGCGAAGTGTGCCACCGCGCGAGCGTCATGCGCGCCGTGCCTGGCCAGATTGCCCACAGGGGTGGTCCCAGAATCCAATCAGTTCCACGCACCAAGCAGCACAGCAAGATCACCGGCATCGACCAGGCCGCTTCCATCGAGATCCGCAGGTCCGCCGGCTGCTCCCCACGCGCCGAGCAGCACGGCCAGGTCAGCAGCGTCGATCGTGCCGTCCTCGTTCAGATCACCGAACAACTGCGGACAACCGAGCACCACCACACGGAAGCCGTCGACACCGGCTTCGACCAGCGAGCCGCTGCCGAGGTCGCTGGCGATGAAACGCAGCCGCACGTTCGCAGTGGGCGGGACGAAGTCTGCAACGCGGAACGACTTCGTCACCCACGCGAGCGCGTTTTCAGTCACGAGTTCGAGCTGTGTCCACGTGCCTCCGCCGTCGCTGGAAATCTCGACAGGCATCGAGTCGGAGTTTGGCGCGGCGCCGAGATTGTTCGAGTACCAGCGGTCGTACTGCACGCGCGACTCCGGATGGCTGCAGTCCATGATCGGTGACACGAGCGTCGTCGTGCCGTCATCAACGTCGGCCGCGCCGATCGGAGCGCCGAGAGCGCCTTGACCGGTGACGAAGCACATCGTCCCGTCCACAGTCGAGTCGTCTTCTGGCTGCGCGGTGGTTCCGTTCGGATCAACGCGCACCCAATGACCGCTGACCGCGTCGTCACCCGGGGCGCCAACGGTCCAGCCCGTGGCGGTTTCAAAGTCGTCCGCAACGATGACGCTCAGTTCGAGCACCGACGTGGTGAATGTCATCGCCGGCGCATCCTGCGGCGCAACGACAGTACCGAGATTGGTGGCGACTTCGATGTACCACTCGACAGTCGATCCGCAGACTGGTGCCGGAAGCGTCGCGCTCCACACCTCACCGTTCTGCGAAATGGAACTGGCGCTGAACGACTCTTCCGCGCTGTCGCGCCACCAGAGTGTGGCGCCGTTCGCCAGCGGCGTCCCCAGAATTTCAGTGACGACCACCGGGACTTGGGCGCTGCCAGGCTCGATGAGCGATGGCGTCCCTTCGGGAAACGCGATGGATACCGGCTGAATGGACGTCTGCGCGAGCACCAGCGCCGCCTGGAAGTTCTCAAGCGCCGTCGGAATGATCTGATCCGCGGGAAGAACGAAACCGAACGTGCCCGTATCGCGCAGCTCGATGGTGTACGAGAAGACGCCGCGCTCGCCATACGCCCAGTCGACGGAGCTGCCGCTCGCGAGATACAGCGTCGTTCCGACCGGCCCTGCCGTGTACTGCACACTGTTCACGGTGAAGATCGCATCCACCATCTCCTGGCCGATCGCTTCCATGAACAATGTCTGCGGTGCCGGAGCAAGCGTGTAGCCCCACGGCGAAAGCACGAGCTGTCCGTAGGAGTGAAAGTCGATGTTGCTGATGATGTTCGGCCGCGCGAGATAAAAATCGCGCATCGCCTGCGTCTCCGGTTCAGAGAACGGAAACGGACCGCGATACGTTTCGCTGGAAGGATTCGAGCTGGCGCCTTCGCCGCCCCATTCGTATGCCCAGTTGCGATTGAGATCGACGCCGAAGGTTCCGTTGCCGTTGTTGCGCCGATTCTTTCGCCAGAAGCGATCGACGTCCCACGAGTACTGATACCCGTCGGGGTTCACCACCGGGATCACAAGAATTTCGGCCTGCTGCAGCAGCATCTGGATCGACTGGTCCGTCGCGGCGTCTTCGACGAGCCGGTTCGCGATGTACATGACGGTCATCGGGCTGACCCACTCGCGAGCGTGCTGACAGCCGTTGAAGAGAATCGCCGGCGCACCGGCCGCAGCGCTCGATATGCGCAGTCCGCGAATCGGCCGGCCTTCGAGACTCAGCCCGGCCTCCACCACCGAACAAATGTCGGGGCGCTGTGCGGCAAGTTCATCGAGCTTCGCATTGATCTGCGCGTAGGTCTTGAAGTCGTCGAACCAGTCGGCACCGCCGGCAATGCCGCCCTGCGCCGCCAGCCGCGCCTTCTCCGCGGCAACCAGGCCGCCGACGTCGTCGATGAGCACGGTGAACGGAACGCCGGCGCGGCGCAGGCTCGTGAGACTCTCGGCATCGACGAGCACGTCCAAGGGTTTCCCGACCGAGGCGCCGTGCGACCAGACGTCGTCAGCCATTGCGAGCGTCGTCCGCAACTGTTTCAGATCCGCGGGAATCACGCGGATCACCTGATCGCCCTGATATTGCTGATATTGCTGATATTGCTGCTGTCCGGGCGGGGCGCCGTGGAGGTGCGCGGTCGATGCGGCGAGGGTCAGAAACAACAGACTGGATGATGTCCAACAGGACCGGCGTCGCAACTGAAACATGAAAAACTCCGCGGAACTCGGAAGGTCTCTGCGGCGCCGCAAGTTGACGCGCCGTCCCCCTCACGCGATCCTCGCAGTATGCCACAGCATTCCTCGCTGACGAAGTGCGGTCTCCCGGTTCTCGCGATCATCTCGCTCGCGGCTGGCCTTTCTGCACTGACGCTCGGATGCACTTCCCGAGGGGGCTATTACCTGACGCGGCCGCAGGCGCACGCGCCCAGCGATGCGATTGTCGCGGCGACTCCGGCGCCGCCCCGCTCGCTGGCCATGTTCGAAGGCGACACCGGGCGCGTCGCGACCTGGGCCGATCTGATGGAAGGCGTCGACTGGGCCGAGGTCGTGTTCATCGGTGAAACGCATGACCATCGCGCGGCGCATCTCCTCCAACAAGCCGTGGTCGAGGATGCGCTCGCAAGCTTTCCCGGCACCGCGGTGAGCTTTGAGATGCTCGAGCGCAATGAACAATCGATCGTCGACACGTACCTCGCCGGCACGATCGATCTCGCCACATTCATCGAACAGACAAAGAGTGCGAACTGGGCCGGCAAGCCGGCCGATGGCACGCCGCTGGGCCGCGGCACCTGGGAGGACTTCTATCAACCGATGATCGACGCCGCGAAGGTGCGGAGCGCGCCCGTCATTGCAGCGAATGCGCCGCGCGAATACGTGCGCCAGGCGCGAACGGACGGATTTGATGCGTTGCGGGCGCTGCCGGACGACGAGCAGGCGCTCTTCGACATTCCGTACCGGCTGGAGAGCGGCGCGTACCGCGAGCGTTTCGAGGCCGTGATGACGGCAGAGGATCAGGATCCGCGCGATCCGGAGCACCGCGCCCGGGTGGACCGGACGTATCGGGCGCAGCAGGTGTGGGACGCCACGATGGCGCAGTCGATTGCTGCGGCGCTCGAACGGGATGTCGGACCACAAGTCACTAAGGTGGTCCATGTGATCGGGGGTTTTCACATTGATCGGCGCGGCGGCACAGTCACGCAACTGCTGCAGGCGAGGCCGCGCACGCGCGTGCTCACGATCCAGGTGGTGCCGGTGGATTCGCGCGTGCTTCGCCAAGAGGATCACGGCCGCGCCGACCTTGTGGTGTACGCGGCGCACGAAAGGGACGCACGTCCGGCAGAAGCGCCCGAAGTGCCAAACCCGCCCGTCAGCTCTGCAGAATCGCCTTGAGTTCCTCGTCCGACCGCGCGATCGAATAAAGCTTCTCGATCTTCATCATCGCCAGCAGCTTCAGCAGGTCGGGAGTCACACCGTACAGCGCCGACTTCGCGCCAAGGCTGCTCGCCTTGTTGCGGAACGCGATGCACATGCCGAGTCCCATGCTGGACATGAACGTCACGTTGCTCAGATCGAGCACGAGCACTTTGAGCGACTTGCCCGCGTGCACGAAGAACGGCATGACTTCGTCCGTGATGATCGGGCTCTCGCGCTGGCCGATCTGAGGTCCCGCCGGGCGGACCGTCAGGAACGGCGGTGACCACTCGATATCGACGAGGGCGGTATTCCGCTGCTGCTGCGGGGCATCGGCGGAGTTGGGACGTGCGGACTGGCTGGGGTGCTCGGCGGCCATCTGCTGCTGCGATCCTTCGGCGACAAACGCGCCGCAAAGTGAAGTGAATGAGCCGCGAGTGTACCGCGGGCTCTGCTGATTCACTTCCACCGCGCAGCGATCCGTGGCGTCAGCATCCACCGCAGCCGGGCCCGGGGCTGCACCGCGCCCGGTCCGCGGGCGATCTCGACAGCCACCGCCGCCCCTTTCCGAAGGTCAATCCGCACCTGATCCTTCGATCCTGAGAGGAGCCACGACGCTAGTCGCCCAAGGCCGGGTTCGTGGCCCACGAGCGCGACGCCCGCAGCATCGCGAAGTGAATCGATCAACGCCTGCCACTCGGAAAGTTCGTCGCAGTCCGGCAGCAGTGCAGCACACCGTTCCGGTGCCGGCCAGCCGCTTCGCTCGTGCAATACCTGGGCGGTTTGCCACGCCCGCGAGGCCGGACTTGCCAGCACGCGTTCGACCCCGTCCACCGGCGCGTCCTTGCCCGCGCGAACCGGCGCGATCCTGCCCAGCCGTTTCGCCAGCTTGGCAAATGACTCGCGACCGCTTGCCGTCAGCGGCCTGCGCAGATCATCGGGCCACGCGGCAGCATCACGATCGAACGCCTTGGCATGACGAATCAGAATCAAAAGCATGCACGGCAGCGTACGGCACAAGTGTGAAGGAAGAAGGAAGAAGGCCCGCGATGCACTCCGGGCCGTCATACTTCATCCTTCTGCCTTCTTCCTTCTCACTTCTTACTTCATACTTCCCCCCCCAATGCCCCCGTTCACCATCATCAACGCGCGTGTCCTCACCATGGCAGGACGTACGGGATCGCGGCGCGGCGCGGCTGCCGGGGACCTCGGCGTCATCGAACGCGGCTACGTGCGAGTGCTGGACGGGCGAATCGAGGACGTGGGGCACGGCGAGCCCGCGGGTCCTCTCGGAAGCGTCGTTGATGCCCAAGGGTGTGTGCTGCTGCCGGGGTTCGTCGACTGTCATACGCATGCGTGCTGGGCGGGCGACCGCTATGACGAAGCGGATCAGCGACTGGCCGGCGTTGCATATCTGACGATCCTCGAGCGCGGCGGCGGCATCATGTCCACAGTCCGCGCGACCCGCGCCGCATCACAGTCCGAGCTGGCAGCGCTGACCCTCGGACGACTCCGCGAGGCTGCGGGCCTCGGCACCACGACCATCGAGGTGAAGAGCGGATACGGCCTCACGCCGGACGATGAGCTGAAGATGCTGCGGGCTATTCACGAGGCGGCGCGCAGCACGCCGCAGATGGTGCGCGCGACGTTTCTCGGTGCCCACGCGAAGGATCCCGCCCATCCCGATTTCGTGCGCGAAACCATCGAGGTGACTCTGCCGCGTGCCGTCGCCGCATTTCCCGGGATTGTCTGCGATGCGTTCTGCGAACAGGGAGCGTGGTCGCTCGACGAATGCCTGCAGCTCTTTGCCCACGCCCGACGCCTTGGGTGCCCTGTGCGCGTGCATGCCGATCAGTTCCACGCGCTCGGGATGACGAGTGCAGCGGTCGAGATGGGCGCGCTCAGCGTCGATCATCTCGAGGCCTCGACGAATGTCGAGATCGCCCGCCTCGCATCAAGCGCCACCATCGGGGTCGCGCTCCCGGGCTGCGGGTTTCACCTTGACGGCCGCTTCGCGCCGGCCCGCGCGCTGCTTGATCAGAACGGAGCGCTGGCAATCGCGACCAACTGCAACCCGGGATCGAGCCCGACGCTGTCCATGGCGTTCGTGATCGCGCTTGCAGTGCGCCATCTCGAGCTCACGCCTGCCGAAGCAATCGTCGCCGCGACGATCAACGCCGCGTGTGTGCTCGGACTCGACGATCGGGTCGGCTCAATCGAGCGGGGCAAACGGGCCGACCTGCAGCTGCTCGCGAGCCACGACGAGCGGTCGCTGGCGTACCAGTACGCGGGGTCGGGGCCGCGTCACGTCTGGATCGCGGGAACGCCCGTCTGAGCCCGTTGCCGCTCGTTGAGCGCGGTCGGCGAAGCCCTGAAAAAAAAAACGCCGAACGGAGTTCTGGCGGGATTTCGCCCACGTGGCGCAAAGTCACAGCCCGATTTCGTCGATTCGATGACTCGGACCGAGGTGTGCCTCGGCTCCTTACGACTCGCCGCTCATCGCATCAAACCCCCATCTAGAGATCGAACTGCGCGCCATCGGCGGGCGCCACTGTCCCCTTCCTTACAGGAACCCGCGTCACATGAATACCTATTACCCCGCTGGATACTCGAACGGCTGCAACAACTTCAATGGCTTCAACGGCTTCAACGGCTTCGCGGGCGGCTTCCAGCCCACGGCCAATCCGGCCTTCGGCGGTTTCCCCAACTCGACGCCGACGAACTGCGCGCCGGGCGGAGGGCCTCAGAATGCGTGGAACGGCGCCGCGAACTGGCCGCAGAACAGCTGGACCGGAGGCGGCTCGCCGAACGGTTGCATCGGCGCCAACTGCCCCGATTTCACCGGCACCGGCTGCTGCATGACCGGCACGAACACCTGCTCGTACGTGTGGACGCCCATGGGCTTCATGCCCGTGTCGATTCCCACCGCCAACACGGCGCCGACCTCGCCGTGGTGCATGGTGCCGACGAACACACCGTGGGGCATGAGCTTCGCCATGGTGCCCACGGCCTGTCTCAACGGCATGTCGGTCGCGCCGTCGCCGAACTGCTTCTCGAATCCGTGCGCGACACCGGCCCCGTCGCCGTTTGATCGCAACGGCTGCACCCCGAACTGGAGCACGGGTTTCAATCCAGGCTTCAATCCGGGTTTCAATCCGGGTTTCAATCCGGGCTTCAATCCGGGCTTTCAGAACGGCGCGTTCAATGTGAACTGCAGCGGCCCATGGACGCCGTCCGTGCCGACGTGGAACGTTCCGTTTGCAACGCAGCAGTTCACGCAGCCGTATGGATGGACGCCGTCGCCATTCAACACGCCGAGCGCTCCCCAGAACTGCTTCCCCCAATTCGGCGCGTCGCAGTTCTGCACTCCTCCAGGCTGCAATCCCCAGATGAATTGGGGGCCCCAGAACTGGAGTCCCCAGAACTGGGCTCCCCAGAACTGGTGTACACCCACCCAAGGTTTCAATCCGCCGTTCCCGACGCAGTTCGCGCCGCCGGTCACTCCGAGCGCCAATCCCTACAGCAACTTTGCCAATTCTGGCAAGCCGTTCCCGGGCACGCCGGTCACTCCGACCAATCACTTCGGCACGCCCACGCACCTTGGGACGTCGCAGCCGTCGAGCTTTGGATCGAGCATCCCGTCAAATGGCTGCTGTGGCCCCACGCCCACGACGGGCATCGACATGGGCTGCTGTCAGCCCCCCGCCCGTAACGCCGCTTGACGCGCGGCAACGCGATCTGATCCAGTGGCATATCGAACATGTTTGGAAGGGCAGTCACCCGTTGACTGCCCTTCCGTTCGTTTTGCATGACTTCGACAGCAGCATCCGCATCAGCGGTCGAGTAATTTGCCTGTTCTATGGTCGTCAGCGCAGAACGTGATATCGAGGGTGCCGCACTTGCTGCCGACAACGTTGTGGCCACGCACGTGCGCCTCGTCGAGTTTCTCCGCGCGGGCCAGACACTCGCGGAAATCGATGCTTTCGTCGCGGCCACACTCGCGGACCTCAAGTGCCGCAGTGCATTCCTGGGCTACAAGATCCGCGGCCATCCGCCGTTTCCCAGTCACGCCTGCCTGTCACCGAACGAATGGGTCGTCCACGGGACGCACGACATGACGACCAGGCCGATCGCTCCGGGCGACATCCTGTCGATCGACATCGGCGTGAAATACAACGGCTGGATCGGCGATGCGGCCTGGACGTACGCGGTGGAAGGAACCGACGACGTCGGCCGCGCGCTCATGCGTTGCGGGCGCGAGTCATTGAAGCGCGGACTCGCGGCGATCAAGCCGGGGCGCCCGCTGATTGACTGGGCGAAAGCGGTGCAGCATCACGTCGAGCGGGAGTGCGGCTTCTATCTCGTGCGGGGGCTTGGGGGTCACGGATACGGCCGCGAGCTGCACGGACCGCCGTTCATCTCCAACGTCGTTCCGACCTACCCGGGCGAGTGGTCGGACGCCTGGAAGCCGTTCACGCCGGGCATGCTCTTCGCGGTCGAACCGATGATCGCCGTCGGCACCACCGAGATCCACACCGACGGCCACGCGTGGCCCATTCGGACTGCCGACCGCAGCCTGAGCGTGCACTACGAAGCCGATGTGCTGGTGACACCGCATGGCATCCGCGATCTGACGGCCGGTCTGCACGATTTGCCCGACATTGTGGGCGGATGAACGCACCTGCAGGGAACGGCTCAAGCGCCGCGCGTTCTCGGCCGATGCCCGTTCCATGGATCACGCGCACATCTCAGCAGCGCACGCCGGTCGTTATGACCTGGTTTGCATCGGCAGCGGACCGGCCGGTGAAAAGGCGGCGATGATGGCCGCATCAGTCGGCAAACGCGTGCTCATTGTCGAGCGCGAGTCGATGCCCGGCGGTGCCATGGTGAACACCGGCACGATCGCCAGCAAGGTCCTGCGCGAGACGGCACTGCTCTGCTCGGCCTTCCGCCGCCGGCCGATGCCAGGAATCGAATTCTCGCTCGATCGCACTGTTTCGTTCCGCCGGTTCCTGGCGCGCAAGACACTCGTGCAGCTCGAAGAACACGATCGCATTGAACGTTCGATTGACCGGCATGGCATTGATGTCCTCCGGGGCACCGCGCGATTCGCAGGCGAACACTGCGTCGAAGTCACCAAGCCAGATCACTCGACGTGCGTCGTCAAGAGTGACTTTGTTCTCATCGCAACGGGCAGCCGTCCGCATCGACCTGGCAACGTGGACTTCAACCATCCGGCAATCGTCGACTGTGAAGGCATTCTGCAGCTCGATGCGATGCCTGCGTCCCTGATCGTCGTCGGCGGCGGTGTCATCGGCACGGAATACGCGTGCATCTTCGCGGAGATGGGCGTACCGGTCACGATCATCGAACCGCGCGACGCGCTCATGCCGTTCCTCGATTCCGAAATCCGCGACGTGATGACGAGCAGGATGCGCGGACTGAACATTGAACTGGTGTTCAACGCAGCACCGGATGCTGCGTTCGGGCAGGCGGACGGATCAGGCGCCGTGCGATTGAAGGATGGTCGTGAATTTGCGGCGACGAACGTCCTCTGGTCGCTCGGGCGCGTCGGCAACACCGATGTTCTGGACCTGCCGACCATCGGACTCGAGGCCGACTCGCGCGGACTCGTGAAGGTGAACGCGACGTACCGCACGAGCGTCCCGTGGGTCTTCGCTGCCGGCGACGTCATCGGATTCCCGGCGCTCGCATCGACGAGTCTCGAGCAGGGTCGCATTGCCGCATGCACGATGTTCGAGCTTCCGTACAAGGAACGGCTCGCGGCGACTGTGCCGATCGGCATCTACACGATTCCGGCCGTGGCAGCTGTCGGGCTGAATGAGCAGGAGGCCCGCGCGAAAGGCATCGATGTCGTCGTCGGCCGCGCGCGCTATCGAAACAATCCACGCGGGCGCATGCTGGGTGATGATCAGGGCCTCTGCAAGCTGGTCTTTGACGCAGCCGATCGCCGACTCATCGGCGCCTCGATCGTCGGCGAGGACGCGACGGAACAGATTCACGTCGCGCAGACGGCGATGGCATTCAACGGATGCATCGACTTCTTCCTTGAGATGTGCTTCAACTACCCTTCGCTCGGCGAACTCTTCAAGTACGCAGCAATCGACGCAGCGGCAACGCTGGCGGCGCGGACAACAGCAGTCGCGGCGTGAAGCGCAAGAATGAAGGACGAAGGGAAGAAGGAAGCAGGCAGCCCACTTCATCCTTCTTACCTCTTATACGGATCACAGTTGACCTTCGCGCGAGGCGTTCACGCCAGCAGCGGCAGCTCCCGACAGAGATCGCACCACGAGCGCACGGATCAACTGCGGCC
>JAWXBD010000010.1:0-17694 GCA_034439815.1 Phycisphaerae bacterium
ATCACGGGAAGTCAACGCGGCGCGTGGCAGACGACGGCAACCGACAGGAGTCGTCAGCTTTTCCACACGCGAATTTACAGACGAGACGGTACACAAGCCCTTCCGACGGCCATGGCCGCGAAACCCTATGACTGCATCATTGTGGGCGGGGGGCCGGCGGGGCTCAACGCGGCGCTCGTCCTTGCGCGATGCCGTCGGCGTATCTTCGTGATAGACGCGGGAAGTCCGCGCAACGCACCGGCGCGCTCGATGCACAACTTCTTGACGCGCGACGGGATCAATCCGTCCCGGCTTCTACAGCTGGCGCGGACCGAACTTGCCCGTTATGGCGTCACCGTTCGTAAGGGGCTCGTCACGTCCGCAACGTATAAGTCATCTGGTAAATCATCCGGCTTCCGTGTGCGAGTCGGCAACTCCCGATCGTTCGCGTCGCGAACACTCCTTCTGGCGACGGGGGTCGTCGACGAACTTCCCGGCATCCCAGACTTTCGCACGTTCTATGGCGCGGGAGTACATCACTGTCCGTACTGCGATGGCTGGCAATACTCAGACAGGCGCATCGCGGCATTCGGGCGCGGCCGGCACGGACTTGGACTCGCCAAGAGTCTGCTGACCTGGTCGAAAGACATATCGATCGTGACGCACGGCGAACGACCCACGCGCGCGCTGCTCGCGGAAGCGCACCGCTTCAACATTCGCGTGTGCGGTCAGCCAATTGCTGCGCTGCGCGGAAACGGCCGCAGGGTGAATCGTCTCAACCGCATTGTCTTTGCCGATGGCGATGAGCTGCGCGTCGACGCCTTGTTCTTCAACACCGATCAGCGGCAGCGCAGCCGGTTGCCCATCGCGCTCGGGTGCACGATGGGTGATGACGGAGGCGTGGTGTGCGATCGCCGGCAGCGGACGGGCGTGCCGGGTCTCTATCTCGCCGGCGATGCTTCGCGCGAAGTGCAGTTTGTGATCGTCGCGGCGGCGGAAGGTGCAAGCGCCGCGGTCGCGATCAACAGTGAACTGCAGAAGCGCGACCGCGGCGAAGATGTGTGATGAACGTCACGCGAAGCGACCGATCACGGGATCGTCGGGCAGTGCTTCATCGCTCAGCGGTATCGAGATGTCCTGCTCCTTCGACTCCACTATTACTTGAGGACGGTGCGGTCCCTCCGCGATTTCCTCGATGAGCTTCGCGTTGAACGCAGGGAGATCAGCGGGGGCGCGGCTCGTCACGAGACCGTTGTCGACCACGACTTCCTCGTCCACCCACCGCGCGCCAGCGTTCTTCAGGTCCATCTTGATGGAGTCGTACGACGTCATCCGGCGACCCTTCACTACGCCGGCATCGATGAGCGTCCACGGACCATGACAGATCGCTCCTGTGGGCTTGCCTTGCTCGAAGAAAGAACGCACGAATGCCAGCACTGCGGGATTGGCGCGCAGCTGATCGGGATTCGCCACGCCGCCCGGAAGAAGCAGCGCATCAAAGTGATCCGGGTCCGCCTCGTCCATCGGGACGTCCACCGCGAACATGTCGGCATGCTGGAAGTGGTTCCACCCCTGCACGGCATCGCGCTTCGGCGAGACGATCTTCGTGATGGCGCCAGCGTCTTGGAGCGCCTCACGTGGCGAAGTCAGCTCGATCTGTTCGAACCCGTCGGTGACGACGATGGCGACGGTCTTTCCCTGCAGAGGTTGCCCGCCGGCGATGGTGTTGGCGTTGTTCATTCGGCTCATCGGTGGTCTCGCGGAGTGGTGTGACGCGAAGAACATACGGCTGCGCTGCGCGGGACCTCTGCGGGGAAATGCCTCAGTTGTCCCCGCTCACCAAGCAACTTCCTTTCCATCGTGCGAATGGAACGTGCCGCTGTCGCTCGTCTTCAGCGACTCAATGACTTTCACAATTCCGGCGGCGCTGTCAGCGGGACTCAGCGTCGCCTGTGGTCCGCCCATGTCCGTGCGTACCCATCCCGGACTCATGGCGACGCATGTGAAACCTTCGTCCTTCAGGTCGGCAGCAATCGATCGCATGAACATATTGATCGCGGCTTTGCTCTCGCGATAACCGTAATGTCCACCGCTGGTGTTTCCTGCCAGACTGCCCAGTCCACTGGAAATGCTGATTACAACTTTGCGCGGTGCAGCGCGCAGATTCGGAAGGAGCGCCTGGGTCAGGCGCATCGGGCCGATCGTGTTGACGGCAAGCACCCGCTCCACTGCGTCAATATCGAGCGCGTCGATCGAGCCTCGGCTGCCAGTGATGCCGGCGTTGTTCACGAGAATGTCGATCGGCTGATCCTTCAGCGCTTCGGCGAGTGCGCGCACGCTCTTGGCATCAGTCACATCGAGCTGCATGACTCGCGCTCCGCTCTCGGCGAGTTCTTTCGCCTCAGCCGGGGTGCGGGCGGTGCCGATCACCTGGTAGCCGGCGGCCTTGAAGTGCTGAGCGAGCGCCAGGCCGATGCCTCGATTTGCCCCGGTAATAAGCACGTTGCCCTTGGTGGACTGATCGGCGGCTGGAACTGACTTCGCTTCTGACTGTGCGCCGGAATGCATAGTGATGCCCAAGAGAGCCAAACTCACGAAACCGAGAAGCATGGAGGTCAGTGAAGGGCGAGTTGAAGTAGAGGCTGGTCCGCGCATGGGTGAAAGCTCCATGTCATGAAGGGGAGGGAATGATCGAACGAGTGCCGTGGATCGTACGGGCCCCATTCGATGGACTGGGGTAATGGACTTGGGTAGTGGACTGGGGGTCCGGTGTGAGGGAGCAGTGACCGGTGGTATGGCGCACGTGAGCGAGTGCGGGGTGCAGCGCCCAACCGAGGGCGGCAAAGACCTTCATTCGGGGCTTGCATGTTCATAAATGAACTCCTCTCGCGATGCAACGGGATAGTCTTTGCGCGTCCCGTACACATTGGAGGTTTCGTATGCGTGTGCCGATTCACCTGCCACGTCCCTGGCTGGTCGCCGCTTGGCCTGGAATGGGCGACGTCGCGACGACTGCGGCCAACCATCTGATCGACGGGTTTGCGATGATTCCCATCGAGCGAATGTCCCCAGGTGCCCGGCACGACGTCTCGAGCGTGCGCATCCGGGGCGGGCTCATCGATCCCGTGAGGTTGCCGCAAAGCGTCTTCTTCAGGGCGGAGCAGTCGTCGGGACGTCGCGACATCATCGTCTTCCTAAGCCAAGCGCAGCCGATGCAGGCGGCGGTGGGCTATGCACACGAGGTGCTGGATGTCGCCGAGCGGCTTGATGTCGAGCGAGTCGTCACGTTCGCGTCGCTGGCCTCGCGTCTGCTCCCACCAGAGAACCCTCGCGTGTGGGGCGCCGCGACGGATTCCGCATCGCTCGCCGAACTCCGCCGCGCGGAGGTGCCGTCCATCGACGACGGAGAGATTGGCGGATTGAACGGACTGTTGCTGGGAGTCGCGGCGAGTCGCGGCATCGGTGGTATGTGTCTGCTCGCGGAGATTCCCGACTTCGCCCCGGCCGTGCCGAATCCCAAGGCTGCCCGCGCGGCACTCAGCGTCTTCAGCGTGCTGGCGGGAATTGACATCAATCTTCATCCTCTGAACAGACGCGAGGCGGTGACGGATCGAATTCTGCGCGACATCCTGCAGCAGATAGCGTTGCGTGAGTCGCACGACGACACGTTGGACCCTTTTTCGCGTAAGGGTGCGAAACGAACCTCCCGCGCGTCTGACGGAGAAACGGGGCGCGGCGGCGACTCCCGCAGAAAGAAGAAGCGGAAGGCGAACGACTCCGCCGCAGCGCAGCAGATCGAGGCGCTTTTCATCGAGGCGAAGAAAGATCAGTCTCAGGCAGTCCATCTCAAGTCGGAACTGGATCGACTCGGGTTGTTCGCGCGATATGAAGGACGATTTCTCGATCTGTTCCGTCGCGCGGAATGAGCCATGCGTTACGCGTCCGTGAGTCGGCGCACGCTACAGGCAGGTGCCGCACTCGTCACGGCTTTTGTTGCAGTTCTCTGCCCGGAGTTGCGCAAACGCCGGATCGCAACGGCATGCCCTCTCCGGCACTCGCCTTGAAGTACCCATGCTCGGCAGGTTGAGGTGGCGAGCGTTCGCGATCGGATTAGCATCAGCCACGAGGGCGAGAGCATCCTTTCGCTGTTCTCGATCCATCCCTCCTCATCGAAGGAATCACGTTATGCCGAACAGCAAGCCAAACGGACCGGGCAACACGAACCGACCGCAGGACAAAAACAAGAACGACACTCCGGAGAAGTCACAATCCCAGCCGAAGAGTTCGACGCCGACGCGCGGATCGTCGAACCAGGGTGAGAAGCAGGACGCCAAGGGCGGGCCGGCAGGAGCGAACCAGGGCGGCGCGCCGCGCGGCGGGAGTCGCCTCGAACCGTCGCATCAGCGCGAGCAGCAGAAGAAGGATCGCTAAAGGGCAAATTGCTGCAAGCGTTGCTGCAGCTGAGTGACATCTGACTGAGAGCCCACGCGCATCGCGCCGATCTCCTTGCGGAGACGGCGCGATGCGTATTTTTGCGCTGCTCACTTACGGTGCTGTCGGTGGGACTGGCCCACGCCACCAGTCTCGCGGGGCGCGGTAGTCGCGAGCTTCCGACTCATTTTCTCCCCGAGGGTGCAGCACACAGTCAAACTCGATCGTCTCATGGAGGACCCCGCGCATGGAGCGGGCGATATCCACCGGGCTCCCCCGAAGCGCGATCGGCGCAGCGAGCGTGGCACGCTTCAGCGCGACGGAGGGCATGAAGCGCAGACGACGTGTGGCCGTCTCAGGGCCGGCGTGATGATCGACGAGTGCGGCCATTGAGATCACGACACCCTCGTCAGCGCGCTGCTCACCGATCCGCTGCCATGCGCCGTTGCACAGGATGTCCCAAGAGCCATCGAGCGCCAATGATCCCCGCGTTTGAACGAACACCAGCACTTGGTCGATGTCGCCCAATGACTGCACCGACAGATTCGGCTCGCAGACATCCAGCAGTGAGCCCGCATCGCGCGCCATCGGCAGAAGCAACTCCGGTCCATTGGCGACGATCAGGCGGCTCTTCGTCGAACCCGTCGATACCAGGCTATGGCTGTCGAGCGTTGCACCTGGTTGCGTGCCCCCGGCATCGCTGTCGGTGACGACCGACCAGTGGACTTCAACGACATACTCGCCGAGCGCCGCTGGCGCGTTGACATGATGACCGCGCACGTCGTGAGCAACCGGCGGCAAAACCTCGAGCGCAGTCTCGCCGTTGATTGTCACGCGAAGAATCCGCACGGTCGCGCCAGTTGGCTCGCCGGGCAGAAAGCCTCGAACGGTGAACCGATCAATGGGCTGCACCCGCGCTGGCAAGGCAATGCCGGGTTCGGGCAGCAACCTGCGCCGGATCGCGAGGCTTCGCTCGCGCAGCGCGTCGCTGGTCAGGTTCATCGTGGCGAGCGCATGCATACACGCACCGCGCCAGCCAAAGAGTCGATGGCCGCTGGAAAGGACGCGCATGTCGGCAGCGGCGAAGGGCTCAGTCGGCGCGTCCCCCGCGCTCAGTTCCTCCAGCAGCGTGAGCACGCGATCGACATCGTCGGAGCTGATCGCCTGGTCAGGGCTGCCCGCCGCGTCGAGCTGCGCCACCAGCTCCAGCAGCGCTTCGGTGCCGGCGCTCCCTCCGGCGCGGATTGTCTGCACCAGGCTGACGACCGAGGGTTGCGCCTGATGGGCGGCACTCTGGGCGCGGAAATCGACGTCACTCACGTGCACGCCACGAAGCGCCGTGAAGCGCCGTTCAATCGGCGCGAGCATTGAGATCACAAGGACGAGCGAGAGCAGTATGCCGCCGACCAGGACGACCGGTGCGGTGATGAGGACGGTCAGGGTCTGCTTGCGGAAGCGCAGCCAGCGGACCGCGTGCGGCGCATGCAGCGCTGCCCCGCACTCCGTGCACAGGTCCGGCACCTCCGGTCCCTCGCCATGCTGCAGCCCGCCGCAGCGGCGGCATGCGGGGGCCCGCAGCGCGGGACGTCCGCGCAGTGCCCAGACGCCTCCGCGGACGAATGCGACGGCGAAGACCGCCACGAGCGTTCCGCCGACGAGCACGAAGACGGGCACGGCCTGACGCGCGGGAAAGTGCGCGAGCCATTCGAGCAGTGGATTCATGGCGCTGCAACCTTCGGCGGCGCAGGGAGCGAAACGTCGATCGAGACTGGCGCCGTCACTGCTTTGACGGGCCACGTCTCGGGCGGCGCGCCGCCGTTCACACGCTCGTCGCGCGCCATGCCGGCGGCGCCGCGTGACTGCACGATGAGCAGATCCAGCTGCACGGCGACGGCGGCGCCGGTTCGCGCAGCCAATGGAATCGCGATCCGGAGCGTCACGCTTCCGACAAACGCGCGGGCGCCGGCGCTGCGGAACCTTGCTGATCGCACGGGACGAATGGACCATGCGAGTTCGCGCGCACCGATCGTGATCCGCTCGATCCGGACGAGCCAATGGTCGATCTGAGGTTCTCCAGGTTCAAGTTCGCACACCAGATCGTCGCCTTCCCATCGCACGTTCTTCGCTTCAAAGCGCGACAACATGGGGAGCAGCTCGTCGGCGTCCGGGTGCGTGGTCGCCCAAGTCTGGAGAAGCCGGTAGGAGACGTCGCCGGGGGGCAGAAGGCCGCGCTGGCGAAGGAGCGTGCCTGCATCATCGGGAGTCAGGTCGGGATCGGTCGCTCGTTCACGCAGATGTTGGATCGCCCAATCGTCGCCCGCGTCAGCGCGGGGAGCGATCAGACGAATCGGCACGTGATGCAGCCACGATCGGCCGAGCGCGCGATGTCGCACCGTTTCGATGGCCAGCGCTGCTGCGAGCATCCAGATCGCCCCGCCGAGCCACATCATTCTTCGACGTCGCACTCGACCGCGCGTGCGCACCCCGCCGGGTCGATCAAGGGCCGCGCCGCATGCGCAGCGGAGCGCCTCGGTACGCGCGAATGGCCGTGCATCGGTTCTGCACTTCGCGCAGCGCGGCTTCGATTGATCCGGTTGACCCAGCAACCCGAGCCCCAGCAGCGTGATGCCGATGAAGGCGACGATGCTGATGAAATTTTCCGCCGCGGGCACGTTTCCCATGCGCGCGAGTCTACGCGATGCTTCGACAATCCATCGCGCTGTGCCCGGTCATTCGCTGATGATGCGCCCTCGAACGATCGACGTAAGCCATGGCGTCGAGCCGACTCCGCTGGTGGCAGGGGGCACCGAAGCGAGTTCTCCCAAGGCGCTCCTTGAGTGTGCAAGCGCCGCGGCCGCGACCAGGAGCGCGAGCAGGGCAGCCGCACCGTACCGCCTGCGGTGCGACGCCGCAGCGTGTGCCGATGCGTCGAAACCGAACCGCCGTTGCGTGTCCATGGAACTCTCTCTCTCTCTCTCTCTCTCTCTCTCCGGGAAATCCCAAAAATCGTGGGAACTTCCGGCGCTGACTGGCGGGCCGCCGGATCCTGCATACTGCGACGCATGTTGCTTGAACGAAACGTCCGGGACCTCCTCGCCCGATGCCTGATCGGGGCCATCGCACTCGTCGCGTCGTCGGCGTGCACGATTGGCAACGCCCCGAGAAACGCAGCGCCAGCGGGCGGCTTTGCACAGTCCTTTGCACGCGAGGCCGTTGCGACCGACCACGAACTCGCCTCGAGCGCCGGCGCGGAGATGCTGCGCCTCGGCGGCAATGCCGTGGACGCGGCCGTCGCAGCGTCGTTCTGCCTCTCCGTCGTACGCCCGCACTCATGCGGCATCGGCGGAGGCGGGTTCATGGTGATCCACCTGCCTGATCACAACGGCAACGGTCACGTCGACACGGCGCTGAACTATCGCGAAACTTGCCCGCGTGGCATTGGGCCGAACTACTACACCACCCTCGATGCCGACGCGAGCCGCCATGGCGGCAGCTCGGTCGCGACACCCGGAACAGTCGCCGGGTTGCTCACCGCGCTCGAACGCTACGGAACGCTCGATCGCGCGACCGTAATGGCGCCGGCGATTCGCGCGGCGCGCGATGGTTTTCCCGCGGACGCCGCGTTTGTCCGCGCCGCGCGCGACGTGCACGTCGCGTTCGACGAACGTCCGGAGCTGCGCCGGCGTTTCGCGTTCGTGTGGGAACGCTACCTGCTGCGCGGAGCACTCAAGATCGGGGACCGCATCGTCAATCCCGAGCAGGCCCGCGCCCTTGAGCTCATTGCGCGCGATGGAGCGAGCGTGTTCTATCACGGTGAGATCGCGCGCGCCATCGTCGATGCCGTGCAGTCCGATGGTGGTGCGCTCGACGAACGCGACCTTGCGGAGTTCGCAGTGTCCGAGGTGAAGCCGCTCGCGACGACGTACAGGGGCCGCGCCATTCTTACGATGCCGCCGCCGTCGAGCGGCGGTCTCGTGCTCGCACAGTGTTTCGCGACGCTCGAAGCGGCGATGCGTGAAGCGGACCTCGCGACCCCGTGGAGTGCCGACTTCACTCACCTCTACGTGGAGGCGATGAAGCACAGCTTTGCTGATCGCGCACGATGGCTCGCTGATCCAACGTTTGTCGATCTGCCGCTCGCGCAACTGCTGGATCCTGCGATGCTGCGCCGCCGTGCGGAGAGCATTGACTGGACGCACACGTCGGTGCTGGCGCGCTACGGCTGGCCTGGTCCCTCGCAGGCCGCGACTCCCTCGACGGCTGCGCGGCGCGACGACGCGGGAACGAGCCACATTTCCGTGGTGGACGCGCATGGCGGCGCGGTCGCGTGCACGGAAACCGTCAACCTGGAGTTCGGATCGCTGCTGGCTGTGCCGGGCTTCGGATTCCTGCTGAACGACGAGATGGACGACTTCACGACGCGACGTGACGCGTCGAACGCGTTTGGTCTGCGGCAATCTGACGACAACGTGCCCGCGTACGGCAAGCGGCCGCTGTCGTCGATGATGCCGACGATTGTTCTCGACCGTGAGGGACGCGTGGAGGCAGTCGCCGGCGCGTCGGGCGGCCCGCGCATCATCTCAGGCACCACGCAGGCGCTGTTGAACGTGCTCTTCTTTGACTTCTCCGCCGCTGACGCTGTAGCGCGGCAGCGCGTGCACCATCAGTGGTTGCCCGATCTGCTGCGCTGCGAATCGGGTGTGTCGGCACAGCTGATGGAGGAGTTGGCGGGCCGCGGACATTCCATCGCGCCGATCGAGGGAGTGGGCGACGTCCAGCTGATCCGCCGCGCCCGCTCGGCTGCCGGCTGGGAGGCTGCGAGCGACCCGCGCAAAGGCGGGAGTCCGGCAGGGCGTTAATCCGGGGGATCCGTCGTTGCGGTCATCTCCTGAGCCGGATCCGCACGGGGGCGACTACAGTGGCGCGTGGCCCGGCTGGCATTGATCGCCGGTGTCGAATCGCGCGTGTGTCGGGCCGCTCACCAATAGCACCATGTCCATCGTTCAGCCATCGTTCCGCTGCAGCGTGCCTGCCGTCTTGGCCGTCATGGTCTGGGCCGTCATCGGCTCGGCATCGACCTGTCAGCAACACTGCGCCTCCGGCGCGCCGCTTCACCGTGCGCGGGGCCGCGCGTGAAGGGGACCACGCTGCACATCGACGGCCTGCCGTTCCTGCGTTCGAGCGAAATGGCGGAGCGCGTGCGGGTGTTCGACTGGGCCAGCACTCCGCTTGGTCCGATCCACGCATGGCAGCGCAGCCTGCAGACATCGGTCGGCGTGTGCCTGAACAGCCCGATTCCGATGTTCGTGTGGTGGGGACCGCAGCTTATTCATATCTATAACGACGCGTACAGCTCGGTGCTCGGCAAGCGCCATCCGCTGGCGCTCGGCCAGCCGGCGCGCGAGGTGTGGGCGGAACTGTGGAACGAGATCGGGGACGACGTTGACGCCGTCATGCAGCACGGCATCTGCCGCGCAGTCTCGAGCTCATTCATCAGGCGACTCAGACCGGTAAGCCGTTCGAGATCGAGAAGCGTTATGTGCGCAAGGACGGATCGATCGTTTGGGTGCACAACAGCGTGGCAGCACTGCGCAACGCAGACGGGGGGCTGCAGGGACTGCACGCAGTGTCACTGGACATCAGCGAGCGCAAGCGCGCCGAGTCGGAGCGCGAGATGCTGCTCGGCAGTGAGCGCTCCGCGCGTGCTGATGCTGAACGCGCCGGCCGGATGAAGGACGAATTCCTTGCGACACTCAGCCACGAGCTGCGCACGCCGCTCAACGCGGTGCTGGGATGGGCACAGATTCTCCGCAAAAAGCAGCCTACAGCCGAGATGCTGGAGCGAGGGCTCGCCGTCATCGATCGCAATGCCCGCCTGCAGTCGCAGCTCATCGCGGATCTGCTCGACATTCAGTGCGTCGAGCTTCCGCTGCTCGTCATGTCCGCACTTGAAGCTGTGCGTCCTGCGGCCGAAGCCAAGGGCGTTGAACTCACGAGCCACGCGGCTGATGCCGGCAGTGTCGTGCAGGCTGACCCGGCGCGCATCCAGCAGGTCGTGTGGAACCTCGTGTCGAACGCCGTAAAATTCACGCCGCGCGGCGGTCGCGTGTGCGTGTCACTCGCGCGCGTCGAGGATCATGTTCAGATCAACGTCAGCGACACCGGCAAAGGTCTCAGCGCCGACTTCGTTCCGCACATCTTCGAGCGATTCCGCCAAGCGGACAGTTCAGCAGCGCGCGAGCACGGCGGACTCGGCATCGGTCTGTCTATCGTGAAGCAGCTCGTCGACCTCCACGGAGGGACGGTTCGGGCGGCGAGCGCCGGCGACGGCCAAGGGGCGACGTTCACGGTGCTGCTGCCGCTCGCCACGGTGCAGCTCGCATCGGACGAGAATCTGAAGCTGCCACACAGGCCCGCGTCAGCGGCGGTAGCTTCGCAAGACGCGCCCGATCTGACCGGACTGCGGATCCTTGTTGTCGACGACGAACCCGACTCCCGCGAGCTCTTTGGTCGAGTCTTGGAAGAGTGCGGCGCCGAGATTCTCATCGCCAGCTCCGCCGACGCAGCGATCGCGACGATCGAAGCGGAGCGGATCGATGTGATGCTCTCGGACATCGGCTTGCCGGGTCGTGACGGCTAGGCGCTCATGCAGGCGATTCGCGCGGGGGGCAGCACGCTGCCCGCCGCAGCAATCACGGCGTTCGCCCGGGCGGAAGATCGCCAGCGGACGCTGCGCGCCGGGTATCACGCGCACGTCTCCAAGCCCGTCGAGCCGGCAGAGCTGCTGGCGACGGTTGCGGCGCTCGCCGGCCGCGCGCCGCATGGCCGCGCATGATTGAACATGATCGGTCATTCTCGCTCCTATCGCATCGTGCCGACTGACGGCGCCCGATCGGAACTTTTCCTTGCGCCGTGCCTCCACCGTCCGCGTGTTCGCCTTCCTGCAGCAGCGCGACCGGACTCACGGCGGGACGGCGGCGCACGATCGGGGAGTCCTTGTCCGCAGGGAGCCCGACGCCGTTGAAACGCGCTGCGAACACCGTGGTGCCGTCGTTGGCGACCTCGGGCTGTGCATCGGCGAGCTCGGCGTAGAACCCGAGCGGTCCGAGCTTGCCTTCACGCGCGAGCTCGAGCGTGCCACCATTGTCGAAGCGCGCAATGGTGCGGAATACGCCGATGTTGGTTTCGACATCCTCCGACATTGTGACCGCATCGTCCGTGAGCGTCATCGTCCAGAAGTCGATGCTCTCTCCCGCGAAGAATCCGCCGAGCGGGGCGGCGTCGCCACGCTTGACGATGAGATCGAGATTGCCCGGCGTGCCGTTCCACCGACTCCACGGTTGCGTGACCGCGCCTTCGAGGCTGGCGCGAAATGCGAGCTCGCCACTGTTGTGGATCTGAGGAATCTGCAGCGGCCACAGCATGAGATCGGTGCCGCGCAGACCAGGCGCCACGTCACCGCTGCGCGCGATCTTGGCAACAGTTCCGTTTGCGCGGGAGCGGTACACGATCCGCCGGTTGCCGTCGTTGACACCCGCACCACTAAGATCGGCGTTGATCGCGAACTCGAGATTGGGGCTCGCGCTCGGAAGATTGCCGATCGAGTTGATCATGACACCAGCGCCGGTTCCTGGCGCAGCGTCACCCGTCACGAGGATCCGCTGAATCCCGCCGTTCACCATGCGGAAGATGCCAATTCCATCGAGCCCCAGACCATCGACCGGCGCGGCGAATCCGATGTCGCCGCTGTCCACCAGGAGCGGATGATGGTTGGACTCGATGAACCCGCCGAAGCGGACACCGGGGGGCGAACCGGGGACGGGATAGTCCTGGCCGATCACGAGCGCCAGCTGCTGCGGGTTGTCGAACTTCGTCTTCCACATGCCGGTGTCGGCAATCGCGCCGTCCGTGTAGCCGACGAACGCGACCTGACCGGACGCATTGATCTGCGGGTGGCCGAGTGCGATGAACGCTCCGTTGAGCGAGCCTGGTGCGAAGTCACCCGTCTGTGCGACGAGGCGCAGCGAGTAGCCGGCCGCAAGCGGACTCGAGGCAAGAAGCGTTGCGATCGACGCAGAGAGTGTGATGCTGAGATGCGGTGTCATGCGAGACACGCATCCCGCGAATGCATGGGCGGCCGCCCATGACGGCCGAAGATCAGCAGTCGACGTCCTCGTTGCCGCTCCCTGCCGCGAACGGCACCGCTGATCGAAAGATCGGCGCCACATGCACAGCGATCAACACCTTGGGCGCCATCGCGACGCCACGCGAACCTGCGCACGTCGCTGCCACATCGGGCGCAGATCGGCAGGTCGAATCGCATGCGACCGTTGAGGGCGCACAGGATGAGAACGGCGCCGGCATACGACATCGCACCGATCACGACGAGAACAATCGCGTTCACGCCGTGGAGATCCGGCGCCGACGCTGGGCGCAGCGGATCCCGCAGTTACACTCGCCGCACCAATGACGCCGGGCACGGACAACCAGGACAACGGTGGGTGGGCGGCCGAGGGCGCGCACGGCGGCGCTGACGCAACGTCGCTTGAGACGTCAGTGCAGCTGACGGCGGATCCGCCAGCGCCGTCACGACCGATCGCTCTCGCCTTCACGGCCTTTGTCGTTGCCGCGATCGGAGGAGTCGGCGCAGCGATCGTGGCCGCGATCGTGATCGCGGTCGTCATCGTCCTGCAAAGTGGCGACGCGGACTCCATTGAGGAGCGCATGGGAAGCGATCCCATGCTCATGCTCGCGACGCTGGCGCCGGCACAGCTTGCATTCCTTGTCACCGCGTTTGTCTTCGCGCGCTTCAGGCGACAGCCCTCCCGCGTCGCACTCGGCTGGCTGCGTCCGAACCTCTCGTTTGCAGCGTGGTGCGCGATCGTCGTCGGATCGGGGATTCCGTTCGCGTTCTCGATCGGTGCTGCGTCGTTGCCGCTCCCCAGTTTGGGCGGGACGGAAGGACTGCCCGACATGTGGGCGGACATGTCTATGACAGAAGCAGTGGTCTGGGTTCTGTTCATCGGGCTCGTCCCGGGCATTGTCGAAGAGCTGCTCTTTCGCGGACTTCTGCTGCGGCTCTTTCTCGCACGATGGTCGGCGCCGGCGGCCATCATCGTGACGTCGGTGCTCTTCGCGCTGGCGCACGTTGATCCGCCGGCGATGGCGCTCGCGTTCGTCCTTGGCCTCTGGCTCGGGTTGGTCGCCTGGCGTACCGGCTCGATCGTTCCCGGCATCGTGATCCACGCGACCGTGAACGCATCGTGGAATCTGGGGCAGATCGTGGTGCGGAAGACGCAGGCGGAGGAGACGCTGGTCTGGACGGTGGTGGCAGGTATTGCCGTCGTGTCGCTCGTCGCGTTCGTCGGGGCGATGCACGTTCTGCGGCGCAGCACGCCTCCGGCACCGAATCCGCACGCTGGACGGTAGCCTCTCGATCAGCACTCCTTTGGACGACACTACTTTCGTCACGAGTTCCCTGCGCTGCGCGCACTGCCGCTATCTGCTCACCGGGCAGCGCCGCGCGTCCGTCTGCCCGGAGTGCGCGCATCCAGTCGAGGCTTCGATGCAGGCAGCGGACGGCTGGCTCGCGGCGCGGCGCGTGTGGAGCTTCCGTGGCGGGGGCACCGGCGAAACCGCCCGCCGCCGGACTGGTCGACCTGAATGGCGACAAACTCCTCAACGGTGCGGACCTGATGCGGCTGGGAGGATGGGGACCGCGTGGTGGGGGTCCGTGGTGAGCGCGCAGAATTTCTTTGGAAGAATCTCAGAAACTGTCGTGAGATCGCACGCTCTGCTTCGCATCACCAACGAGCCGCCGCCTCAACAGCGGTCATCCAGCTTTCTCCCCGGATCAGGTTCATGGTCGGAACGTGAACCTGGCCGCATGGTCAACGGAGCAGGAGCGCCAGCGCTCCTCCTCCGTTGACTTGTTGCGCGGGATGGCCACCGACCCGGCCGTTCAGCTGACTGCAGCGCGCGCCTTTCGCCCCTTCGAAGACATCCGCATTGCGCACAACAGATCAAGCGCGGTGACGCCCGCGAGCGCGGCCATGGTGTAAGCAACACGGTTGCGACGCGCATTGCTCGTCCGCAGCGCTGGCGCGAGCGCCGCGAGATCGAGTGCGTTTCCTGCGACTCGTGACCAGAGCCACTTGCCGCGCTTGGCGGGGCGTTCACTCATCAGGAGGCCGATGCCGCTGCCGAGTGCGCGACATCCGCAGGATCGAATGAGAGGTCGGGTGCTGCTGTCAAGTCCGAGGCACTTCGTCATCCGTCCCGCTGCGGCGATCTGTGCGATGCCGACCGCAATGCTGAACCATCCGAGCCCGCACGCGAGCGCATTGCCGGCTCGGTCGTAGTCACTCACCGTGCCGCCGTCATCGGCCGTGCGCCGAGCCAGCAGAGGACCCTTCGCAAGCGTGATAGTGCTCTTGATGCGAGCCTTGTCGTCGCTTGCAATCGTGCCGGTCGCCGATCGTGCAGGCGCGGGCTGGCGCGGCCGCGTGACGGGCGGAGGGGACGAACTTCGTGAATCCGACATGTGCTCCTGCGAGCTTGAAAACGGGGTGTTTCTGACCATCGGAACTCCCTCCTCGTGAAATGCGGCTTGGGTGGTCATGGCTTGAGCACCACTTTGATGCAGCCATCTTCTTTGTCGCGGAAGGCGCGGTAGGCCTCCGGCGCCTCCTCCAGCGGAACGCGGTGCGTGATGACGAACGACGGATCGATATCGTCGTTCTGGATGTGTTCGAGCAGCATGCGGTGATATCGCGGCACGTGTGTCTGGCCGGTCTTGATCGTCAGCCCTTTGTTCATCACGGCGCCCAGCGGAAACTTGTCCGGGAAGCCGACGTAGACGCCGGGGATCGACACCGTGCCCGCTTTTCGGCAACAGTGAATCGCTTCGCGCAGCGCGTGTGCGCGATCGGTCGCCATCATCATCTTCGACTTCACGTTGTCGTAGACCGCGTCGATCGTCCCCCAGCCGTGCGCCTCGCATCCCACCGCGTCAATGCAGCGGTCGGGACCGCGTCCCTGCGTCATCTCCTGCAGACGGTCGTAGACTTTCTCGTGGCTGAAGTCGATGGTCTCCGCCTGACCCTTGGCGCGCGCCATCTCGAGGCGCTCCGGAACACAATCGATCGCCACCACGCGCCCGGCGCCGAGCATCCACGCGCTCTGAATGCAGAACTGCCCGACGGGTCCGCATCCCCAGACGGCAACGGTGTCCCCCGGCACAATGTCCGCGTTCTCTGCGGCCATGTAGCCTGTGGGGAAAATGTCCGAGAGAAACAGCACCTGCTCATCAGTAAGGTCGGACTCGATCTTCAGACAACTCACGTCGGCATGCGGCACGCGCAGCAGCTCCGCCTGGCCGCCCGCAAATCCGCCGACCATGTGGGAGTATCCGAACAGCCCTGCAGGCGAGTGGCCCATCATCGTCTCGGCGATGGTGCGCCCCGGCTCGGGGTTCGTGGTGTCGCAGCATGCGAACAGCTCGTTCTTGCAGAACCAGCAGGCGCCGCACGAAATCGTAAACGGCACGACGACGCGATCGCCTCTGCGGAAGTTCTTTACATCGCGCCCAACCTCTTCGATGATGCCCATGGGCTCATGGCCCAGGACATCACCGGGCTTCATGAACGGCACGAACATGTCATAAAGATGCAGGTCAGACCCGCAGATCGCAGTCGACGTAATGCGGACGATGATGTCGCGCGGATCTTCGATGATCGGATCGTCTACTTCATCTACCCGCACATCCGCCCGTCCGTGCCAGCACACTGCGCGCATGTTCGCCGTCCTTTTCGATGGAGGTCACAAGAGCGGCGGACGATACGGCGCGGGTCACCGTGGTCACTATGGTTGATCGCCTCAATGTGATGCGGGCAGGCGATCGTCGCCACTTCGCCACGTCGGCCTTTCGTCGCGGGGAGCACAGCGGTACCTAGGGATGTTCCTCCCTCCCCGCTGAGCAATTCCACGAAGTCGACGGATGCATGCATCGGATCACGTACCGCTCCGGTAGCATCGGCCGCTCATTGCCTTCACGTAGATCTATGCACATCTAGGTACATCACGGACGAATTTCAGGAGAAAGACCTTCGATGCCATCTCGTTTCTTTACGCAGTCGCTCGGACACCGCATCGCCACCTGCGCACTCGTCGGCCTCGCCGTCGGACTCATCGGAGGCGCTGCGTCGGCCGGTGATGAATGCGCCCCCGAGTGGATCCCCGATCTCGGAGTACCCGGCGCGAACTCCGGTCTCGTTGCGGGACTCGTCATTCATGACGACGGCACCGGCCCCGCGCTCTTCGTCGGCGGCAGCTTCACAGCGATCGGCGGCGTCGACGCGCCGCGGATCGCGAAGCGGACAGGAACGACATGGTCCGCGCTCGGCAGCGGACTGAGCAACGCCGAGTGCTACGCGCTCGGAAGTTTCCAAGGTGATCTCTACGCGGCGGGATACTTCGATCTT
This sequence comes from Phycisphaerae bacterium, assembly GCA_034439815.1. Lineage (GTDB taxonomy): Bacteria > Planctomycetota > Phycisphaerae > Phycisphaerales > SM1A02 > JAEUIT01. The sequence goes on from JAWXBD010000010.1 coordinate 16,893, forward strand.
GCAGGAGGGGTGCCGGGCACCGCGAAGCTCGCGCGATGGGACGGTCGGCAGTGGAACTCGCTCGGCGCGCAGCTCGAACTCTTCTCCAATCAGCTCTGGGGTCTCACGACATGGGACGGCGGCAAGGGGGGAAAGGGCGACAATCTCTATATCGCGGGCAACTTCGCGAACATCGGCGGTTCAGGCGCGAGCTTCTTTGCGCGCTACGACGGAAAGAGCTTTCATCCGCTTGGCACCACGCCGATCGCGGGCAACGTACCGCTGATTGTTTTCTCCAGCCACGCGCACGATGACGGCAGCGGCGAGGCGCTCTACATCGGCGGCCGCTTCACATCAGTCGACGGCGTGCCCGCGAGCCGCATCGCGCGATGGAACGGCACGAGCTGGTCGGCGGTCGGCACCAGCGGTGTGACGAGCACGGGTGTGTCGCAATCGATCATGACGATGACCACATTCGACGACGGCACAGGACCCGCGCTGTACGTCGCAGGCCAGTCGTTCATCAGCATGGATGGCGTGCCGGCGAATCGCGTCGCGAAGTGGGACGGGAAGAATTGGTCGGCGGTCGGCGATGGCTTTGCCAACGGCATCGTGTGGAAGCTCGCGGTCTTTAACGACGGTGACGGCGAGAAGCTCTACGCGTTCGGAACGTTCACGGCATCCAGTGCAACGGCTCTGTCGCAGACCGCTCGCTGGAACGGAACGAGCTGGGAGCCGTTCACCATCGCGAACAACACAGCGTTCAACGCACTCGTTGTTCCGCCCGGAGTGCTCGAGGGTGCAAGCGAGACGGACAGTCTGG
>JAWXBD010000011.1:0-32634 GCA_034439815.1 Phycisphaerae bacterium
CCCGCCCACCATCGCGCCTCGCGATGGTGGGCGGGGGGACGTCAGGCTGGCGCACCCCCTCCACCACGGCTGCGCTTCGCTACGCCGCGGTCCCCCGGCCCCCAACGAAACGCTGGGGGAGGATGCAGCGGGGTCGCATGCTCGGAGTGTTAGGCCTCTTGCATCCTCCCCCAATGCTCTGCATTGGGGGAGGGGGACCATCGCGCCTCGCGATGGTGGTGGGGGGACGTTAGTCCGTCGCCGAGGCCTCGCGTCTCGTCGGCGTCTCGCGCACGAGCGCTTACAAGTGGCTGTCGCGCTTCCGCGAGAGCGGATGCGCGGCGCTCGAGGACAGGAGCCGATCTCGCCTCACGCAGGATCGCGCGCGTCGGCCGCCGAACTGCATTCGAATGCGTGTGGCCGTTGTGCCTTCGCAATCGCATGATCCACGAGTACGACACCATTGATGCCTCAATCGTGTGGACGATGGTCATTGAGTACATCCCGCCGCTCGTCGCCGAGCGTGAGCGGGCGCTGGAAGCGTGGCCCGCGCTCCGAACTCGGGATGGTCGCCTGCGCGACCGTCGCAAAGTTCCTCGGCGTCGTCGAATCGGCCCGCCGGGCCGGGGAAGCGTGAGCACCAAAGCGGTTCGCGCAGACCGCGCCCGCACCAAACCCGGAAGTGACTACTCCGGCTCAATTTCCCGATCCTCGACGTAATCACGGAGTGATTGTATTTGACTCGGAGGAGGCACCTCTCATTCGTCTCGCCCGGAACGCCACTCCGCGCTGCGCGATCGCGTACGTCGCTTCGCACGCTGGCTGTACCCCTCGCTGAGGAGATCCCAATGACGTGGAAGAACCGATTGACGATCGTGGTGCTCGCAGCTTCGACATCGTTCGCTCTCGCGGGGACAGGTTCCGGAGATGTCGTCTACGTCAAAGCCTCGGCGGCCGGGAGCAATGACGGATCGTCGTGGGCCGACGCGTTCACGACATTCAACCAAGCCTTGGAGTCGGCGCAGCCCGGCGACCAAGTTTGGTCCGCTCTCGGCACCTACCCCGTGCCGACCGACTTTGGGTTCATCGCACCGGTCGGCGTGTCGCTGTTCGGTGGCTTCGTCGGCAACGAGGTTGCCGTCGGTCAGCGGCTTCCCACGAACCGTACGCATCTGACGGGCTTCCATCCATTCCGCGCCAACGTCGTGCTCACGCTCGACGGTCCAACGCGCGGCACGGTCGTCGACGGCTTCAAACTCGACGGAACGCTCACGATCGACCACGACGGCGGCGGCTTGGCCATCCACGGCGGAACGGTCACGGTGCGCAACTGTCTGTTCATCGACAACATCGCTGGCAGCGGCGCTTGCGCGTTCCTCTCGAACGCTGAAGCGACCTTCACCGACTGCGAGTTCGACAACAACTTCTGCCAGGTCGGCGACGGTGGTGGCATCGAGGCGGTCGGACGCGGCTCACTCGACGTCACGAACTGTCAATTCCGTGACAATCTTGCTCGCGAACTCTACGGTGTCTGCGGGCGCGGCGGCGGCATCTTCGCAGACAGCGGCATCGTTCTTCGCGTGCGTGATTCGCTCTTCGAGCGGAACCGTGCCTACAACCTCGGTCAACAGCTCGTCGCCACTGGTGGAGGAATCGCTAACCGCTCGTCAGACGCACGCATCGACAACTGCACGTTCATCCGGAACGACGCGACGCTTGGTGGAGCGATTTCAAGCGAAGCACCGATCGCCATTGTCAACTGCCTCATGGCGTGCAACCGCGCCGTCGAGCCGCCAGTCGCAACGCCATTCGAATCCGGGCAAGGCGGCGCTGTGTTTGGACCCGAGGGCGTTCCAATCACCATCACGAACTGCACGATCGTTGCAAACTGGTCGAAGCACACTGCGGGTGGATTATGGATGGACGGCACCGTCGCGAACACGATCTTGTTCTATAACGTCTCGCTGGTTGAACCCGGCGATACCCCGGAGCCGCTCGCCGAACAGCAGTCGCAGGGCGACATCGCGTTCATCTCTTGCACCGTCGAAGGTCTTTCGGTACCGAGCGCCGAGCATCCCGGAACTATTTCAGCGAACCCGAAGCTCCTCGCGCTGCCCATCCTCGCCAACCCGACGGCGTTCTATCCGACCTACACGCCGGGCGACCTTCATCTGCAAGACAATTCGCCGTGTACTGACGCGGGCGACAACAGCGTCGTGCCTGTTGGTGTCACGGTCGATCTTGACGGGGTCGCGCGATTCGTTGATGACCCAGCCGCTCCGAACGTTGGTGTGGGAACGCCGCCTTACGTCGACATGGGCGCCTATGAGGTGCAGTTGATTGCCTTGCCCGGCGACCTCACCGGGGACGGTTCCGTCGACGGTGCCGACCTCGCCGTCCTCCTAGGCGCATGGGGACAGTGCGGCAATTGCGGCACGTGTAGCGCCGACCTGAACGGAGACTGCATGGTGAACGGCGTGGATCTCGCGATCCTGTTGGGGAACTGGAGCTGAGGTCGATGCGCCGAATCCGACGAGAATCGCGCTGGCATTTGACGAAACGTGGGGCAAACTGTCCCGCGTCGCTAGAAAACGCAAGATTTTCGTTCGTTCCGTCGGAGGCTAGCGGCTCGAACTGCGCCTTGCTTGATGGTGGGTGCTGCTTTACGGCTGCGTATCGCTCGGCCATCGGCACTCGATTGTGCAAGGAGAAGTTTGGCGTGAACTCGGCTCGCGACGATGGTTTGTTCGGCGCCGCGCGCCGCGCTGTATTGAGCCTGTCCTGTCTGACCTCGATCCTCGGTGCCGCTGCCACTCCAGCCGCGTGAGGAGCGGACTACGAATTCATCAATGTCCTCGACAGCTGTGGGACCTTCAGTACGCAACTCGCCGGTCCCGATATCAACAACGGCGGCGATGTCTCTTTCCTCGCCTACGTTCCCGGTGCATTGGGCGATGGGGGCATCTATCTCACGCAGCAGGGGGTCCCGGTGCCGCTCGTCGATCACACCGGACCGCTCGCCTTCGGTGTCGCGAACAACCTTCTGTTAGCGACGAGTGTGAACGACAGCGGCAACGTTGCTTTCTCGACGCACGTCGAAGCTGTGAGCGGCGTCGGAATCTGCACGATCCGGCTCGGTGAGCCGTACAAGAAGGTGATTCAGAAGGGCGACGCGCTCTTCGGCTCGACCGTCAACAAACTCTTCTTCGAGTCGCGCGGTCTCAACAACAGTGGCGACATCGCCTTCCGCTACAAGCTCAACAACCTCGTGGAGGGAGTGGCGATCGCGAGGAATCTCTGGGCGAGCATTCCGGGCGACATTGATGGCGACGGCGACGTGGACGCTTCGGATCTCGCCGCACTGCTCGACGCGTGGGGGACCAGCGATCCGAGCGCGGACGTAGACGGCGACGGCACCGTGGGTCCGATGGATCTTGCGTTGTTGCTCGGCAACTGGGGCACTGAGACGGCTGCGGTCCGTGGCACGAGTCAATTGGGCTGCTCAGCACGACGTTCGACTTTTTCTGGCGCGGCTAGTGCGGAACTCTCGCTGTTGTGGGTAGCGCGTCGCAGTGTGCGTCGCGACGAACTCATTCTGGAGAACCGCATGAACCTTTGTACATTTCTCAGCGCGGTCGCTGCGCCGATCCTCTCGCTTGCGACGATTTCGCCTGCTGTAGCCGTCTCAACCTGGGATCGAAGCGCCGAGGCCATTTCGATCCTAACGAAACCCGGCGATCCTGCTGGGTTGTATCGCATTACCGGTGCCTTCAAGGTCGAGGCAAACGATGTGAGCCTTCTCAGCCTCGATACCAAGGTCACGATCCTGAAGAACGGTACGGCCATCGCGTCGCAGGTCTTCGACATTCAAGCGAGCGCTGGTGTCCTCGGTGATTGCGTGGCGTGTCCGTCACCGAACACGTGCGTTTGTGCGGAACCGAACGGGCCGTGCTCGTGCAGCGCTCTCTGGCTCACGTACAGCGTTCCCAGTGCGACGCCACTCGCAACAGGTGATGTCATCAAGTTGCAGCTCGCCAATGCATCAGGCAGCGTGGCCGACGCGAACCTCGCCAACGACTCGATCTCGCGCACTTTCGACGGCGCGATTTCGTTCTGGAATCGACGACTGCACTCGGCTGAACTCACTCCGACGCCCTGCCCGGGCTCGGCGAATCTGTATGACCTCTCGTTCGTCGCATCAGTCAACTTCAAGGGACTGACCGGTGCGGTTCCCTTCGACGGCAAGTTGACGTTGTTCGTGGATGGCGTCGTCGCGGCTTCAGTCGGTTTCTGCTCCGACAATCCTTGGATCGCGGCACCGAGTGCGCCGTGCAACTTTGGTAGTTGCGGCGGCGATTGCGGCACCGGCTCCTGCGCCGGATCGAACGTCCTTCTGACCTGTCAGGATATTGAACTCTACGGCGGTGCGATCTTGGCGTGCGCCTGCGCCAGCGATCCGTTGTCATACCTCATTTCCGGCATCGCGCTGCCGGGCCTCGCGCCGGGAGCGAGCGTGAAACTTGTCTTCTCGGGAAATCTCGCGTCGGGGTTGCCGGAGATTCCGCTTCTCAACGACGACAACACCGTCGCGGTCGCACAGGTAGGGCCACCGCAGCGCTGCGTCGCGGACCTGAACGGAGACGGCGAAGTGAACGCTGCCGACCTCGCGATAGTCCTCGGCGCTTGGGGGACTTGCCCGCGATGACGGGAAGCCCCATCCCGCCGCGGATGATCCACGCCCGCGCGGGCGTCGAATGAAATCGACCCACTCAATGGGTTGGGTCGACCCACGCTGAACGCGTCATAGAACCTTTCCATACGATCGCGTCGCCGCGGCGAAAGGTCGATCGGATACGCAGCAGAAGCGAGCCGTAATCGGCTTCGAAGAGCTCAATCGCGCCAGCCTATTCGCTGCGCGGTTCGGCGAGCATCACGCTGACGTCCGGGCTCTCGTCATCGGCAAGCGCCGAGAACGGAAGACTCAACACGACAGCTAGAACCAGCGAGGCATCCCTGTTGGCCCGGAGTCCAACAGAAAACTAACAAAGACACGAAGAGGGACAGAGGACGAATCCTCTGTCCCTTCGCTTTGTGTGAATCGTTAGCTCGGCAGCGTTAGCCGCCGCACTGGCACGCACCCCCGCATGGGAACTGCGACTCGCTCACGCAAATGCCGTCCCACTCAGCTTCGCAGCAGAACGGATCGATCTCGCACACGCATTGCGTGCAACCGGGTTGATCGCATCCGCCGAACCCATGCGGATCGCAGCAACTCGACTTCGGGCACGTTCCCCAACTTCCGAGCACGATCGCGAGATCCGAAGCATCGACGTTGCCATCCAAATTGAGGTCGCTCGGGGGTTGGTTCGTGTTCCACGCGCCAAGCACCAACCCGAGGTCATCGCCGCCGACCGAGCCGTTGCCGTTCACGTCACCGACGCACGGCACTTCGACCACGGCGCGGATCGAGTAAGTGTTGCTGAGATCGTTCCATTTTCCGGTGGCCGCAGAGGCGATCTGGGCGTAGTCCTCATCGCCGTCGTTGTTCGGCTCACCCGCGTTCCATTTCGTGTAGCTCGATGCCTCGCCGTTGACGGTCTGAAACGCGCCTTCGACGGCTTCGTCATGGCGACCGATCCACACGGCGATGGGCGTGCCCAGCGCGGCGTTGCAGACATTGATGCGAATCCACTCGTTTTCAGCCGCGCTCCTAACGATTGCTAGGTAGCCGCCGAGCGACGTCGCGGTCTTCTGCGCCTCGCTCCACGCCGCTGAGTCCAGCACGTAGTACCGATGCTTGTTGCTCGGATTCACGAATGGACCTGCAACCACCGGCGGAGCACACAGTGAGTTGGCTTCGCCCACACAGATACCGTCCCAACCGATGTCGCAGCAGAACGAGTCCAACTCGCAGACGACGTGGCAGCACGACTCGTCGTTGCAGCCCGGTCCATGCGAGAGGAAGCATGAGCCAGCGCTCGGTCCGCAGATGGATCGCTCCAATTCGACGACGCTGAACGTCGCTGACACGGAACCAAGATCGTTCCAGTCCCCGTTACTCGCGGCGAATGTCACGAAATCCTCGTTGCCCTGATTGTTAGGTTCGCCCAGAATCCAATTCAGGTACGACGATTGTTGACCGCTTTCCCACACGAAGGTGCCTTCGCTGACCTGATCCGTCAGGCCGAGCCACACATCATGCGCCGGAAGACCGGGAACGTTGTTGGCGAGGTTGCGTCGTAGCCACTCGTTCTCGATGCCGTCGTTGACCGTGACGAGTTCGCCGCCAAGACCCGCCGCAAACGCTTGGCAGATCGCCCACGTCTTCGGGCTGGTGAGTACATATCGATGACCCGTCGACGGATTGATGATGCCCGACGTCAAGGGGATTTGAACGCAAAGCGCGACAGCCTCGCCGACGCAGACGCTGTCCCACGAAACCGCACAGCAGAATGAGTCCGCTGCGCACACCGACCCACAGCAGGCGGCGTCGTTGCACATCGGTGCCCCATGCGCGAAGAAACACGATTCGGCACCTGGAGTTCCGCACAGCGCCGTCCCCTGCTGAATCGTCACGTTGTAGGTGAGACTCTCGCTGCCAGTTTGACCGGCGCCAGAGAGCGTCGCGTTCATGTCGATTGTTAGCACGTACTCGCCGTTCGCGAGGCTAAGTGTCTGGTTCCAAGCGCTATCGCTCGTGAAGCTGAGATTGACTCCCGGACCCACGAACGTGATCGCTCCATCGGTGCCGGTCTCGTCCAGCATCCCCAAGAACGCAAACGGCGTCGTCACGCCGGTGCCGAGCCCGCCCACCTTGAACTTGATCGTCTGTAACTCGTCGGAGATGGCGTGCCCAGCACCAGCAGCCTTCGTTGCGGACAACGTCGCGTTCGCCGTGAAACCGGTGGTCGCATTGCCGGGGCCGAGCCCGATCCAATTCGAGTGCGCGTTCAGACACGCCTGCGAGTTGCCGTCGGTTACGCATTGGTTAAAGTTGATGATGGTCGTGAACAGTTGCCCCGGATCAATGTTGTAGCTGGCCTCAACAGGGTCACCGCGTCCGTTCCACGCCGAAACGTTGCCCGCGCGATTGTCGGCGGTCGCTGTAATAGAAAGGGCCGCGATGGCCGAGTCGGAAAGAAAACTGAGGACGCTCAATCCGCTCAGAAGTGTGTGAGTGCGCATAGTTGGTCGTTCCTTGAAAGGTGATGTCGCCCGCGCCCCGACCGCTCGCGAAAGGAGCGCGGCGCCGAACATCACCTAGCCGACGGACCGCCAACGATTGCGACAAGGATTCCGAGAGAATGCGCTATTCCAAGCAAACACCGTATTAGGGCGCTCTCCACACCCGAAACGCTCGATCACCACCGCCGGTGGCGAGGTAGTCGCCGTCGCGCGAGAAGCGCAGCGCCCAGACGAACGACGTGTGGCCCGGCAGCGGAACGACTTCGTCCCACCTTGATGTGTCCCAGACGCGAACGAGTCGGTCTCGGCCGCCCGACATCAGACGCGAACCGTCCGGCGCGAATGCGAGCCCAAAAATCTCGCCAGTGTGTCCCCGCAGCGCGCGGATGCGCGCGCCCGTGCGGGCATCGCGCACCACAATCACGCGCGGCTCGTCGTCGCTTGGAGCTTCCTTCATCGCCTTCGTGCCCGCGAAGATGGGTTTCTCGCCCGCCAACTCCGTCTCTGACGACGCCGTCGCGATCGCGACGCGCCCGTCGGGCAGCGTGCCGAATGCGAACGAGCCGCCCGCCGTCGGCGCGACGCGCAGAAGCTCGCTGCCCTTCTCGCCATCGAGGACGACGACGACCGGTCGGCGCTGCGTCGGCAGCACATCACGAACGGCGACGACGCGACCATCGTTCGACGAGATCATCATCGAACTGATGAACTGCGGAAGTGGCGTCGGAATGACTTCGCCGGATGGGAGAAGACGCAGCCGCTGCGAGGGCGCCGAGTTTCCTTCAACCAGCGCGGCAGCGCGGCCGTCAGCGAGATAGCCCACCGATGCGACTGGCCCCTCGAAGCGCCACTGATCGGCGAGCGTCGCGTTGTCCACGTTGTTAGCCTCGTCGACGGACCTGAATCCGATCACATGCCCGTCGACGTCCATGACGACGATCTCGTCACCGCGCGGCGACACGGCGACACCCGTGAGTTCCAGTCGCGGCACTGTCACGACGTTCAGTCTTTGTCCCGTCGTCATGTCCCAGCGACCGACGGCGTGCGCCGCATCGACCGTGACGAGAATCGGCGCATCGCGGGCGATGTCGACAGCACCCCACGAACTCTGCGATGCCCGCATTTCACCCCAGGCAGCGCCAGGTGCGACTCGCCACGCTCGCACCGAGTGATCGAAAGCGGCGGACACCGCCCACGCGCCGTCGGCGGAGAAATCGACGGCGCGCACTCCTTCCGCGTGTCCGTCGAATGTTCGAAGCGGCTCGAGGGCCGGGACCGACCAGAGTCGCACCGTGTTATCCGCGCTGGCGCTGACCATCAAAGCGCCGTTCGAGGAGAATCGAACGCTCTGAATCTGATCAAGATGCTCGCGATTGAGTGCCAAAAGCCTGCCGGTAGCGACATCGAAGAGGCGCACCGAACGATCGGCGCCGCCGGTTGCGACGACTGCGCCGTCGTCGCTCAGGCAGATCGCATTGATGTCGCCGGTGTGGCCTGTGAGCGAAACGACGTGTCCGCTTCGCGCATCCCATACCACCGGAAGTCCGTCGGGCCCGCCGCCCAGCGCGATCAGCGCACCGGGTCCTGCGGCGAGCGCGAGATGACGCCCGCGATTGTGTACTTCGATACTAGCTTGCGCATTCGCTGTGTCAGCGCGATCGAGCGGCATGAAGCGAGCAACCGTTGGCCCGCCTGAAGTCGGTTGCACCAAGAGCGCCAGCGCCGTTCGCTCGAGGTTCAGCGCGGCCGCAGCGACGATGAGTCCCGCGTACGCCGAAGCTGGAATCAAACGCGCCGTCGAACCGTCGCCGGAACGAATCGTGATGCCCTCGGCAGCGAACCAAACCTCATTGCCGTCGCGATCGAGACTCCAGAGCGACGCGTCGGCGCTGGGGCTCGACGTCGTCGCGCGGCGCAGTTCAGTTGGCCAGTCTAACGATGTTATTGTCGCCGGGGCATACGCCAGCGCGCGGCGCACTGCAACCCAGGCGTCCGGATGCGAGACGTCCTCTGGTCGCGGTTGCCACGCGTCGATGTCGAGCGTGAGTCGTCCGTCGCTCTGATCGAGTCCGTGGCGCAGATAGCGCCACTCCCACCCGCGAAACTCTTCGGGCGCCGCTTGGAGATGTCGTTCGGCAGACACCACGTCGTGCGCCGAGAGCGCAGCGCTTCCGGCGGAAACGCTGGCGCGATAGGACTTCCAATCGGCGGCGCGGCGCTGGAGAATCGCCATGCCGGCGAAGATACTCGCGGCCGTCGTGCCAGCCGCGAGCGCGAGGATGGTCGCGACGGTGCCGAAGACGAGCGGACGATTTCGGCGCGTGAAACGATACAGTCGCTCGAGGCGCGTCGTCGGCTTCGCGAGAATCGGCTCGTCGCGCTGATATCGGCGCAGTTCCTCGGCAAGTGCAGCTGCACTCGGGTAGCGCCGATCGGGATCCTTTTCGATTGCCTTACTCACAATTGTCTCGATGTCGCCGCGCAGGCGCGGATCGACCAAGCCCAGACGCGTCGGTTCTTCCTCGCGCACGATGCGGGCTGCATCGGCGATCGGTCGGTCGCGCACGTCAAACGGTGGAGTTCCGGCGAGGAGTTCGTACAGGATCACGCCGAGCGCATACACGTCGGTGCGCGCGTCGATGAGCGACGGATCACCAGCGAGCTGTTCAGGGCTCATGTAGGCCAACGTGCCGAGGATCTGTCCCGCCGACGTGGCCAGCGTGCTGGCCTGCCCATCGCGCGCCGCGATGCGCGCGATGCCAAAGTCGAGAATCTTCGGTGTTGGCGTTGGCCCGTCTTCGACAACCAGAACGTTCGCTGGCTTCAGGTCGCGATGAACGACTCCCCGTTGGTGCGCATGATGCGCGGCGTCGCACGCGGCGGCAATGAGATCGGCAATCGCGCGAGGTTCAAGTCGATTGCGACGGACGTGTTCATCGAGCGTCGGACCGCGCACGAGTTCCATCGAGATGTACGGAACGGGATCACCACCGCGCGCAATGTCGACGATGCTGCCAGCCTCGTGGATCTGCGCGATGCCCGGATGCTGAAGTCGACCGAGCGTGTCGACCTCGCGCCGAAAGCGCCGTACAAGCTCGCTCGAGACCAAGTCGCTGCGCATGACTTTCAGCGCGACGCGCCGATGCGGCTGCTCCTGCTCCGCTTCGAAGACGACGCCCATACCTCCTTCGCCCAAGACGCTGAGTAGGCGGAATTGTCCGAGCTGGCGCGGCAAGGGTCCGAAGCGCGACTCGCTCGTCTCGAGATCTCCGACTGCAGCGAGAAACGCATCGTCGAGAAAACCAGCAGTCCGATCAGCGCCAGATTCTGCATCGAGTAGGCGCTTCACACGGGCGCGAAGCATCGGGTCATCGGCGGAGCACTCCGCGAGCACTCGCTCACGGTCCGCCAGCGGCAGCTCGACAAGCTCGTCGAAGACTGCTCGCTCACGACTGGCCGGTCGCTCATCCATTGCTCGCTCCCGGGGAATCGCCGCTCTCGCCGTGCAGCGCGTCGAACAACCAACTGCGCGCGAATCGCCAATCGCGCTCGACGGTTCGGCGCGTGATGCCTAACGCCTCGGCGATCTGCTCGGGGGCAAGACCTGCGAAGAAGCGGAGCATCACGACGTCGTGGGCCCGCGCGTCCGTCGATTGCAGCCTCGGCAGCGCTGCGTCGAGCGCGAGCATCGAATCTGCGGCGTCAGGTCCCAGCTCGCGGCTGTCCGCGATTTCGACATCGATCGACTGCGCCAGCTCGCGCACGCGCCGGTGTCCGCCTCGCCGCGCTCGTTCAACTAACACGTCGCGCATCGCTCGAGCCGCTGCGAAAAAAAAGTGCCGACTGTTTGCGAACGAGGCGTCGCGTCCGAGCAGTCGCAGGTACGCCTCATGAACCAGCGCGGTCGGCTGAAGCGTTCCGTGGTTTCCCACACGGCGCAAGTGCGCGGCAGCGATGGCGCGCAGCTCGTCATACACCAAGGGCACGATTGCCTCGGCGGCAGCTGCGTCGCCGGCGTTCACGGCTTGGATGAGTATCGAGAGATCACTCACGTGTGGTATGTTTCCGCGCGCGGAGGTGGTATCCGCACCTTTGAGGATACAGCCGACCGCGCGGTTGGCCGTCAGCTCCTATTCCCGAGCACAATCGCCAGGTCACTGCCGTTGACGATTCCGTCTCCGTTGAGGTCGCCAAGGATGGGCCGATTCGAGACGACGGAACCGTTCGCGATTTCGGTTGCCGAAAGCGCCGCGAGGGGAACCCGAGAAATCGAGCGGACGCCGAGCGGCGATTCGCTGTAGGCGCCGTGTAGGCGTGAGAGCATCGTGGACACACCTTTGCTCCCGGCCCGCCAACTCCAGATGCGGCCACAAGGCGCACGACGCTGCTCGGACTGACGTTTTTGTCGCGAGTTCAGCCGCAATTGCCGGCCGCTGAGCTGCATTCGAGTGGTGTGGCCGTTGCGTCTTCGTGTCCAGCATTTCGGGGACAGTCCACATCGCGCCTCGCGATGGTGCAGGGGGGACGTCAGGCGGGCGCACCCCCTCCACCACGGCTGCGCTTCGCTTCGCCGCGGTCCTCCGCCCCCCAACGAGACGCTGGGGGCGGATGCGGCGGCGCATGCTCCGAGTTGCACAGCACCCATGCGCCCACCCGCGAGTTCTAGATGCAGCCTCAAGGCGCACGACGCCCCTCGGACTAACGTCTCATTCAACCGTTCAGCAGTAGACGCCGACCGCCGAGCGGCACCCGAATGTGTGTGGCCGCTGTGGCTTCCCTCCAGGGGCGCGAGCGCCGAACCAGACGCCTCCGAAGAGACCCCTCGAACATGACTGCGGCGGCTTGAGCTCAGCGCACTCTCATCTACGTTATGCAGCTCGTTTCGTAGACTATTTCGAGTCGAGGCAGTATCGTCGCGCCTCACAGCTCGGTACCCTGACTGCGGTTAGCCGCTTCCGACGGAAATAGGCTGCGGTGTTAGGCTGACCAGTCTAATTCCGCGCACGTACCCACTCGGTGCGGGTTAATTACTAGCTTGGCGGCCAGCCTCTCTTGCCGCACTCCAATTCCATGCTCCGTTGCGCCCGCTGCGGCTTCGACCTGCGTGACTGCGATCCCGGCGGGGCATGTCCGAAGTGCGGCTGCCCCATCAGCGAGTCTGTAGCCGAGTCGCAATCGGCGCGGTGGCAGGTGACATGGCGCTCCGGATTCGTCCTCGCAACCACACCGATAGCTTGCATCTTCAGTCTCTCACCTGACTACTAGGAGTCTCCTGCATCACTCACCATTGCCGTCGTCGGACTCGGCGCGTGCCGTATCGCCGCGCTACACGCTCGTCGCTCCGCATCCAGAGGCGACGTGCTCATCTCCTACGCCGCGTTGGTGGCGGTCGGTATTGTGATTCTCCTCTCCATCCTAACGTGGCTCGGTGCTCCCTCAGCTGTTTTGGCGTCGAAAGCCACATCCTCGCCAGAGCCGCCTAACAATGCGCTAATGCCGACACGCACGTGCGGGTTACGATAGTCGCGAGGCTTTCAGCCTCGGCCGTAAGTGCGTGCAGCACAGCTCGTAGGTCGTTAGGCGGATGAGTCGACACCAGCCAAAATTCCGCAGATTTCGACGCGTCGCTGGATGCGAGATCGCCGGACTAATCACCGCGATCGCGGTCTCCGTGCTGGGGATTCTTCGCGAACCATCGCTCATGCGGTCGACGGCGCGCGGTGCTTTCGCCTCGACTGGCGATGCATTCTGGGACTGGTCTCTGTACTCCTTCTCCACGTTCGGCTGTTCGCGCTTCCGATTATCCTGATCCGGCTACAACGCCGCATGTGGCAACGACACGTCGGATCGCGGTCCACGGCCGCATCCGAACTCGCTTTCGCCTTGGGCTCGCGCGATCGCGCCGCAGGGCTTGCAGCGGCACGAGCGCACGTTGAGGCAGCAGATGATCAGCAGAGCAGCCGTGGCAGACCGCAAACTCCTTAAGGATGAGTCTGCTGTTCTGACTTCTGTGGCGGCTGTTCTTAAAACGAGCTACACCAACAGAGTTCGCAGTGCGGGTTAGTGAGGAAGGCAACGCATGGGAAGGGGCGGAGTCTGTGTTCCTTCGCGTTGACCGAGAGTACGATCTCGCCACCGCGCCACAGACAGTTCCCTATGCTCGACACCCGTCGCTCTCTGACCTCGATCGTACTCGCAGCCGTTGCGACATTCGTGACCTGTTGCGCAGCGCCTTCACCCGTGCCGAAGCCGCCAGAGGTCGCGGCGCGAACCGTGCCCACGGTGCCACTGCCCAGCGTCGACGAATCGAAGCCTCGCGGCTACCCCGGGATCCACAACGCGGTCGCGTATCACGATGGGTTCGTGTCCGGTAGCGTCCCCGAAGGTGATGCGGGCTTTGACACGCTTGCTGGAATGGGAGTGAAGACCATCATCAGCGTGGACGGCGCGGAGCCCGAGGTCGACAAGGCGAGCGCGCGTGGCATCCGCTACATCCACCTTCCGATTGGGTACGACGGCTTCGACGAGCAGCGCAAGCTCCAGCTCGTCCGCGCTACGCGCGATGCGATGGCCGATGGTCCGGTCTACATCCACTGTCATCACGGGAAGCATCGGAGCGCGGGTGCCGCTGCGACCATCGCAACGAGCCTGGGCTGGGAGTCGAGCGAGACGGGCGTCGAGCGGATGAAGGTTTCCGGAACGGCCCCGAACTACACCGGGCTCTACGCGTGCGCGACGAGCGCCGTGCCGTTGACTGTCGTCGTCATCGACAGTGTGCCAGCGGGTTTCCCCTCAGTCTGGAAGCCATCGAGCTTCGTGAAGGGGATGGTGGAGATTGACGCAGTCACTGAGCACCTCAAGACGATCGAGAAGGCTGGCTGGGTGTCGCCAGTAGACCATCCTGATCTTGTTCCGGCGGCGGAGGCGGGTCGGCTCGCCGACCTTCATCGTGTTCTCGCTGAGACTGAGTACTCCAAGCGGAAGCCAGAGGAGTTCATTGCGCTCATGCACGAGGGGAATCGTCGTGCCCAGGCGCTCGAAGACCTTCTTGTGAATGGTGAGAAGGACCCGGCGAAGCTAACAGCCCAGTTCAAGATGATGAGCGCCTCGTGCAAGGACTGCCACGTGAAGTACCGAGATTGAAGGCGCTCGCTGAGATTTATAGTCGACCGGCGTCTCCCTCAATCTGGCGAATCAGCCAGCGTCGAGGTCGGCGGCGGTCAGCCTCGGGTGACGCTGTAGTATGCACCAGTGCTGTGTTAGGCAATCCCGTTGAGGGCGACGGTAAGTGCGCCCGTAACGGGCTGCTAGCGCTTCAAGGAGAGGATCGTCCGGCGGCCTCCTCGTAGACCGCAAGGTTTGCAGCGAGCTCCGAGCGCCGCGGGACAAGTCGGGGATCGTCGGGCCATCGCGCCAGCGCCTCGCGTTGCAGTACGACCGCGCGACCTCTTCGGTACGGAGTGCCGATCGCGAAGTCTGCCGCGGCGACATCCAGAAGGGCTACGGAGTTCGGGAGTAGGGAGGCATCGCGCATATACGCCGTCCAAGAATCATCGCGCGGGTCAGACTCGACGTTGCGGATCTCAGTCAGCGCGCGGTCGGTGAGCGCAGCGGCGTCGCTCGGTGAGAGAATGGCGATCAGCCTCGCGAGTTGGGCGAGCGGCACCGCCTCGTCACGGATGCCCTTGAGTTCAGCGCCCTTCAGCGCGACCGCAACCGCTTCCTCACTCTCGCCCGACGCAACGAGGAGTTGGACACGAGCCGTCCACGCCCACCACGGCGGCGACAGACCGTCGACATGCGCGAGCGGGACGGCGCATGCGCGCTCGGCCGCTGTCAGCGCGGCGGCGTCATCCTTCGCATCGGCCGCCGCGATGTAGTCGTTCGCCGCGCCGCGCGACGCGAGCCGATCACGCTCGCGCCGGTTGGCCGCATCGCGCGCCGAGTCGATTCTCCAAGATCCATCGACGATGGCCGCGAGCGGCTGGTCGGCGTCGATCGGATGTCCGAACCACGCCAAACGGCTCTGCCGATCGATGATGAACGTGCGTGGCACAGCCAACTCGCGCAATGCGACGAGGTATCGATCGAGTGTTTCGCCTTCGACATCGATGGCGACGCTTCAGTCGCTCGCAGGCACGTTCCCAACGCGAGAAGGCAAGTTCGACGGATTGCGGCAGCCAGCCGCGTGGGCTCTGCCGGAACCCTGCAGCAAGCCGCAGCGAAAACGGCAGCCAACCCGCTCGTCGGATTGAGGGCGGACGGGGCTGCCGAACATTTGGCCGCGCTACCGGCCCCAGCACGATTTCCCGCCCGCTTCCCGTGGCGTGTCTTCGGGCCTCCTCAGCACGACCCCAGAAATGCGAGATAACCCGCATTTACAGGGGTTTTGCAATAAGTCGGGGTGACGGAATACCAGTGAGCTTTTCTTGGAATGCGTCACGGTCTGGGAGCTGGGCATTCGGCGTTTGCTCGCTGGAGACGCCGGTTGCGGCGGGAGGGTTTCCCCGCGCTTTGCCCCTTTTGAGGGCTCGGCATCTCCAATCCTGAACCGGCGCAGTCCATCTTGGATCAATGGTGGTCCGTGGTCATGCCCCTCGCCGCCTCGACTGCTTTGAGCGAATCGAGCAGACGCATCGCTCGCGCCGCGATCGGCTCGCGGTCGAGGGATGCCGGGATAGTCCGGCCGATGACCTCCTCCAGCGCCTGTGCCTGATGGAGGAGAACGCGGCGGCGATTCGGGCGCTGGGTCTGCCCCTCCAGCGTTTGCAGCGCTTCGACTAGGCGCGCAAGAACAGCCACGTTGCCACCGGCGTTCTGGCGGATCTGGTCGAAGGCCAGTTCCACCATGCTCACGAACGTGGTTCCGCGCGTAATGACCCGCAGTTCTCCTTCGTCAAACCGGCAGGGCGATTCGATGCCGCGGGCGCAGAGCCTGACGAGAATCGCGGTCAAGTAGTCGAGGGCCATCACCGCGGTCGTGGTGTCGTTGATCCCGGGCGAGAGCGCCTTGATCGCGACATCGACGATCTGTCGGATGCCGTAGGCCGCATCCTGGACTGTCGTCCGCTGCGCGTTGATGTCGTAGGCCGCGCTGAGGCGACTTATGACCGCTTGGGAAGGCGTGCCTGAATCGACCGCTGTGAGGATCGAGGCCAGCGGCATCCCCTCGACGACGAAGTCGCCAACGCGGTGCTCCATGCGGACGACGGCCTTCTGTTCCCGGGCGATGGCGAGGAGCGACTCGGCCTCTACACGCTGGATGTACCCGGTGCGGACGGCCGGTGTCGCGTGCCAGCGCCGCCGCGAATCGGCGCGCGAAGGGTCTTGGTCGGAGTAATACTCATCCTGGTACCCCACGCCCTCGGGGAACAGGCTGTCGATGCGCTCCACAGTCTCGGAAGCGATGCGCGACAGGATGTGCGACGCCTGAATCGTCGTCGCGATGTGGTGGATGAAGTAGATCAAGTAGCCGATCCCGATGAAAGCGAGCACGACACCGCCCAGAACCGCCATCGATGGAACGAACTCGATGTCGGGCCCTTCGCGGATCGTGCGCAGCACCACGAGGCAGTAGGCGAAGATGCCGACGAACACGCCCAGCACCGTCTGGTTGGTGCGGTCGTTCATGAAGTTGCGAAGGACTCGCGATGTGTACTGGCTGGAGGCGAGCGAGAGCGCCACCAGCGTGATCGAGAAGACCACGCCAGCAACGGTGATCATCGAGCTCGCCACGGCCACGAGCATCCCGCGGGCACCCGACGCGCCCGCGCCGAAAAGACGCGGCCAGTTGTAGAACACCCGATTGTCGATCAGCGTGTCGGCCTCGATCAGCCCGATCGCCAACAGCACGGCCAGCAACACCAGCATTCCGGGCACAAACCAGAGACTTGATCGAAGGGACTGCCAGACACTCAGCACTTTGGCCATGCAGCACGCGCCTTTCGGGAGTTTCTCGCCTAGAACGAACAGTCCAGAGTGTCCGACCTGTTTTTCGCCCGCTGAGGGTTACGGTGAGTTTGGGTCGTGCTGCGAATAGATACAGTAGGAGCGCGTTCGCTGCCGCACCTGATGCATGCGGTAGTCCGCAACGTGCATGAGTTGGCATTCCTCGGCAGTGCACGGCGGGATCGGGTCATGGCGGAATCTCATCGAGGCCGCCTTACGATGATTGAACCGAGTTCTCCGTTGCTTCATTGTTCAAGGAAGGATCTCCGCATGAATCGGATCAAGAAGCGCCAGCGTGTAGGATCGGGTTTACCGGGATCGCCAATGGTTGCCCCATCCGGTCCCGGAGCGGGTCCGGCGCGGCCCGCCGGAGTCTCGCCACGCGGATCCGGCCGCCTCAGCCGTGCCGTTCGTTCATCGCGGTCGAGCGAGAGTTCGGCGCGGCCAAAGCCAGCCCCGAAGTCTAAGCCCCAGCGCAAGTCAGCGAAGACAACGCGCAAGTCATCCCGGCGGAACAAAGACGTCTGAGCTGAGCGCTGGCGTCGAGATCGTCCACCCCAATCTGGGGAACCGCATTCACGATCTGTGTCCAGCAGTCGTCGCGGCGCGTGTCGATCGCTCAGCACCACAGTGATTCATTGCGCATCCGCGGGGAGTTCTGTTGGGAGATTGCATCATGCCCGGACCCTCGCACCGCCACCGTGGGGTTGTGTTGGCCATGTGTCTTGGGTGGGCGCTGTGGGGGCTTGCCGCGGTTGCCGGGGGGCAGGGCGCAGTAGGTCCCGGCGACGTTCCGCCGCCCCAACCCGCTCCGGCCACGGCGGCGGATATGACCGCCAGCGCGACAACACTGGCGATCGAACCCGTCGCGCATGATGCGGCGATCCGCGACCGGCTGAAGAGCGTGCTCGACGCCACCGGCTGGTTTCCCGAGTCACGCGTGCGAGTCGAGAATGGGGTTG
Organism: Phycisphaerae bacterium; assembly: GCA_034439815.1. Taxonomy (GTDB): domain Bacteria; phylum Planctomycetota; class Phycisphaerae; order Phycisphaerales; family SM1A02; genus JAEUIT01. The sequence goes on from JAWXBD010000011.1 coordinate 18,075, forward strand.
TCTTTCTAGGCGGTCCGGCGAACTCCGAAGAACTGAAGAAGTGGGCGGGTGATCTTGCGCGGAATACACAGGGTGTCGCCGCCGTGGCGAACCAGATGGAAGTCGCCCGCGCGTCAGCCTGGGACTTCAGCGCGGCATCGAGCGGACTGTCCGGACTTCGGCAGGACATCGCCGGGGCGATGCCGATGGTGATGTTCGGGATACTCACCCTTGCGACGTTCGGAGTGGCAGCGTGGTTTGCAGCCCGGGGCGTGCGGGCCGTGCTCCGCGGGCGTGTTCGCGCCAAACTGCTGCGCGAGCTCCTTGCGATGAGCGCGGGCGTGACCGTTCTCTTTCTCGGTGCGTATGTGGTTCTCCGGATCTCAGGTCTGACGCAACTGGCCCTGACGCTGGTGGGCGGAACAGGCTTGGTGGGGCTGGCGCTAGGCATCGCGTTCCGCGGGATCACCGAGAACTACCTAGCAAGCATCTTTCTGAGCGTGCAGCGACCGTTCGAGACCGGCGACCTTGTCGAGATCAGCGGCGTGACGGGGTACGTGAAACAGCTGAACATCCGCACGACCGTGCTGATGACGCTCGACGGCAACCTCGCGCAGATTCCCAATGCGACGGTGTACGTCAGCACGATCCGCAACTTTACGACGATGCCGAATCGGCGCGAGGACTTCACGATCGGCATCGGGTACGACGATCCGATCGACCGTGCCCAGGAGGTGGCCCGCCGTGTGTTGGCCGATCATCCCGCCGTGCTCAAAGAGCCGGAGCCGTGGGTGCTCGCGGACAGTCTGGGCGCAGCGACGGTAAACCTAAAAGTGTATTTCTGGCTCAACGGGCGCGAGAATAGTTGGCTCAAGGTGCGTTCATCGGTGATCCGTCTTGTGAAACGGGCGTACCAAGAGCATGGGATTTCCATGCCCGATGAGGCTCGCGAGGTCGTGTTTCCAAGGGGTGTGCCGGTGACGGTGCTTCGCCGAGCCTCCGATCCGGTATCGGAGGCTCTCCGCGCGGTAACGGCGTCCGAAGAAGTCGCCAAGGTTTCCATCCCGTCGCCTTTGGGACGAGCGCATATCGCCGTGGGATCGGGCGATGCAACATCGGAGGCCGAAGGCGGGCTCGCGACCGAGTCCGATGACCTCAAGAACCAGGCTAGGCGCTACGACCGGCCACACGAGGCGGAGAATCTGCTCGGGCCGCGCACCGACGAGCGACCCGACGCATAGCGCTGCATCGAAACGACGAGGCGATGACAGCGATGAGCTGTGTTGGCCTCGGGAAGAGAGAGTTCCTCAAGGTCCTCCGGGTGAGACGCGCGTCTTCCGCTTCACCAACGCAAAAAAGTGCTCGGTCACTTGGCTCCGTGTGCCGGAACCCTGGAACTAAGCGCGACTTGGCCTTACTCGATTTCACGGCCGGGAAGCCCTTCTTGCAAGGCGAAGGCTGTTCAGCACAACGGACACGCTGGAAAAAGCCATCGCTGCACTAGCGATGATCGGCGAGAGCAGCCAGCCCGTAAACGGGTAGAGCACGCCAGCCGCGACGGGGATGCCAAGAGCGTTGTAGACGAACGCCCAGAATAGGTTTTGCTTGATCGTGCGCATGGTCGCCTTCGACAGGGCGATGGCTTCGGGTACCGAGCGAAGGTCACCGCGGATGAGCGTGATGTCGGAAGCTTCGATGGCCACATCCGTTCCAGTGCCCATCGCAAGTCCGATGTCGGCTTGCGCGAGCGCAGGTGCGTCGTTGATGCCGTCGCCGACCATGCCGACCACAAGGCCCTGAGCCTGGAGCTGCTTGACGTGCTCGACCTTGTTACCCGGCAGCACCTCGGCGAACACCATGTCGGACGTGATGCCGACTTCCCTCGCCACCGCAGCAGCAGTCTTGGCGTTGTCGCCGGTGATCATCGCCACGCGCAGGCCCAACTTCTGCATCTGCTCGATGGCCGCCTTGGACTCGGGCTTGACGCGGTCGGCCACGGCGATCAGCCCCGCGGGCTTGCCGTCGATCGCGACGTACATGGGCGTCTTACCCAATGTCGCGAGTTCGCCTGCGAGCGCATCGAGCGCCGATGTGTCCATCCCGCGGTCGTTCAGCAGCGCCCGCTTGCCGATCAAGACCGCGCGACCTTCCACGGTCGCTTCGATGCCATTACCGACGACGGCCTTGAACGCGGTGGGTTCCGCGAGCGTGAGGCCACGCGCCTTGGCCCCTTCCACGATCGCGGCGGCGAGCGGGTGTTCGCTCCGCCGCTCAGCGGATGCCGCGAGCCGCACGAGGTCGGTCTCGGTGACGCCGGGTAACGCTCGCACATCAGTCAGCGCCGGCTTGCCCTGCGTGATCGTGCCAGTCTTGTCGAGGATGATGGCCGTGAGTTTGTGCGCCGTTTCCAGCGCCTCGCCGCCCTTGATGAGAATGCCTCGCTCGGCTCCGCGGCCGGTGCCGACCATGATCGCCGTGGGGGTCGCAAGCCCTAGCGCGCAGGGGCACGCGATGATGAGAACGGACACGAACGTTAGTAACGCCATGCTCAGCCGCGAGTCAACCGGAGCTGCGAAATACCAGACGACGAACGTGACGATCGCGATGCCCAACACCACTGGCGTGAAGTAGCCGCTGATCGTGTCCGCCAGTCGGGCGATCGGAGCTTTGTTCCCTTGGGCCTCTTGCACGAGGTGAACGATTTGCTGGAGCGCGGTGTCCTTGCCGACCTTCGTGGCTCGAAAGGTCAGAGCGCCGGTCGCGTTGATCGTCGCCCCGAAGACCGCATCACCGGGCTTCTTCTCGACAGGGACGCTCTCGCCCGTCAGCATCGACTCGTCGATGGCGGAATCGCCGGTCTCGACTTTGCCATCCACGGGGATCTTCTCACCCGGGCGAACGATGACCGTGTCGCCGACGATCACTTGCTCCACCGGGATGTCCCGCTCCTGCCCCTCCCGCACCACACGCGCGGTCTTGGCTTGCAGCCCGATCAGGCGCCGGATCGCGGCGCTGGTGTTGCCCGTCGCACGTGCTTCGAAGAGTTTGCCGAGCAAGACGAGCACGATGATGACGGCGGCGGCCTCGTAGTACACCGGCACCATCGCCATGCCGCCCATCGTGCTGCCCTGGGCCGCCGCGAAGAATCCCGGCCAGATCGTCGCGGCGATGGAGTAGAGGAAGGCCGTGCCTGTGCCCAGCGCGACGAGCGAATCCATGTTGGCCCGGAAGTGCTTCAAGCCCATCCACGCCATCCGGTAAAACTGCGCCCCGCACCACACCACAACCGGAGCGGTGAGAGCGAGCTGGAGCCAGTTGATCCAAGGGTGATTGAAGATCGCGATCTTTCCATGCGACATCGCGATGACCAGCACAGGCACCGACAACACTGCGCCGACGATGACCTTGCGGAGCAAGACCGACTGCTCGTCGGCATTGACGTGCATGTGGGCCGAGTGATCCTCTTTCACTTCACCTTTGTCCATCGCATGCCCTACGGGCATCGCCGCGTGCTGTGCCGCGGTCATGCCGGGCATCGCATCGCCGTGTCCAGCGTGTGCAGCAGCAGGAGTCGCCGACGACTCCGGCAGCACCGCGTCATACCCGGTGCTCTTGACCACCTTGACTAACTTCTCCGGTGAAATCGCGGCGGCGTCGTACCGCACCGTCGCAGTTTTGGTGGCGAAGTTCACGCTCGCCTTTGATACACCCGGCGTCTTGCCCAACGCCTTCTCGATTGTGTTCGCGCACGAAGCGCACGACATTCCGGTGAGGGGCAAGTCCACCCGCTCGTCCACGCGCTTCGCCCCGCCCGGCTTCGCCGAAGCGGCCTCATCCACGTGCATGGAATGCTCATTGGGCGTCGTCGTCGGGACGGCTGTGTCGTGATGATGCTCGATGGTCATGTTGATTCTTGGCCTACCTAGCAATCTTGCCCATCACGTCCATCAGTTCGTTGCACATCGCGTCTGCCTCCGCCTCGCCCGCCTTGAGGGCCGCCTTCGCGCAGTGCTTGAGGTGGTTCTTAAGCAGGTTTTTAGCCACGGCCCGCAACGACTCCTGCGCCGCGGCGATCTGGATGATGATGTCGGCGCAGTAGCGGTCTTCCGCGACCATCCGCGCAACGCCGCGAACCTGCCCCTCAGCCCGCTTGAGGCGAGTGATGTTCGACGCCTTCAGCGCGGCGTCACCGCCCACCGCCCGGCCGCCCGGGCCGGTGGTGCGTGCGGCACCCGAACGCTCCCTCGTTGTCGTGCGTTTCTGGGGCATGAAGCGTTCCGATGCGACCGTTCACTACAGACGTTCCGAATCTCAGCCGCAGCACGAGGGTTTGCCGCCTGTTGCGTTCGGGTTCGCGCTCACCGCGCTAGAACCTCCGCAGCACTCGCCGCTCTTGAGAGCGTTGTCCGACGACGCGGTCTCGGCGGCTTGGCTGGTGCGGGCTGTGTAGCCGGCCTCCGCGAGCGACGCCTGCGCGGCCTTCACCGCCGCCGGTTGCGTCGTCACAATCTGGGCGCTACCGATCGCGACTGACTTGACCTCGAGCCCCGGAACGCCAGCAAGAGCCTTGGTCACCTGAGCGACACAGTGGCCGCAGGACATGCCCTCGATGACGAGCGTGGTGTTCGCGGCGGCGATGGGAGTGATGCTATTCATGAAATGATCTCCGTTCGAAAAGGTAGAGGGCATGATGGCTCACCACGAGACATGATACCCCCTAGGGGTATGCACGAGTCGTGTGGCGGCACAAAAATCCACGCGGGATCACGTCGGGAAAAAGCAGAGTCACGATCAGCATAAAGAGCGCCCCACGTGCTCTTTCATTGGTCTAAAAGCGCTGGGCGGTTTCCGCCATACCGGTGCAAGTCACGCTAGCGACTCTCGCTAGCCGCTCCCTTCATCATCGAACACCCGTCGATTCCCTTCTTCATGTTCGCGCGCATTTCAGCCGGTGCAGAGTCCATGACGTGCTGCATCATGTGCTCGTTCATGTCAGCGCCCATGCGCATCATGTGAGCGCGACTTTCGGTCCGCTGGGTGACGAGTTCGCTGATGACGGCGGCCATCGCATCGACTTTGGTCGAGCTCGAGGCCTCGTTCATCGTGACGACCAGCCGCTCGAGGCGTGCGTCGGCCTCCTTCTGCTTCGACGCCATGTCGTCGCACATCTTCTTCATCGCCGCGCATCCCTCGGGGGTTGCTGGCATACCCGTCGCTGCCATCTTTTCGGCATGGCGAGCTCCCGCACCGGGCTGAGCGGCCCACGCGAGTGAGAGGCTGACGGTGCTTAGCAAAGCGGCGATGACGGCGGTGTTACGGCTGCGGATCATGGAGGTGCTCCCTTGGAGGATGAGTTTCAGTCGGACCAAGCGCACGGCTGGTCCTCGGCATTACACGCGCGGAAGGATTCACGTCCTCGACAGTTGCGATTCAGTACCTTCGCACCGTCAGGACCACCTTCCACGATCAGAGGATTGTGGCAACGCGCGCAGTGTCGGCCACCAAGCACATGCCCCAATTGAGTTGCAACACCACACGAGTTCGACGACAGGTTCGTCATTCCTGCAACGGGGGGGGGCGACATCGCCGAACGTGTGACCGGTGATGACGGCGGCAACGCAGAGGGGACACTGGCCCCGACAGTCACCGCCAAAGGAATGACAAACGGCCTGATGAGATTGACGATCCGCGGCGTGATCGCGGACGCCGTCGCGTTCATCGACATCTGCATCGGGGCGGGAGGCGATTGGGCGTCGATGCCGCGCGATGGTCACTTCCGCTTGGGACGGCGCGGAACATCGAGAGAAGCGTGATGCCGATCACGGCGAGGCTGAACAACTCAAGCGAATTGGCCCGGAGCCATACGGATTCGCGGGTCTCTGATCGGCCACTTCGGCGCTCTTCAAGCCCAGTCCAATGATCGCTGTCCGATGATCACTAGTTTGAAACCGACAAACGTGGTCGCGATCGCGATGAGTTTCACGACCGGGCTGCCGGAGTTGTTGAGCATGAAGGCGAGTCGCGGGGCAGGATGTAGAGCCACGGTGTGGCGGTGATCGGTCCGCGCCTATGCATAAAGTGTTCTTTCGACCTGAATCAATGGCGGTCGTACTTCGCTCTCTTTACGGCGGCGCCAGCTTGTGTGGTCGTAGCGCACCCTCGGGCGGATTGGGCGCGCCGGAACCGTCTTCAGCAATTCCCGCTGCCCGCAGCGCCGCATCCGTTGCGGTCAGCGCGAGCGTCCCCGCCGGGGGTGCGTACCACCCGGGGTCCACCACGTCGCGCGCGACCGATTCCCGCACCTTGAAGATCGTGAACATCCCGCCCATCGTGATCTCGTCGTAAGGGCCGATGCCGCCGACCATCGGCGTGCTGTTAGTAGGCACCGCCATGCCCATCTCTGTCATGCCCGCCATACCGTCCTGGCCCATCGTCATGTAGCCGGGCAGGAGCTTGCGTACCTGCGTGTCGAGCCCGCGCGAGTCCACGCCGATCGTGTTGGGGAGGCCGTGCCCCATCTGCGTCATCACGTGGTGCGTCATGTGGCAGTGCATGGCCCAGTCGCCGGGGTTGTTAGCGACAAGTTCGACCGTGCGAGTGCTGCCCACCGGGACTAACACAGTGGTTTCGGGCCAGCGACCCGCTTCGGGGATCACGCCCCCATCGGTCTCGGTCACGGTGAAGTAGTACCCGTGCAGGTGGATTGGGTGATGATTCATCGCCGAGAGATTGCCGATGCGAATGCGCACCCGTTCGCCGACCTGCGCCACCAGCGGGCGCGTCGCCGGGAAGCACTTGCCGTTGATCGTCAGGAGGTTGAAGTCCGTCATCACGTTCGGATCAGGGCGCGACGCCCCTACCATCAGCGCCCACTCGTGGAGCATGAGCGCGTAGTCGCGGTCGGGACGCGCGCTCGCTTTCGTGCGCGGGTGGATCACGAACAGGCCGGTCATGCCTAGGCCCATCTGCGTCATCTCGTCGTGGTGAGCGTGGTACATGCATGTGCCGTGCTGCCGCAGCGTGAACTCGTACATGAACGTCTCGCCCGGCTTGATAGTCCGCTGCGTCAGTCCGCCCACGCCGTCCATCCCCGACGGGATGAGCAGGCCGTGCCAGTGCGTCGCCGTCAGCGCCTTCAACTTGTTAGTCATGAAGATACGCACGCGGTCCCCCTCGCATGCCTCGATCACCGGCCCGTGCACCGAGCCGTTGTACCCCCAGCACGTCGCCTTGAGCCCGTCGGCGAACTCATGCTCGACCTCCTCAGCAACTAGGTGAAAGACCTTCACGCCGTCGACGACCTTGTACGGCAGTGTCCACCCGTTGGGGACGAGCACGGGCGTGTAGTCACCTCCGGGTTCGCCGAGGGGGAAGTTGTCGCCCCCGCCGTGCGCAGGGGCTGGGACAGCGTGCTCGTCGTGGCCAGCGTGCGCTCCCTCGGGGTGCGCAGCGGGTCCGGTCTGGGCGGCGGCGCGGCCGGCAAGCAGCAGCGAGCCACCCGCGAGAGCACCCGCGCGCAGCAGGCCGCGCCGCGTGAGTGTGTTCGGAGACAGTCGGACGATCAATCGGTTGTTAGGTGTCTCCATTTCAGTGGCCTCCCGCGCGGCTGTTTCCCGATGACGCGCCGGTATTCATGTTCGAGTCGCGTGTGGGCTGCGACATCGGCGGCATCCGGCCGCTGAGGATGAGTTCGAGTTTCGCTCGCGCAAGCCAGTAGCCGCGCAGAGATTCGACATACAGCACGCCCCCTTCCACCTGATCGCGCTTGGCTTGCAAGAGTTGGAAGGCGCTGACCTGCATGGCGTTGTAGTGGAGTTGGCTCTCGTCCACGATCTTTTCACGGAGCGGAAGCATCACCTTCTCGACGTAGAGCGCGCGGTCGCGGGCCGAGAGCACGGCGGCGTGGGCCGCGCGGACTCGAGCGCGGAGCGCGACGGCGGTGGCGTAGTAGTGTTGCGCGGCCTGCCGGAGCCGGGCGTTCGCGGTCCCGATCTCGCCTTGTCCTTGGTCGAAGAGTGGGATGGGCAACGACCACGACGGACCCACCGACCACGATCCGTCGAAGTCTCTCTCGGAGGCGACGCCGGTGTTGAGCTCTTGGAGCAGCGCGAAGGGCTTGGCGATCCCCAGTGTCCGGGCCGCGACCTCGACCTCGCGACGGGCAAGTTCCAGGTCGCCGCTGCGCTCGACGGCCCGGGCTTCCAGTCCCTCGCTAGGGATCTCGTCCGCCGGGATGGGAGGCAAGCGTCCAGCGATCCGCCAACCCACGGAATCGCCCCACAAGCCCATCAGTTCGTTCATGGTTTCGCGGAGTTGGACCACGTCGGCCTCGGACGCGGCGAGGTCGAGTTTGGATTGCTCGTAGCGAGCCCGCTCGTTGAACAGGTCCAGTTCGCGGGTGTTCCCGGCGGCCCGAAGGCGTTTGGCGAACTCATACGAGGCAGCCATTCCCTCGGCGACAGTGCCGCGAAGCTCGCGTCGTTGCTCGGCGGCTTGCAGTTCGTTGTACGCAACCCGCGTTTCGCTCGCGAGGTCGAGTACCGCGCCGGTCACGCGGACCTTCGCGGCCTCGAACTGGGCCTGCGCGCGCCCCTTGCGCAGGGGCATGGAGAGGAGACTCACGAAGTCCTGTGATAGGTCAAGGACCACATCCGTTCCGCCGCCAGCGGTGGCAAATCGTACTTCGCCGCTCAACACCGGGTTCTTCAGCAGCCCGGCCTGCACAAGGTCGGCTTGGGCCAAGTTGAGGTCTTCGTACACCGCTTGCAGATTGCGGTTGTTCAGGAGTGCGATCTGCACCGCGCCGTCGGCGCTCAGTTCACTCGCGAGCAAACCGCGCACAGCAGCGCGCGCCTCTTCGTCTTCCGGCGAACCGTTGTCCCAGTGGACCTTCTGCCCGGTGCGCTCGGAGACGCATCGCTGCACATCGTCAAATCCCATCCCGGGCTTCATGCCCGCGCAGCCGCCCACCCAAAGGCCCGCCGCCGTGATGACAAAGAGAGCGAGATGTCGCTGGCGATGTCGCTGGCGGGGTGGCGTTCTCATTCGTGCCCGCCCTCCTTCCTTCACTTCTTCGGAACGAGTTTCATGTTGCACTTGGGGCAGCGCCCCGGCTCCTTCGACACCACTTCGGGGTGCATGGGGCAGGTGTAGAGCGCGGCATCGGGGGCGTTGCCCTCTAAGGCGGGCTGCATGTGCTGTTCATGTGCCGAAGGCGTGGCCATGTCCCGCATGGGCACGGGCGCGGGCGTCGCCGCAAGAGGATCGGCCTTCGTCAAATGGAGCGTGCCAGATCGTTCCTCTATCGGCGACCCGGCGGCCATTGCGCTCGCGGGATGGGTCTCCGGCAGGTTCGGCTCTGTGTACCGAGCGGCGCACCCAGCGATGAGCAGGGTCACTGCGAGGCCGAGGGTGGCCGTGGGAATCGGGATGCGTCGTCGGGACTTCATGGAGGGTTTGCTTTGGCGGGTGTCAAAGCGCATCGCGGGCTTTTGCCCGCGATGCGCGGCTGTTTACTTGCCCTGGTGGTTATGGTCGTGATGATCGTCCTTCTTGTCGTGACCTGCGTCGGGCTTCGCGGGGCTTACCTTGCGGGCCTCGTCGACCATCGCGATGAACTTCGCGGGGTCCTTCTCCACGTCCTTCTTGCAGTCGTTGCAGCACAAGCGGATGAGACGTCCGGCGACCACGAGGTCCACAGGCTTGCCCATGTCGCCGCCGAGTTTCTCCTTGCTCACGGGGCACGTCTTGAGGACGTAGTCCTTGCCCTGTTGCTCGACCACCGCCTTGTCGAGTGAGGCGAGGAACTTGACCGGGTCCTTGAGAAAGTCAGCCTTCTCGCTGTCGGCCCCGAGACGAATGAGGCGATTGCCATAAGCGAACTCGAAGGGCCTTTCGGGGAGGCCCTTGCCCGTCACGACGGACGTCTTCAGCGGGTAGAGCGCGGCCTGATCCTTGATGATCTTCTCGTCGATCTTGGTGAGGTTCGCGGCTAGGTCTTTCTCGAACTTCGGCGAACAGGCCGGGCAGCAGAAGCGGACCTCGCGCCCGTCATAGATCTTCGTCACAGGGTCACCCATCGTGCCCAGTTTCTTCGCTGTGATCGGGCAGGTGTCGAGGGGGTACGGATCGCCGATGCGCTCGACCGGTTCAGCGCCCTTGGTCGCGGACGATGCGGGAGCGGGCTGCTTCTCGGATTGCGCCTGGGCGGAGCCCATCACGAAGAGGGACAGCGCGGCGCTAGCCGCGCAGACGATGACGCGTCGATTCGCACTCATTCGCGAAAACTCCTTCCGGTACATAGGCCGGAGATTGGGAACGCGCCAGAGAACAGTCGTGCAGATGTGCGAGCTGTTAACCGGCGAATGGGGTCTGCCGCCGGGCTCACCCGGTCAGGGCACGATCAAGGAGGATGGAGACTATGAGAAAGACGCTCGGCGACGCTGCTGGCGTGCCGGGCGAGGCTGCGTGCCGCACAATGAGCGCGCAATGTAGGCGCAGCAGCGAACTCGTGGACCGAGTCGTCCAGTTTTGTAGCTGAAGCGCCCTGAAAAACGATCGCCTTGCAGGGGCATTTGACGAGAGCCACCCCGTGGTTTCCTTCGACCAGAAGAGCAAGCAGCTTGTGGCCGAGACGATGACATGTCGACGCGGCTGACGAAGGGGGACTTCGCGCGTCCGGTGCGTGATCTAGTGGACGTGCACTATCGACAGGCGGGGCGGACCACGATGGCGCGCCAAACGATCGGACGACGCATCGCCGACCAGCCGACGCTGCGCAAATGCGCGACGACGCGGGAGTCCGACCGCAACTGGAGGTTCACCCGCATCGACTAACAATTTAGGGACCGACGACGCGCGAACAAAGCTACCGCGTGTCTACCTAGAGATTTTTGAGACGCGATCCACAAGCATGAACGGTCAATATCTGAGAATCGCGTCCCCCTTCCGCCACGCCGATTTTTCGATCACTCCAGTCACTCGCGGATTCCACTGTCCGCGCCGCGCAGTACTCTGAGGCGAGGAGATTTCAGAGTAATGGCCAAGAACGCGACTACCGACACTCTGCATCAGCCTGCTGGTGCCATCAGCCGAGCCATGGGACTACGGTTTGCGCAGTCGATGGAAGTCCGGCCCACCATCGATGCGACGAGCGGTGCCCAAGATGGCGTACTCGCAGTCGATCCGACGTTAGGCCCTTGGTCGGATGAAGACAGCTGCGTGCTCCGTTCCGTGATGGCGTGGCGGCTGGATCCGAAGAACGACGGCCGCGGGCGCGCCGCGCTGCTTGTTGAATCGCTCATCCGAGACGCCCACCGAACACTTTGGGCTGGCGAGCACTTCCTGCATGCAACGACACTTTGGGAGCGATTCGTCGAAAAGAATGCGCTGGGGGCACCGGGGCTTCGGTCGAACGAGCCGCCCGTACTCAAGGGCTCGGACACCGCCCGACCGGGCGAACGCGTTCGTCCACTCATCACAGGGTTCGAGGGATACATTGACGGCCGCGAGCAATCGTTCGTTACCGTCGTCTCGTGCGATGCGAAGATCCCTGGGGTGACTCAGCTCTTTCGACTCCGCATGAAGTACTTCGGTTTCGCGTTGCGGATAGACGAACACGTTGGGCTCGATCGTCGCGGTCGAACGAGTGTTCGCCACGTCATGCACCTTGAGGTCCGCACGGATTCGGACTCCCTCGTGACGTTCAACGCAAAGGGCAGTACGAAACTCGGTGGCCGTTCCCTACTCGCACTCAATCCACTGACCGCTGGTGTGAGCCTTTGGGATCCGATGTCCCTCCCGTTGCATCGCCCCTACGAGCGCGCCGACGAATCGTCCTGGCGATCGCGATGCATCGAGGCGGGCTGGAGTGACGATGAACTGACGACGGCGCTCGCGCCGAGCGCGCGGCTTCGGCATCGCCCGCTGCGCTGAAGTAGCTCCGAGCCTGACTCGCTCGTACATAGCATGGCGCGATGTTAGCTAACCGCTCGTGGCGAAAGTTATTCGCGCAGAACGTAGTGGATGCAAGCTCGGGGGGCCCGCGCGACGAGTGCGTTCCGCTTGATCGAGGGTACTCGACAGCCGCTTGTATCTTCCGAAAGCGCTGTCCATGCTGCCTGACGTTGACTTGTCGACTTGGTAAGCGGATACCACGCCGGGTCGTCACTGAGTTCCCGACCGCGGCGCTGGATAGCGGAAGATCTCGATCGTCTACCCGATCCGGTCGCGTCGCGCTGCGTTGGCGGCGTCGATCGCCCCACGGGTCGGCTGGCGGGCGGCTGGGTCTTGGGCTGGCGGCGGATTCGATTTCGGATCGGGTGTTCGATCGGGGGTTGGGTTTGGCTGCGGCTTACTCGCGATGCGGCGCTGGTTGAACATCCAGTCAAGCACACCATCGGGGCCAAAGCGATACGCGGGCGTCCAACTGTTGTGGCCGACCTTCTCGTACTCGCGATACATGGGAGTCGTCGGCGTGGATGTCTTGGGCTGCGCTGCCTTGATCGCGTCGCGCATGGCCCGCGAGAGCTGTACCGGGACAACCGGATCGTCGCTTCCATGCACGATGTAGAACGGAACACCAATGAGGCGCGATGCGGTGGCGGGGTCTCCGCCGCCGCAGATCGGAATGACCGCGGCGAACAGGTGCGGCCGCCGAGCGGCGAGATCGAATGCGCCGAAACCTCCCATCGAGAGGCCTGTCAGATAGATCCGTTCGTGATCGATCGGACGTGCGACTAACACCTCGTCTATTGCCTGCATCACCGACCGCATTGACTTCGTCGGCTCAAGTGCGAAGGTCGGCATGACCCCCTTCTCGCGGAAGGCTTGCAGATCGATCAGCGCCCACGACTCGTCGCGCGGGCACTGCATCGCGAGGATGAAGCACGGGGCTCGGGCCTGAAACTCGGCGCCTGCCGCCGCGCCGACAAAATGCGTGAGCTGGGCGCTGTTGTCGTCGCCGCGCTCGCCGGCGCCGTGGAGAAAGACGACGAGCGGCACGCGCTTCCCGTCCACGATCGCTGACGCGGGCGGCTCGACGAGGCGGTAGCGATAGGTGACATCGACCGAACCGTCAGGCTTATGGAGCGATGCCGTACCTTCGGCGATTGGCGGATGCGTCGCGGTCTGGGCAACCGGCACCGCTGGAGGGACCAACGCAAGGAACCCGACGGCCAAGAGTGGGGCGAAAGAGTGCACGGCGGGATCGTACGAGCCACCGAACTTACGAGCGTTCAAAGGCCGACGCCCGCCGCGGAGGATTGACCTAGGGCGCTAGATATTGGGGCTTCGACATTGCGTGTTGTGCGTCAGAACAAGCTGATGATTTCTCGTCTAATGAAAGGAGGAGATCATGTGAAAAGTAGGCAACACATGGAGCCGACCGCGCGGCGACGGCAGCGGAGTCGGCGTCGGAGCTGCGGGAGGCAAAGCGATGAGCCGCAGTGCGTCCTGCGATCGTGCTTGGTCGCTGGCATGGTTCCTACACCTTCCAGTTTCCCTTGTCGTATTTGGCGTGCGTCAGGGCGATCCGGATGTTGACGAGCCGGAAGTCGTAGCGAACGCGGGCCACGAGCTGGCACTTGTTGCCGCTGATGTTGAAGACTGTGAGCATCTCCCCGCGTGCCGTCCCGACGCCATCGGCGTGCGCGTAAGTCTCCTGAGCATCCTGCAGGCTGTTCCACTCGGCACCGGGCACGGTCATGTACCAACCGCGAAGTGTCTTCTCCGCGTCTGCGTGGCGTTGCCAGATGCGGCGATTCGGCCCGTGCGGCCGATTCAGGCACCGAAGGCCGCGCGAGCAGAATGATGCGCTTTGGTGGAGGAGGGCAACTGGCTTGTCCTCCCGAATGCCCCGACTTTCAGACCGCCGATTGTTCGGACCTCGCCAGCCACTGCGCAAGGGAACAGCTGCCGATCCATCTCGATATCGCATTGATGGGTCGGCGACGTGCCCTCGACGGCGCCGTCGATCTCCGAAAAGTGATCGTGTCCGGTACTTTGTCCTCGTGAACATCACCGCATTCGCCGCGTCGGCTACCTGACTTGGAGAATTGCAACCTTCCGCGAAGCCACAGCCCGCATCAAGATCAACAAGCTGCTCGAAGCATCCGGCTGGCGATTTTTTCCCGAAGGCAACCAGCCCGCGAACATTCGGCTCGAACCAAGCGTTTCGATCAAGACGGCCGAGCTCGACGCGCTCGGCGAGAATTTCGAGAGGACCGGCAAGGGCTTCGTTGACTTCCTTCTCCTCGACGCGAAGGGCTTTCCGTTCATCGTCCTCGAGGCCAAGGCAAAGGACAAGAATCCGCTGGTCGGCAAGGAGCAGGCGCGAAAGTACGCTCGCTCGCAGAACTGCCGCTTCGTCATCCTCTCGAACGGCAATCTGCACTACTTCTGGGATCTCGAGCGAGGCGACCCTTACGTCATCACCTCGTTTCCAACGCCCGATTCCGTCATCGGCTACCAGAAAGTTACCCCTGATCCGCAGCGTCTGATCGCGGAGCAGGTGGGCGAGGACTACATCGCTCTCACGCAGCGTCCGGGCTACCAGTCGGAGGCCGCGTGGCGGAACGAGGCG
>JAWXBD010000012.1:0-15283 GCA_034439815.1 Phycisphaerae bacterium
GCTCGGCGCGCCGAGCAGTGGCGTGATCGGGATGTATCTCGTACTCGCAGGTTTCGCACGGTTTGCGGAGGAGGCGTATCGCGGCGAACCGCAGACGCGTGTGATCGGCGGCCTGCGGTTCTACCAATGGTGCGGGCTGGCGCTGGTGATTCTCGGTGCGGCGATTTCCTGCATCGCTACGGCCCCGGTGCCGCTCGCGAGTTGGCCGGACAGCGCATCGCTCGCGCTGGCGGTCGCCATCGGCGTGGTGCACTGGTTCGCGATGGGCGTTGATTTTCCGCGAGCGCAACGCCGGTTTGCACGGCTCGTGTGAACGTTCAGAGGTCGTTCCCTGTCGCGCCGACGCGATACGCAGGCCAGATCACGAACGCGATCCACAGGAGGTCCAACGGACCAAACTGCGCCGTGAATCGCGCCCACACATTGACCAGCGGTGTGCCTTCCATTGCGGCGATGACGAGGAGAAACGCGTTGGCGACGAGATAGCACAGGACGCCGATGACCACGGCCAGGATGCCGGAGTGTGCACCGGCGCTCTCTTTCATGCCGAGATACACTCCGCGCCCCGCAGCCCAGCCGATGCCCCAAGCCACGAATCCGACGAGGAAGCCCGAGTAGTAGGTGAGCAACGCCCACCCCACAGCGGCGAGCAGTCCGAACAGCGTCCCCCATGCAGCAGCCGCAGCGATTCGCATGCTTACCTCGTGTGACTGTCGGTAGCGGACGTCGTCAGCAGCGACGCGACGTCCACGAAACTACGTTTTGCGCTGAGAACCGATTTGGAACGCGCCCGGCCGCCACCCGTTCTTCAATCAGGCGATCGGCCAAAAACGATTTGAAGTGCTCCGGAGCATCGTGGTTGAACGCGATCATCTCCTCAATCTCTGCCTGAATCATCGAGTCGGCGTGGTTCAATCCGAAGTGCACGGCGGCGTACTTGCCTCCACAGATCGAAGCGATCGCCAAGACGACGGCCACCACTCCGCCCAGGAAGCCGGCTGATCGTCCACCGCCGATCAGCGCCCCGGCACCGCACAGCGCGCCGACACCCCACGCGATCCAACCGCTCTCGAGATTCGCGAAGTAGGCGACCGCAGCCCAGAGCGCGGCACCCGCGACGCCGGCGACGGAAGCGCCGACCAGAGCACCCACCACGGGCCCGATCTGGCCGCTCGACATGTCCCCACCGCCCAGAATTTCGTCCGATGGCTGCATCGCGATTCCTTGCCCGACAAGAGGTTCCGTTACCAGTCCGGCACAGATCCCCACAGGAACTGTTGGAAGTCGCTGGTAAGGTCACCACCCTAACCGGAGACGCGATGAACGGCAAAGAAAGAGGGCCGCGAAAAGGACATCGAGGCCGAAGCGCGCGCCCGAACTCCTCAGCAGCGCAGCCTCCAGCGGGCGCTGCGTCACTTCTTCGCGTACTCGTACACGCCGCGCCCGCTCTTGTCGCCGAGCCGTCCTGCCTGCACGAGCTGACGCAGCAAGGGACACGGGAAGAACTTCGGATTGCCGAGTTCGCGGTGCAGCACCATCATGATGTCGTGGCACACGTCGAGCCCGATGAAGTCGGCCAGACGGAGCGGTCCCATGGGAAAGTTGCAGCCGAGCAGCATGATCTGATCGATGTCTTCCGGCTTGGCGACGCCTTCCATCCACGCGTGAAACGCCTCGTTGATCATCGGCATCAGCACGCGATTGGACACGAACCCGGCACGGTCGTTCGCCGGCACCGGCGTTTTGCCGAGCGCCTTCGACAGGTCGATGGTGCGCTGTGTGGCCTCGTCGCTCGTCGCGAGCCCTTTGATGACCTCGACGAGCTTCATCAGCGGCACCGGATTGAAGAAGTGCATGCCGATCACGCGATGCGCGTCAGCACCGACCGCCGTCGCGATGTCTGTGATCGAAATGCTCGAGGTGTTCGTCGCAAGGACGGCTGACTTCGGAAACGTCTCCGCCATCTGGCGGAAGATCTTCTTCTTCAGCTCGACGTTCTCGGTCGCCGCTTCGACAACCCACTCGGCGGACCGCGCCTCCGTCATGTCCGTGACGTACCGGAGGCGCGCAATCGTTGCGTCCGCGTCGGCCTGCGTCGTCTTCTGCTTTTCGACGCTTCGCGCGAGCGTCTTCTGGTGATACGCCTTGGCTTTGTCGAGCTGGGGCTGGCTCACATCGACTTGGTACGCCGTGAGTCCGGCGGACGCCGCGGTCAGGGAGATACCGGAGCCCATGGTGCCGGCGCCGATCACAGCGAGCGATTGAACAGTGGTCATGGAGGTCTTCGGGGGTGAGAGGGGAGGTGTGCCTCTCCTTCGACGCGGCATGATACGCGTCCGCTGATCGGTCGTCGGACGCTCAGCGGACGCGGCGCCCCGTGCATCGCGCGCGGGCGATCGTGCAGCGCAACGCGACGAAAATCGTTCGCCTATTCGTTCCCAATTCTTGGGTTCGCTTCGAACGTCGAGTCTGGGCGCGGTAGTTTGGCCGCGCGGGTCGAGTATGCGCTGGCTTGGAGCAGCCACTGACTGCGAATTGGGGGCGCGAATTGGGGGCTTCTTACCAAGATCCGGTGCCCGCAAGCCGGTATCGTGCGGGGGCCGTCGAGACAGGACTCCCTTTGAAACGGGATTCCGTCGAAATGGCGGGCCGCACCTGATGCGGATTGAGCGGATTGAGCGGATTGCGGAATCGGAGCGGCGAGCGGCTGAGATCAGGTCCGATCGCCTCGACGGCCGCCATCAACGGAGTTCATGAAGTTGTGGATGGTTCCGCGGGCGACTTCTCGCTCGCGACGGGCAGTTGCCGCGGCGTTGACGCCAAGAATTGCTCGGATAAAGTGCAGCACGATCGCCTACAGTTGGTTGAATCGTGTTGGGATTAGCTGGGAATCGGCCGCGAATGGTCCGGGAATCGCGGACAGCGACTGGAACGGCGGGTTCGCCCGCAGCCTTGTCAGCTACTTGTCAGCTACTTGTCAGCTACTTGTCATCTACTTGTCATCTACTTGTCATCTACTTGCTTTCTCCTCAGGCGCGGGCTGCAGAGTTTCTTTGCTGCCCGCGCTTTTTTTCGGTCCGCAGCTCTTCAGAAGAAGTGGACCGCTGAAAATCGGCGGCATCTGCGGACGCTCCTCCGGCATCTGATCCGCTGACGATCCGTCGTCCCGCACCGCCGATCAGGCGTTCCACTGCCGCGGTGCCGGTCCGGTGTAATTCGCCAGCGGCCGGATGATGCGGTTGTTCGCGTGCTGTTCGATGATGTGCGCGCACCAGCCCGTGATGCGGCTCGCGACAAAGATCGGCGTGTACTGCGGAACCGGAATTCCCATGATGAAGTAGGTCATGCCGCAGGGGAAGTCCACGTTCGGGTGGATGTTCTTCTCCTTCAGCATGATCGCCTGGACCTCGTCGCCAAGCGTGAACCACTTCTTCGCGTCGGGCCCCAGCTGCTCCGCCAGCTTGAGTCCCCAACCGCGCAGAATGCCCGCCCGATGATCGCCGTTCTTGTAGACGCGATGGCCAAAGCCCATCAGCTTGCGTTTCTCTTCGAACGCGCGGTGCATCCACGCTTCCGTCGACATGCGCGTCGCGCCGTTGGGCTTCCGGCAATCGCGATCAATGTCCTTCAGCATCTCCATCGCCATCTCGTTCGCGCCGCCGTGCAGCGGCCCTTTCAAGGCGCCGATCCCGCCGCACACGGCCGAGTGCAAATCCGACTCCGTCGACGCGATGCCTCGGCAGACGAATGTGCTCGCATTGAAGTCGTGCTCCGCGTACAGCACGAGACTCACATCCATGATCCGCGCGGCAAGATCGCTCGGCTTCTTGCCGCTGACCAGCCACATGAGGTTTGCCGAGTGGCCAAGCGCCGGATCCGGATCGAGCGGCTTCTGGCCGTCCAGCGTCCGCTGACACGCGCCGATGATGGTCGGAATCTGCGCGAGCAGTCGCTTCGACTTGCGCAGCTCGGCCTCCGGGCTGCTGTCCTCGCAGTCGGGATCAAGATGCGACAACAGGCTGACGCCGGTCCGCAGGATCGACATCGGGTGGGCGGTCGGGCTCTCCTTCGCGATTCGCGCCACGGCGTCGCGAACGCTCGCCGGAATGGCGCGCATGCTCGCCACCTCAGCCTTAAATGCTGCGAGCTCGGCGGGCTGGGGCTTTTCGCCCACGAGCAGGAGATACGCCACTTCCTCAAAGCTCGCGTTGGCCGCGAGATCGGCGATCTCATAGCCGCGATAGAGCAGTTCCGTCTGCGTCACCGCGCAGATCGACGTGTCACCGACGGTCTGACCGGCAAGGCCACGGGTATCAACGGGTTTGGACGCAGGAGAGGCAGTGGTAGACATAGTCGAAACCCAAGGAGGCGACCGTCATCACGAACAACCGACGCAACCAGTGGCCGATGACGAAACGGAGATGGTAGCGGATGGTTCGGCGACGCTCCGCTCGTCGGGGGCTCGTCGGGGACAGATGGTGCTCATTAGGATGCCCGCATGACTTCCGATCACCGCCGCCCTCGACTGCCAACCCGGATCACGGCCCCCCAGCTGCCGGTCATCCTGCTGCTGGTGTTCCTTCTTGGGGGAGGTTGCGAAGCCCTTGGTCCCGTGGGCGGTACCGCGGCCGCGCCGCTCGCGGCGCTGGCTGAGGTCATGGAGGGGGCCTACGCCAGCACGGAGCAGTCTCGTGTCGATCCGGAATACCGCGACATCGCGTTGCACGTCGAAGCCATCTGGCCCGCGCGGGTGGACGGGCCGTGGCTCTATCTCGAACAGGCGCCGACGGGAGCGCTGAACCAACCGTATCGGCAGCGGGTTTGCCGGCTCGTCCTCGCTGACGACCCCGAGCAAGCTGCGGGAACGATCGAGCTCCGCGTGTTTGAACTTCCCGGTGACCCCATCGCGTTCGCCGGCGCGTGGCGCGAACCCGCACGGTTCGATTCAATCACCCCGGCCGAGCTGCGCTCCCGTGAGGGCTGCACCGTGTACCTGCTGCCTCCGTCGGAAGGTCGATGGATCGGCGCCACCGAGGGACAGGACTGCCACAGCGCCTTCCGCGGCGCGCGATACGCGACGAGCGAATTCTTGATCACGGCCGATGCGATGCAGATCTGGGATCGCGGGTTCGACAAGGACGGCAACCAGGTGTCGGGACCGGTGAAGGGCGCATATCACTTCGGCCGAGAGCCGGAGCAGCCTGCGACGCTGCCGGTCTCCGATCCAGCGCGGGCCAAGCCGATGGGCACGTGAGCGGCGCCAGGTCGGCAGCGATGCTCGCCACCACTGGCGATAGCATGGAGCGAGCGCCGCCGATGCTGAGCGTTGGACCGCTCACTGAACGACACGAGGAAAACGTGAGCGACACCAGCGCAGAAGCTTCAGCCCTGCAGACCACGATCCATCGCGGACTCTCGAGCGTCGAGCGTCTTTCGCTGGCTGTCGAGATGAGCGAAATGGTGCGCGCTCTCTCTGTTGCGCGACTCAGTCGCGAACACCCGGACTGGTCCGATTCGCAACTCAACCGCGAGTTGCTGCGCTACGCATTCCACTCCACGTCCACCACCTTGCCGGCGCCACTGCTTTGACGACCGCTGCCATCTTTCGACGAATCATTGGAGCCTTGGACCAGGCAGGCATTCCGTATATGCTCACAGGCTCCTTCGCTAGTTCGTACCACGGGACGCCTCGGGCGACGCAGGATATTGATATCGTTATAGCGCCGACAGCCGACCAGATACTGGCACTGGCGGCTCTTCTTCCAGATACCGAATACTATGTCGATGTGGCCGCCGCTCTGGATGCGCAGAAACATCAGGGAAATTTCAACATCATCGAATCTACGACTGGCTGGAAGATCAACCTGTTCGTGCGCAAGACTCGACCCTTCAGTCGAGGGGAATTCGACCGTGGCGGTGCTGTCGAGTTTCAGGGCATGAAGCTTTCGATCGCGAGCGCCGAAGACGTTGTCATCGCGAAGCTTGAATGGGCCAAGATCGGCGGGTCGCAGCGGCAAGTCGAGGACGTGGCGGGAATCCTCAGAATCCGCACCGATCAGTTGGACCTCGACTATGTACGCAGCTGGGTGCGAGAGTTGGATTTACAAGTCCAGTGGGAAGCAGCATGCCGTTCCGCGGGGATCGCCATTTGATATGACGTTGCGGCAGTCGACCACTCGCCCTCGCTTCGGAATGATTAAGGAGGAGTTCTCGCTGGCTTGGAGGTATATGGTTTGTCTGGCGACCCACCCAAGACGTTACCGAGTCCAGATTCATTGAGACCATTTGCAGATGAGACCGCAAACGCCTAGCCATGCGCTGCAGCGAACCGCGGCGGGCTGTCGCGGTTGCAATCGACGCGCCTCGTCGCCGCAGCGCCGAGGTTGGGTCGTCAGCGGCAATCATCCTCTTAGGAATGTAAGATGCGATTCGATGATTTGATACTGATTCTTCAGGGCGCCGTCAGCCCGGTCATCCTGATTTCCGGCGGGGCCTTAATCATTTTGTCAATGACAAACCGATTCGGTCGCGTGCTGGATCGCTCGCGGCTGCTCAACGACGCGCTCCGTATCGCACCCCAGCAAGAACGACAGCGGTTGAAATCCCAGCTTGAGATTCTGTTCAGACGGGCGCGAATACTCCGCTCGGCCCTCAACTTCGCGGTCGTGAGCGTGCTCGCGGCGGCGGTCCTCGTCATATCTTTATTCTTGGTGGCCTTCCTGCATGTGGAGGTCGTCCTGCTCTGCGTCATCCTGTTCATCGTGTGCTCGGTTTCCCTTATAATTTCCTTGCTGGCTTTTCTTAAAGACATCAACCTTTCGCGGGCCGCTCTGAAGCTGGAACTAATAATACGTGATAACCACGCCGCCTAACCGCACCAGCAAATGCAGCTTTCCGCATGCTCCTCTTCGAATACAATAAAGCCCATGTCGACATCACCATCTAGTCGAGCTCCAAGCTTCAAGAACCGCATCTTCCAGACGACACTTATCGTTGTGGCCGTCACCGTCGTGACGATCTGCATCTGGTATGCGTCGGATGTCCTATTGGTGCTTTTCGCCGGAATCCTTGTCGCCATCTTTCTCCGCGGCTTGGGTCACACGCTCAGCCGCCTGACGGGGTTCCGGGAGGGGTGGTCGCTTGCGATCGTGTTTCTGACTTTGGTCGGCGTGATGGCGCTCGGATTTTGGCTGCTCGCTCCAGAAGTCAGCCGACAGATCGATGAGCTTTCGCGCAGTCTCCCTGATTCGATGGCGAAGCTCCACCGCCACCTGGATCAGACAGGCTGGGGACAGTGGCTGGTCAGCCAGTTTTCAGAGACGGATCAGTGGATGTCCCGACGCCGGGCGCTCTCCGAAGCCACGACGATCCTCTCGACGACCATCGGCGCGTTCGCCGGAGCGGTGATCATGCTCGCGGTAGGACTCTATCTTGCCGCGCAGCCGAAGTTCTACCTCGATGGAGCAGTCCGGCTAGTCCCACCCGCCCGGCGTGAGCGTGCGAGAGAGGTTCTGCTCTCCGTCGGCGAGACACTTCACTGGTGGCTGATCGGAAAGATCATCGGCATGGTTCTGATCGGCGTTCTGACGTGGATTGGACTTCTATCGCTGAACGTCCCGTTGGCTCTGACTCTTGCGCTGATCGCTGCTTTGCTCACATTCATTCCCAATATCGGTCCCATCCTTGCAGTCGTTCCTGCGGCGTTGCTGGCGGCGGTAGATAGTCCGGTGCGAGCGCTGTACGTGCTGCTGCTCTATTTCGGCATTCAAACCGTTGAGAGCTACCTCGTAACGCCGCTCATTCAGCGTCGCACGATCCGAATGCCTCCCGCGCTCACGATTGCGGCGCAACTTCTCTTTGGCGCGATGCTTGGGCTTCTCGGCGTGGCGCTAGCCACTCCCTTGGCCGCCGCTTTGCTAGTTTTCATCCGAGAGCTGTATGTAAAAGATATAATCGAGAAGCCTCCCGAAACATCCGAGGTCGCCTAGCCATGCGCTGCGGCGAGCGGCTCTGGCTGTCAACCGTGTGGATAGTGCCATTGCGTGCCTGGCGTGTAGCCGATCAAGTCGTACAGCTCCTTGCGAGTCTGCATCTCGCCGAGCACTGAGGCCACGCTGCCATCGCGCTGGAGCGCCTGCAATCCGCGCGCGACGTGACCCATTGCGAGTCGCATCATGCTCAGCGGATAGATCACGATCTGATAGCCGAGTTCGCCGAAGCGCGCCGCGCTGATGTCGGGCGTCTTGCCGAACTCGGTCATGTTCGCCAGCAGCATTCCCGGGCTCAGCTTGGCGAATCGCGCGAACTCGTCTTCGGACTGCAGACCCTCGGGAAAAATGCAGTCCGCCCCTGCCTCGCGATACAGATTCGCACGCTTCACAGCATCGTCGAAGCCAGTCACGTGCCGCGCGTCGGTCCGGGCGATGATCACGAAATCCGGTGTGAGCCGATGGTGCGCCATCGCGGCGACCTTTGTTGCCATGTCCTCTGCCGCAATCAGATCCTTGCCGTCCAGGTGGCCGCAGCGCTTCGGAAACACCTGGTCTTCGATGTGCAGCGCCGCCGCGCCGGCCCGCTCGTACTCGATCACCGTTCGAATCACGCACTCGACCTCGCCGTACCCCGTGTCAGCGTCCGCGATGACGGGAAGCTGCGAGGCGTCGGCGATTTCGCGGATCGTCCGCGTCATCTCCGTGAGCGTGATCAGACCGATGTCGGGGAAGCCTGCGACGTTGGCCGTCGCCCCGCCTGAGATGTACACGGCGGGGAACCCCGCCTGTCCCACGGCGCGTGCAACCAGTGCGCTGAATGCGCCTGGCGCCATGACCGTCCCGCGCTGCACGCGTTCACGAAGAACGCGACCCGGATGCTTCTGCGTCGACATGCGATCGAAGTCTCGCAGAAAGCGCGGTCACCGTCGACTGCACGCGAGGTCTGCCGTTTCGATCGCGGCGTCGTCGTCCTCATGATGGGACGCTGGCTCGCACGGCGGAGGAAATTTCGTCCACCTCCGGTGCGCAATCGGCATCGTCACCGCGTCCCCGCGCTCCACCTTCAAGGACGCCTTTCTGTCCCTCTTGGCCCTCGAAACGCTCACATCCTCAATCGCCTTTGTGAGCTGTTCACCGATCGGAATGGCTCGGAACCGCTCCACCGGGCTGCCCAGCGTCGTTCCGTTGGCAGGGTCCGCCTGGACGTGCACCGCTCCCCAGTAACCGCCGGTCGCGAGCGCAGCCTCAATGTCGGCCTTGGCATCACTCGCGCCGAGGCTCGTTCGTTCCTTGCCGAGTGCGAGCAGGAGCCGGGCCATCGTCTCGCTGTCGTGTCGAACCATGGTGAATCCGCACGATTCATATCGCTCCACCACGCGCTCAACGAGTTCACCCACCGCTGGATCCGCGGCCTGGTGATCGTTGACGATGAGCAGCTTCGTCGCCGCAGCAGGCGCCTTGAGCTTCGACGGAGGCATCGCCTTCGCGAGGACGATGGACTCGATCGTCGCAGGCGAGCGTGCCGGTGAGCGGTCGTACTGAAACCCCTTCCCCAAGACCAGAATCGAAACCACAGCGGCGAGCATCACACCGAGCGCAGACGCGAGCCGTGGAGGCTCGCGGCGCACGGCGCGCTCCTTCTTTGGTTTCACCGGCTTCGCACGGCGCTGCGCGCGGTGTGCCGCGACGGCCGCCAATGCGGCGCGCGCTGCAGCTGTCGCGTCGGAGGCACCGCCGGCCTTTCCGCCGATACCCCCTGTCGCGCGATACGCGCCGGTCCACCAGTTCGTCACCAGGAGTTTTGGGCGCGCCGCGACCGGGATCGCCATGCTGGCGGCGCCCGCACCGGCCGAAAACGCTCCGAATCCGCCCGGTGGCGGCGGCGGCGACCACACTGGTCCGTGGCCCTGGACCGCGCCGGCATCAACGCCGCGCATCGACGGCAGTTCGATCGGCTTGATCGCCCACGGATCGGAGGCAGCTGCAACGGCCTGCACGTCCGCGAGCATCGCCTGCGCTGACGCATACCGCTGGTGATAATCCGCCATCGAACGGCGCACGATCCAGCGCAGCGCTTCTGGACTGCGCTTCGCGAACGCGCTCAACCCGCTGTGCGACGGGAACGTGTTCTCGAGCATGAAGTAGAGCACCGCGCCCGCACCATAGATGTCGAACTTCGCACCGTCGATCTGATGCACGCGCACACCGCGGAGCGCCTGCCGGACCATTTCTGGGTCACGGAAATACTCGGTGCCGTGCGTGGTCAGCGTCATCGCCGAGCGCAGCGGCGTGACGAGCCCGAGGTCCACGAGATGCGCCCGCCCATCGTGCACCATGATGTTGTCGGGCTTGACGTCCTTGTGCCAAAGCCCGCCCTCGTGGTACCGCGCCAGCGTGGCGACAAGGTCATGCGCGAAGCGGATCGACTCGCGAAGATCTTCGCCCGTGAGCCCGTCGCTGCCCGAACGCGCGTGCAGCAACCGCGTGGTCTCGTTGAGGTTCTCTCCCGCGTGGTATGGCATCACGTACCAGAAACGTCCTGCATCCAGTCCGTGGTCCAGAATGAGGCCGAGCGAACGGGCGGCGTCCAACGCGCGCGACTCACGCACGATCTGCGGAAGCGACGAGCCTTCCTCCAGTGCGAAACTCTTGATCACGACCTGATCAATGCCGTGCGGCATCCGGCGGCGTTGCGCTTCGTCAGGGGAGGCGACGTACAGCTTCGCTCCCGAACCGCCGGGGCGAAGCGTGCCGGTGATGGTGTAGCCTTCGAAGCTTGCCGGGTCGGCACGGAGCGGCACGTGAACTTCAGCCGCGAGGGCCGGGTCTGCTGACGCGCCCGTGGCGTTCGTCAGTGCACCATCACGCTGGGGCAATCGGGTTTCGACGCCTTCAAGGACGCCGTCGAGACACAGCAGCTTCAGTGGACGTCGCACAAACACCGACCAGACTGAGTATCCCGCGAACATCGTTTCACGCCGCAGCGCGCGGCCCCAGCGGCCAGCCGCATCCCAGCGCCCGAGTATCACGTTACATGTGGCGAATGGCACAGCGATCAACGCTGCAACGACGGCACCGACGCAGCGCACGATGTCGCCGATGATGCCGAACACAAACGAGAACACATGCTTGATGGTCCAGCCGATCGCGGCAATGACGCCCCCGGTCAGCTTCACCGCGAACACCAGGAGCGCAACGATCACGCCGAGCGCGACAGCGCCGCCAAGGACGAGGCCAAGCACGATGAGTGTGTCTTCCGGCGTCATGTCGTTGAAACCCTCCGTCAGCGGAATGGCGACCAGTCTTGGAACCGTCTGTCACTGAAGCAAGTCTTCGCGCAGAAGCCGCGACTGCGCGTGGTAAATGTCGGCAAGAGCGTCGTCAAAGAGATCGTCGTCGCATCCGAGTCCCGCGCGCTCTGCCTCGGCTCGCTCTTCCGGCGTAAATGAGTACGTCGCGATCGTGTCCGCAAGCCGCTTGCGAAGAAGGCCGCGCACCTTCGTGAGATGTCGACTCACCGTCGGTTCGCTGACCCCGAGGTTCTCCGCGACCTGCTTGCCGCTGAGCCCCTCAAGGATTCGCATGCGGTACACCTGGAACGGGAGAAATTCGCTCTCGCTCTCTGCACCCCGGATGGCGGCGTACACCTTCGCCCGGAAGACGTCACGCTCGTAGGCCTCGTCGGCTTCCGGAAGCCGTGACGCTCCCATGAACGTCTCATCCAGACTCACGCCGCGCTTACCGCCACCGCGCTTGCCCGCCGTCCGGCGATCGATCTCGTCACCCAGTACATGCTTGGCGATCGAAAGCAGCCATGTTGAAAAGCGGGCGCCACGGCTCGGGTCGTAGCGGTCAATCGAGCCCGAGAGCGCCGCCAGCGTCTCCTGGGTCAGGTCACGAATGGTTTCCGTGCGAATCTGCCCGCGCCCCCACTTGAAGAGCTGACCGCGGATCACCGGTCCGAAAATCTCCCACAGCTCGAACCACGCGGCTTCGTCCCGGTCCCGCAGGCGGCGGATGAAAGAAGTGGTAATGGAGTTCATCAGGAGCATGACCTTCGTGTTGTTGGGGTTGCCGCGGCCCCGGTTTTGACGGTTCTGACCGTTTTGCCCGCCACCGGCGAATCGTGAGCGGCGAACCGAACCGAGCGCCGCACGCGATTGCCAATCATCATGACCTGAATCGGGTCCGCCCCGCAGCATGGAATTGCAGGAGGGGACGAAATCCCTGCTTCGAACCGCCCAACAACGCCGCGACGCACCCTTGCGTCCGCGATTTGGTCCAGGCGTCAGTCATCGCTTGGAGCGGACGCTCTCGAAAGGTAGGCACCATGCCTTCCATCAGCCGCAGCCTCCTTCGTTGGGGCATCATCAGTGGCATCGCTCTCGGCGGATTGACGGTCCTTATCGGACCGGACCGCGTGGGCGCCGCCTTTGACCAAGTTCGATTCAAGGCACGCCAAGCAACCGACGGTTTCGTCGAAGACCCCGTGGCGCTCCGCCGACAGCTCGAGCAGCTCGCCGAGCAGTACCCGCCCCGCATCGGCCAAGTTCGAGGCGAAATCGCCGAGATCTCCCGTCAGATGCAGCAGCTGGAACACGACACCGACGTCAGCCGGCGCGTCGTTTCGATGGCGTCGGACGACCTCGATCGTCTCCGGCTCGCTGTTGCGGGCGGCGCAACGCCGACCGGACAGCTCATCACGCTGCGAGAGAGCCAGCGCGGCTCGATCGATGCGGTGAAGGAAGACGCGCGACGCATCAACAACGTGCGTCTGAGTTACCAGGACCGGTTCGCGAGCAGCAAGCAGCAGATCCAGTTCCTGACCCAGCAGAAGGAGCGGCTGGACAAGATCCTTCAGCGGCTCGAAACCGAGTATTCGGACTTTGAATCGAAGATGGCCATTCTCGATCGTCAGATCGATTCGATCGAGCGCAACGAACGGCTCATCGACATGACCAAGGAACAGCAGGCCATGCTCGCCGGCTATGACAGACTCGGCGAGGTAGGCAACCTCGGTCAGCTCGAAGCGAAACTCGCGGAGCTCCGCATCGTGCAGGAAGCGCAGCTGGAAGCGCTGTCCCGAGCCGGCGTCCCGTCCGATTACGAGCAGCGCGCCAAGGCTGAGATTGCTGACGAGAAATGGGAGATCGAGGACCCGTTCGGCCTGACGGTGCCGATCCCGGCGATCGAACCGGCCCGTAGTTCGGACACCGGCGCTTCGAAGCCTGTCGCTTCGGCGACGGGATTGCCGCGGAAGAGCATCTGATCTGCCACCTCGATTGCTCTGGGCGGTAGAAACTGACGGAGGTGCCCAACCTTGCACCAGCAAAGGCGGCGCGGAGTCACCTCCCTCTCGATGCCCCCACACGCGGACCGGGCCAAGGACTTTTGTCCTCGACCCGGTCCGTTTTTCATTTTCCGGCGCAGGCCCGGCTCGTACAAGCGGAACGCAAGGATCCGACCGCGAAGGTGTCCTCCGTCAGCTGTGGCCGGAAGTGTCGCTGAAGTCGAGCGGTTACTCAAGATTGGAACGTGCGACGTGTCGGACGTGCAGCACGTGAACCTCGGTGCCTCGCACGAAGAAGATAAGTCGATAGGGTTTGACGATGAGCTGTCGGAGCTCGATGCGCGGAAAGAGCTGGTACTCACGGGCAAGTGGACATCTCTCAGGCATCGAGACGAGCGATGCGACTGCCTCTTCGAGTTGCCTGTACCACTCCAATGCCGCTTCGGACTAACCATGCTCGACCATGTACGCGACAGCGTTGAGTGCTTCGTCGCGGGCCTCCTGCCGGAAGATGACGTGGTGCTTCACGTCGGCATCATCGCGTAGCGATGCCAAGTCGACGGCGAACGTCACGCAAAACATCCTGAGCAGCGACGCCTGGCTGACCTCGTTCAATCGACGCGAGTCGCTGTTGAACGATGCATTCCGTTTCCATCGCGTCGAACGCGTCGAGCATCTTCTGGTACGAGATCGCGTCTTGAACGACGACTCGTGCCGTGCCGTTGACGGTCAGCACCTCAGGCCGACCGGTCGCAGCGAGGCGCTCCAGGTGCGCCTTGTGGTCCCGAAGGAATCCGGTCAATGGATGAATGTCAGTGAGTTGGATCATGGACGCTCCATCAGAGAATTATCAGAGAATTACACGATACACCATCGGCGAGCCTATGCAAGGTATTGAACAAACGAACACATCGAGTGGAGCAACGCAGATACCGCCGCCCCTGAGGCCGCTCATCGCGTGCTTCCGATGAGCTCGCGCCAGAGAAGCGCTATGGAAAAAGTCCGCAGCAGCGCGGACTCGACGAGTCGGTGCGCTTGATTGTCGCGCGCTTCAGACGCGCTCACCATACGTCGCGATCACCTCGGCACCCGGGTAGTAGCGGGCAAGGATGTCGCGCCACGTCGACCCTTGTTTCGTCAACGCTTCAGCACCGTACTGGCACAACCCGACTCCATGGCCATACCCGCGTCCATCGAGACTGATGGAGATCGGGCTGACCTTGGCGACGAAATCGGCGCTCTTCACGCGCGTCCGCACATCCGCAAGGCCCGCGACATCCGCGTTGAACGCCCAGCGCAGTCGCTCGGAGGGAATCTCGAACAGCTGACCCTTTGTGTCCGTGATGCGGAACGTGAGCGGACGGCCGGTCGCATTCGTCGTGGCCGTTTCAATGGAACGCAAACCGTCGATGCGGGCCATCGCAGGCCGATCCGTCTTCGCCCACAGCGCGATGCGCCGCGCCGTCTCCTGCGTCGGAAGAGAAATCTTCCAGCGCCATGTCGGTGCGGACTTGCAGCACTCGCGAACGGACTCCCTGCCGACGCGCAGCGGGGCGATCGCGTTGAAGTCGCTGGCGCTCATGACATCGGTGGCATTCGCGGGCCGCCCGCCGCATGTCGACGAGTAGTAGGCCGGAACGACACGTCGATCCCAGAGCAGCACCATGCCGCGGGTGCGGCGCGCCGCTTCGAGACTTGTCTTGTGCGTGGTGGGTCCTGTCCACGCCTGGCTCGCTTCACCGGCCACGACGTCGAAGTGGCGATGCTCGTACTGGGCCATCTCGCACAGGGCGTAACTGCGGGCCGCAACCACTTGCGCCAGGTGCGTTTCGAGCGACCACGAGTTGTAGAGCTCCTTCGCAACGACGCCGGGAAGGTACTCCTCCATCCGCACATGGCACACCACATCGACTGCGCCGATCGCTTCATCGCTTCGCGCGACGAGCCGCAGTCCCCATGGCCACGATGTTGATGATGTCGATGATGTTGAGCCGCCCCCCAC
>JAWXBD010000013.1:0-17616 GCA_034439815.1 Phycisphaerae bacterium
ACGGGCCGCAGTTGATCCGTGCGCTCGTGGTGCGATCTCTGTCGGGAGCTGCCGCTGCTGGCGTGAACGCCTTGCGCGAAGGTCAACTGTGATCCGTATTAGTTCGGCACGTCTGCCACGCCGAGGGAACTTTACCCATCAATTGTGCGGCTTGATGCGTTTGCGGTGTCAACGGAATGCGCAAAATCGAGCGCGCGGCCCGTCCGAGCGGCCGTCATCGCCGCTGGGGGCGAAGTTCCAACCCCGATTCGCGAAGGCGCAGAAGCACCTCCTGTGCTTTGGCACCCCACGTCTCCTGCTCCACTCGAGCGCGCCGCGCCGCTCCGTCCCCGGCATCCAGCACTGCCTGCCGAATGGCGGCGGCGAACTGCGGCGCTCCGTCGGCGATGGCAACGAAGCGGGACCAGGTCCGGAGCAGCTCGTCGTAACTTGTGCTCACGACTGGCCTTCCGACGGCCAAGTACTCCTTGAGCTTGATCGGATTGCAGGCCTTGATCCAGTCGCTGCGGTTCCAGGGCATGATCAGAACATCGCAGGCCGCCATGTAGCCGGGCACGTCGTCGTACTGCTTCTGGCCCAAGAACGTCAAGTTCTTCTTGTCTGCCAGCCAGTCCTCCGGGAGCGAGCAGGCCCCGACCATCACGAAATGAAGGTCAGGCAGCAGATCGACCAAGGCCTCGAACAGCGGCGGGTCGAACGTGTGGGCGTCGATTCCGCCGACGAAACCGACACGGGGGCGCGGCAGATCGCGGACCTCCGCTGGATGACTCGCGGGATCCTGGCCCGCGGCGGCGAAGCGGTCATAGTCCACGCCGTGGTCGACGAACAGGGCGTTGCGACAGTCGTCGCGTTCGGCCTCGTAGAGCAGGCGCGAGCAGAACAGCGTGGTGTCGCTCGCGTCTTTCAGGCGCCGGTCAAACGCAGTGATCGCAGCGCGATCGACATGCGGGAAGTCTTCGAAGCGGTCGGTCCGCTGGTAGACCAGCCCGACCGGCTTGATCGCGTCGATCGCCTGTGCACCCGGCGGGCACGCGACCCAGAGGAGCGGCCGTTCGATGCCGATGCTGCGCGCGGCGCGGAGAATCTGCGCCGGCATCACACGCCGCGTGATCGCGCGACCGATGGATCCCGGCGCGGCGATCGGACTGAGCACGCTGAAGTTCTCGCGGACGTGAACGAGTCCACGGCGCAGGCTCTTCAGCTTGCGGCGCACGCGCGTGAAGAACATCGCTCCCTCAGTCGGTCGGGGCACGCGCATGCCGATTGAATTGACGTAGAGCACCGGCGCGCGATGCGAGAGTTCGCGCATGAGCTGCATGTCGAAGTGACCGCGGTTGTGATACCACCAGTCCTCACCGCCGAAGCAGATGACGCCATCGGCGATGCGTGTCGCTGGAGGCGACGCAGAGATCGGTCGTTCTTGCGTTCCGTTCATGCGGTCGGCCCTCCATGGACAAAGGATCGCACTGCGGCCAGAAGCGAGTCGCTCGCCCACGGACCGATGCGCTCGGCGGCCTTCAGTTCGCTGAGTCGGTCGAGCTCGCGCTCAAGATCGGTGTCGTCGAATGCGACAGACACTTTGCCGAGTTCACGAAATCGCCGCGCTGTCGCGACTTGATGATCGTTGCGCGTCTCGCGCAGGTCGCCGCGCCGAGGCATCACCAGAATCGGTTTGCCATATTGCAGCGCGGTCAGGATGCTTCCCATGCCAGCGTGCGCGACGATCACCGAGCACGCTTCGACGGTCGTCTTGAATTCGCTCGGCTGGATCATCGCCGTCCAGCGGATCACGCTGGGGCGCCACTCAGTCTCGCCGATCTGCGCGAAGACGTCCGACCGCTCGCGCTTGGCCGCCCAGCGGTCGACGGCGCGGCACATCCGCTCGAACGGCATTTGCGCTCCGACGGTCACGAAAATCACAGCACGGCTCCCTTGCATTGCGGACCGGCGTGCGCGCCGATCGGCCCCGCGAGATGCGGCCATTGCGTCAGCCACAGATCGGTCTTGGGACCAATGCGGCGACCGGACAACGAGACCTCTTCGACGTTCGCGATGGAGTCGATCCACGCTGTCCGCGCTCCAAGGAGTCTGCCGAGGCGCAGGGCGAAGAAGCCCGGCGCCGCTCCGGTCGTGATCACCACGTCCGGGCGAATGCGCACCAGAATCCAGAGCATGCGCAGCGCGAGACGCACGAGTCCGATTTTGTTCCAGCGCGTCGCGTCGTTCACCACCAGAAACTTCGCGCCCGGTTCGAGGTCCGCGCGGTACTGCTCGTTCACGGTGACGAACGTGACATCGCAGCCGTCAAACGCGGGACGGAGGCGGAGAAGCTGAACCCAGTGGCCACCGCCCGAGGCAACGGCAACGACTTTGCGGGGAGTGGTCAACGTGAATCTCCAGGCTGAAGCGGCCCGTGCCATTCACGCGACTGGGAGCGAACGTGCGCCCAGGTCTTCCACGCGGCGGTGCCGCGTCCAAGCATCCGGGCGATCATCGCGCCAGAGAGCCGCGTCCAGACCCACACGTCCAGCATCCGAGTGCACCACCAGCGTGACGCAGGTGTGAGATGCCGCTCAAAGAGCAGCCGCTTGGCGCGGAACAGTCGTACGAGCTTGTCAGCCCGCGCCTTCTCGCTGGCGCCACCGTAGTGAATGATCGTTGCGTCGGGCGTCACGCGCGGACGAACACCCTGCGCGCCAGCGCGAAGACAGAGATCCGCCTCTTCACCGTACATGAAGAACGCAGGATCAAATCCGCCGAGCGACTCCCAGAGTTCGCGCCGCAGCATGAGGAAACAGCCGCTCACTATGTCGACTTGCCGTTCGGTACTGCGGTCCCAGCCGCCGAACGCTTCGGGGTTGAAGAGTGTGGTCGTGCGGAACACCTTCGCCAAGCCCGTCGCGATACAGAACAGACTCCATGCGCCTGGTTTCGCCCAGCACGATGCGGGGTTGAGGCGGCCGTCGGCAAACTGCGTGCGGCCACCCCAGATGCCCGCATCGGGCGTGCGCTGTGCAAAAGCGAGCAGTCGCTCGACCGCACGGTCGAGGACGACCGTGTCGGGATTCAGAAGGAGCAGGTACGTGCCGGTCGCTTCGCGTGCTGCCACATTGTTGGCGCCCGCGAAGCCGAGGTTGGCGGGGCTGCGCACGAGGCGTGCATCGGGAAACTCGTGCGCGATTGCGTCGGCCGAACCGTCACTCGAACAATTGTCGACGACGATCAGCTCATACAGCGATCGATCGGTCTGCGCGTGCAGCGAGCGCAGGCAGTCGAGCGTGAGTTCACGCGTGTTGTAGCTGACGATGATGATGGAGAGGGCACGCTGACCGTATTGCTCGGTCATGACGGCATCTCCACTGGAATCCATCGCTGTTCTGACTCGTCCCACTGACGAATGGCGCGTGCCGGCGAACCGACTGCAATGCAGCGCGCAGGAAGACTCCGAGTGACAACGCTTCCTGCTCCGACAATTGCGCCCTCACCGATCGTCACGCCGCGCAGCACGCATACGCGTTCGCCCAGCCAGACGTTCGCTCCGATCGACACAGGTGCGGCAAGCACACGTCCGTTCGAAATGGGGGGGTCGTTCGGATTGCGCCAATCGTGATCATGATCGGTGATGTAGACGTTGCTCGCAAACAATGCGCCGTCGCCGATCGACACGCGCTGAATGGCTGAAATATGGGCGTACGGATGGATGGCGACGCCCCGACCGATGTCGATCCGAATGTCTCCATGCCGAACGTTCAGAGCGACGAGTCGTGCATGATGCCAGATGCTGCTTCCGCCGCCGATTCGGATCGCCTTGCAACCCACCACCGAAATTGGCGGAGCAAGCCGTACATTCGCGCCGAGCATCGGCAGGCGCAGGCGCGTCGGTGCGGTGCGAGCCCATTCCCACGCTCGCAGCGCAGCCCGCCATGCCAAGGGACCCCGGGAGAGCTCGACAGCGAGCACTTCAAACTTTGCAGGTTCTGCGCTTCGTTGCATCATCGTGGTCACGTTGTGTCCCCTGCGACTCTTCCGAAGCGCTCAAGGCGACGTTGTCCGAGGACGCCTGCTCTTGAGCCCCGTGCTCCATCCGCTGCCCTCGATACTCCGCGTGCGAATTGTTCGGACGTTGCCCCGACTCGCGACCATCCACAGACCGAGGCACCGGCGCCCAAGATGAGGCTGTTCAATATGAGTGCGGGCCCGAACACCGACACGGAGCACTCTGCGAGCGCAATTGCGAGGACGGTGGCGATGAACGCGAACGCTACCCATCGCTGTTCGTGGCCGAGGCGTTTCCACCGTTTCGCAACGGCCCACACCACCGCGATCTTGGCCAGCAGATAACAGAGCATCGTCGGCACACCGGTCGTGGCGGCGATATAAACGTAGTTATTCACGCAATCGATGAAGTAGCGTGCATCGATGCGGTATCCCCAATGGTCGAAGGAGCGACCACCATAGCCAAACATCCAGTATTCCGGCAGGTATTCGAATGCTACCTCCAGAAGTCGCACACGGTACCAAGCCGTCGAATTGCTGAGTCCGATGTAGCAAATGACGTGATAAAAGTGTCGGTTGCTCAGCAGCTCAAACATGAGACACACGAGCACAAGCCCGCCGATGGCGGGTTTGATCAGCCACGTCGTGCGACACAGAGGGAGTATCAGCAGCAGAAGCAGGCCTGCGGTCCAGGGACCACTTGAGAGACAGAAGAACACGGCGGCGGATGAAGCGACGACAGCTGAGAACCACGTCCACTTCGACAGGGAGTGCCGCATTGCGAGCATCAGGCCTGTGACGATCGTCATCGCGACCCCGAAATAGATGGGATGCAGCGTCGAAACCTGCGACCTCAACATACCCCAGCGAGTCTGACCGACCCCCCCGCGCCCTTGACCGATTTCGGCGAGCTCGTTGCCTGCCGCGACGTACGCGCCGCGGAACAGTTGCGTCTGCGTCAGAGCTTCAAACATGCTCATCGAGCCCACAGCAAACGCGGTCATCGCGAGAGGCCACCTCATTGACTTGACATCTTCGTAGTTCGCGAGGCAAAGTCGCGCCGCAAAGTAGATCACCACTGTGTCCAGGCCGCGGCCGATCGTGGTTGTGATGAATCGGGAGTCGCTCGCAGCGGCAATGACCGACACTACCGACAGCAGATAGCCCGCGACGACAAGCCAGTCACAAGGATGCTTTTGCAAGCGCGACCACCGACCGATGTGGCGCGCGATGAGAAGAAGCGCCACGATGCGTGGTGCCGACAGTTGCACCACGCCCACAGGGAGTCGGGCATACTCTGGCCAAAGCAGCGAACTGGCTATGAGGATCCCGAGCCCGGTACCGGGTCGCACCCACAGCACAAGAGCAATCGCGACGAGGGCAACGACTAGTGTCTCGAGCATGCGTCCACGAATCCGCGTTCAGGGCCACCCCCGTCCACGGGGCGACGCGGGTGTCGCCGATTCGAAGCATCACCGCGACCACGCGGTGTGAGGGGGGGGATCAACCATCTCCCCGCTCAATCAATCGCCTCGAGAGCACCCACTGCGGTCATCGGCTCGCGCGAGAGCCCGGACGCATCAAAATTGCAGTACAGAGCCTCAAACCGCTCCGCGAGGCCGCCTGACTGGAGCGGGCGGAAGTCTCCAAGCGACCAGTTGACGACCGGTGCAGGTCCGGTCGTGACGTCTGTGCCGAATGAGTAGGTTCCGTATGACGTCGTGTCGACAAAGTGATTGTGCCGCCAGTCGACAGTTGCCACCTGAGCGGGCGAAGTGAGCGCGAGGTCGAGCGTCACCGCTCGGAAAATGTTCCCGACGAAGCTGACGTTGTCGAAGCCGCCGGTACGAATGTAAAACGTCTGATCGAGCGTGCAGTTGACGAGGAGTACGTGCTCGCAGTCTCGGTTAAGTTGCGAGCTGAAGTTTGAGGGATTGGCGTCAAGGACGATGTTCACAAACGCGGAATTCTGGATCTTCTCCCCGTTCGCGAGCGCCGCCAGGAACAGACCCTGCGCGAGAAAATTCGACGCTCGGAGTCCATACACGATGTGGTTGTCCATGCCGCCGTTGGGCCTGTACATCTGATAGATGTCCGGATGGGCCCCGGTGTCGGCAGGATCAATGTCGCCACCCTGCACATTCACGACCACCTGGCATCCCGAGACCATGTCACTCTTCAGCACCTGAACGACGCAGTTACGAACAAGGATTGCGCCGACCGGCCCATCGGGCGCATCGGTCCAGAGTGACTCCGTGACGAATTGACTGCAGGTCTGGAGGACGGCCTGACTGCTGCCGTAGCGGCCATTCAGCGTTGTGACTTTGCAGTTCTCGATCCAGAGCGTGGTCCGCAGGTCGTTGAAGCCGGTGTAGAAATTGCCGGCTGCGTTCGTCTTGAGCGAAACGTTGGACAGGCGGATCTTCCCGGTCTTCGGACGCGCCTCTTCGATGAACACCTGATCGCGTGCAACGCCAGGAGCGACCGTGATCGTGACATACCGCTCGTCAGCCTTCGCCGCCGTGAATCCCCACTTCATTTCAAAATCAAACTCGCCCGGCAAGCAGTAGATCGTGCAGCCTTCGACGTTGCCGTACTGCTGCTGCATGACCTGCGCAGCTCTCGAGAGGGTTCGATACGGAGCGGCTGCCGTGCCGTCTCCGGATTCGTCACTGCCTTGCCCCGATACATACCTCGGCTCGCGCGACACTGTGCCGCCCGCGTTGGTCCACACGATCGTCGAGTACTCGCCGAGCAACGGCGGCGCCTGATTCGGCGCCGACTGAAACGCACCGCCCAGCACGCGCGGCACACCCGCAGCCTTCGGATACGCAATGGCGCGCAGCTCCACTTTGCCGTCCGGGAAATCGGACGCGCGGAGCGTGACCAAAAACTCGCTCACGCCTGTTGTGGGGTTGATGGTCATCGACGTGGCCTCGGCCCATGGACCCCCGTCCGCGCTGAATGTCACCTTGTCAATGCCGTTCCGATGGAACGCGATCACTCCGACGCGCAGCTGATCTCCCGCCTCTTGATACGGAATGATTGTCCACCGCGCGATCGCCTTGGCCGTGTTGCCATTGCTGCCGGGCGCGCCCACAGCGGGCGGTTGCGGGGTCGGGCCCGTGAATCCGCTGCCGCCGACGAGAAACAGCCCGGTCGCCTGGCCGACCTCTCCCATCCCCATCAGATCACTCTCTGCCAAGACGAACGCCAGATCCTTTCCCCCGACTTCCCCGTCATCGTTCACATCACTCATTCCGCCTGACGCGCCCCAGTCCGCAATGACCTGTGCAACGCCTACTGTCGACGCCGGACCGGCAGCCATTGCCATGATCATCCCGCTACCGGACTGCGGCGCTGCCGATGCCGGTGAACTGACGCTCACGGACGGCTGCACGTCGCTCGGTGTCGATGCCCCCGACACGCCGCTTGGTGCGGTCGTCGATGCGGCGCTCGAGCGCCCGAGTTCCCAGCCCTCTCCTCCGCGGAAAATGACGGGCCGACCTGCGGACTCCTTGAACGACTGCTGAAACTGCGATCGGACCACGGTGCCTGCTACGCGGCTCGATGCGAGCACGCCGCCAAGGGGGCTCATCGCGGTCACTGCGCGGAGGGTTTCGCCGTAGGACGCGTTGCTTGCTTCAAACTGCTCGCCCCGCTCAAACGGCAAGCCGAGCACGCCGATCTGAATACCAGGCTTGGCCTTGAGCACGGATCGAACGAGTGCCGCAAGCTGGGTCGAGTATCCCGTTTCATACTGCTCGCGCGTCATCCGCTTGTGCGCGGCCGGCGGAAGTTTCGCGAAGCGAAGCGGGAGTCCGCGCAGTTCGACGAGGATCATCGAATCGCGGGCTGCGGCTTCGATCGTCCGCGCAGCGGCGTCGTCAGGCAGCACGGGCGCGCCTCCACGAATCCCTGTGACATCAACGCTCACGATGGTCGGCGCCCGCGTCGGCACCACCGTCAAATCGCTCCGCACCACGCGGAGCGAGTGAGGGGCGCCTGTCGTCGGCGGGCGCGGACGATCAACAGCCGACTGCGCCGCACCCAAGGCGACGGCGGTTCCCAACACCGTGGTCAACAGCCCGATCACGGATGCAAGCCAAGGGCGAGGGAGAGAGCGGTTCATCGGCATAGGTGATGCTCGGTTACTCATAAGTCATACGGCCCTGTATGGGCCCGGACATCGATGGCGGTTGAAAAGCGGTTCATGAGAACCCACTGCAGCGCGACATGTGGCTCGGTGAAAAGTGTCGAATCCAGCGCGATGGCAAAAGGCGCCTGCCTCGGGTTCCGCCGCGTAATCCCCCATTATCGCCTTCGCCACGCGCCCCAGACTTGGCAAATTGCCCACGTGGCGCGCACATGCGCCCGAGGTTTTCGGTCTGCTCTGCTTGTAACACAAGGCAGTGGAGCGTGCCGACGTCAACCCGCGCGGGCGGTTACCGTGACATCTTCTCTGCGGTCGTCGGCGCGGGCCACGGCGCGCTTTGGCTGGGAGGATTCGCGTTCTTCGCCAAACTCCAGCAGCCCGCGCGACCGATAGCTCGCACGATGCGAGCGCTGCTATTTGCGTACTACTTCCCACCGGACGGCGGCGCCGGCACGCAGCGGCCGACCTCGTTCGTGCGGCATCTTCCCTCCCTCGGAGTGGAGTGCACCGTCATCACGCGCAGCCCGCCGAAGGAGCGGAGTTTTTGGGAGCCGGAAGACGCGACGCTCGTCGAGCAGACCGAACAATGGTCGCGCGTGCTGCACACACCACCTTCGGTCGGCACGCCCACGATGGCTGGCTGGCTCGACGCTGTCGAATGCCTCGCGGACGCGGAGATCCGGCGCGAGCGTCCTGATGTCCTCCTGCTGAGCATGTCGCCATTCGAGCTGTGGCGCGTCGGTGCGCGGCTCGCGGACCGCCACTCCATTCCCGTGGTCTACGACCTCCGCGATCCATGGGCGCTCGACGGCTGGCAGAGCTATCGAACCTATTTGCACTGGCGACGCGAGCGTTCCGAGATGCGTTCGATGCTCCGCCGCGCAGACGGCGTCGTCGCAAACACACCAGAAGCACGCGCGCTCTTCCTCAAACTTGAACCGGCGCTGCAGCCGGCCCGTGTCGCTGTCGTCACGAATGGCTGGGAGCGCGACGACTTCCCGCTGCCCGCGCCGCGCGTGGTGCCGAGGGCTGATGCTCAGGCGTTGATGCGCATCGTGTTCACGGGGAGCTTTCTGTCGAAGCCGCTGTATCCGGAACGCTCGCTGCGGCGGCAGGTCGGCGCGATGGTGCGATACACGCCGGAGCAGATTCTTCCGAGCGGTCGAACTCCGCTGCATCTCCTTGGCGCGATCCGTCGGCTGCGTGAGCGTGGCGAGGTCGCTGGCATCGCTGCGCGGCTGGTGGTGGTCGGTCAGAAGGACCAATGGACCGCACGCTGCGTCGACGAGTCTGGCGTCGCGGAGTGCGTCACGTTCACCGGTTATCTCAAGCACGCGGAAAGTGTGCGGGCGATTCGAGAGGCCGATGCGCTCTTCTTGCCCCTGCACGGATTGCCGCCAAGTCACCGGTCACGCATCGTGCCTGGCAAAGCGTACGAGTATCTCGCGACCGGCCGGCCGATTCTGGGAGCTCTTCCTGAGGGCGATGCCCGTGAGATCATCAGCGCGAGCGGCCTTGGCTACGTGGCTGATCCGTGCGATGACGCCGCGCTCGCTGCCGCGATCGTCCGACTGCACGCCGACTGGCGGCGCGGAACGTTTGATCGATCCGCGCGCGGCCCCAACGCCGACCGGTACGAGCGTGCAGCTCTTGCTTCGGAGCTTGCAACGTTCTTGCGACGCATCGCCGCGCCGCAGTGATCGACGATGACGAATGACCATGCAAACGGGCGGCCCTGGGAGAGGGTCGCCCGTGTGCGAGAGTCGCGGTCAGAGAGTCGTACGTCAGTCAGTCAGTCAGTCAGTCCGTCGTTCACGGCTCACTTACTTCATCCGGCGACGAAGCACGCCAAGCCCGATGAGACCAACACCGGCAAGGAGCGCGGGGATCGGGATGGGGACGATGAGGATCTGATCCTGCGCGGTGTCATGTCGGAGGCCGAGCATGCCGTTGAAGCCGCGGTAGTCGTTGTTGTCGGCGCCGCCGAGATCCGCCAGCATGCTGTTCGCGGCGTTGAACACCGACAGATTGCTGTTGCCGCTGTTGGAAAGCTGGAACGCACCGGTCGCGAGACTGAGCTGGGCGAGAACACCCGCAACGGTTTGGGCGTTCACGTTTTCGTGCGTGATTTCCCACACAAGCGTCTGAAACGCGGAGTTCTTGGTCGCATCGCCCGAGCTCTTCACGTCGTGATAGAAGCGGGCGTACAGATCGCGAAGGACGGTCGCCTTCAGCGCGCCCATCGGACCTGGTGCCGGGGGCGAGTCAGGAACCTGCTCAAGAGCGACCTGTTGATAGGTCACGTTCTGGTTGTAGTGAATGTGCTCGTTGACCTGGGTGCAGAAGGTGCTGAACGTCGCGCCTTGCGCGTTCTTCCACTGCATCTCGCCAGCCCAGTAGTTGCTGAAGCTGTTGACGGAGCCCGCGCTCCACGTGCGGTTGTTGTTGTAGTTGGCACCGACCACTTTGGCCGGCCCGAGTCCGGTGAACGTCAGGTTCAGGGTCGCCGCCATCGCCGAGCCCGCGCTCATGACCGCAACAACAGCCATCCCGCACAACATTTTCATTTTGGTTCCGTCCATGACGTACTCCGTGGCGAAATCTTCAGAGCGAATGCAGCGTCAATGCCGCACGAGGTTCCTCATGACGACGATGATTCGTCATCAAGGCTGAGCTCGAAGGTACGACACAGCCGCCCCGCGTCCACGAGGGCGGGTCGGATGTTGCGCGAGTAGCGCTACTCGGACCGGCGCAGATAGACCTTCGGTGAAACGCAGCTGTTACGGGACGAGTCGGATCAGCCAACATACTGCTGCAGCGGGGGAGACGCGGTCGCGCGCTCACGCGCACGCTCGGCTCATCACTCACCCGCACGCCCCCCACACACCCAGCGGCACCGCCAGGTCCGCAGCGTTCGTCGTCCCGGCGCCCGTCAGATCCGCCGCCGGCGTTCCCTATGCGCCGAGCAGGACAGCGATGTCGATCACTCGTGCCGTCGCCGTTGCAGGCGCCGTTCGTCTCTTCGTACTGCGCGAGAAACACCGCGAAATCCGCGAGGTCGACGCTGCTGTTCTGATCGATGTCATGCACCGCACACGGCGTGTCAGCGTTCACCGCGCCCGCGCCGAAGCAGGATGCGAAGCTCTCGAAATCCGCGAGGAGAGTCGCACCGCTCCCCTCGACAGTGTGCCACCAGATCGCGCCCTTCTCGCCGGCGATGCGATCGGCAAAGGCGCCCGTGTGGACGCGTTCGTCATGCAGAAGGAAATCGCCATAGGGTTGGATCGTCTTGTTCCGGACTGCGTCCTCGAGCGCCGATTCGGCTGGAAGGCGCAGGGTGCGACTTCTTCCTCATTGGTCAATGCGGACGCCCTGTTCGCGGCCCGGATGGGAATCGGAGGAGTTCATGCGGGCGTTACGAGGGCCAACGGCCCGTTGACCGCGTTGTATCAGCCGGAACGCGACTCGACGCAACCGATGTCGCCCGCGCGTGGAGCGTGTGGTGTGGCAGATTCTGGAAGTGTCGAAGCCGCGATGACGCGTAAGACCGGCCATTTCGCACGCGTGCTGCGCGGGGCAAAAACAAAGCGCCGAGGCGAAGTTGGTTCTTCGCCTCGGCGCGGATTGGCAAGTTTCGGGATGGGACGCCGGCTGGGACCGCTTATTTCGCGTATCGACGGCGAAGGACACCGACGCCGAGGAGGCCAAGGCCGGCAAGCACGACGGGTGCCGGAATCGGAACGACGACGAGCTGATCCTGATACTGAGAGTGCGTGAGACCGAGGAGGCCGCCGAAGTTCTGGAAGCCGCCGTCACCCAGGCTCTCGATCATTGCCACGGCGTAACCGTACATGCCGGCGTTTGCTCCGGAGCCGTTGAGCTGCAGCGCTCCGAGGCTGAGATCCAGCTCAGCCGCGGCGAGCGCAGCCGTGGCACCGGTGAGGTTCTCG
The DNA here is from genome assembly GCA_034439815.1 of Phycisphaerae bacterium. Lineage (GTDB taxonomy): Bacteria > Planctomycetota > Phycisphaerae > Phycisphaerales > SM1A02 > JAEUIT01. Next base: position 12,103 of record JAWXBD010000013.1, read on the forward strand.
TGCGTGATCTCCCAGAGAACCGCCTGGAACGCGGCGTGGAGTGCCGAGTCCGCGCTGGCAATCACGTCCGCGTAGTTGCGTGCATACAGATCACGCACCAACGCCGCCTTGACCGCGCCCATCGCGCCCGGTGTCACATCGGGGACATTCTGGACCAACGCTTGGGTAAAGGTGAGCGTCTGCCCGTAGCTGATGTGCTCGGTGAGCTGCGTGCAGTACGTGATGTACGACTTGCCGTAGGGGCCCGTCCAGTTCAGCTGGCCGGCGCTTACGTTGCCGTAGGTTCCGGCGTTGGCCGCGTTGACCGCGCGATTCGCATCATAATTGATACCGACGGTCTGGCCTGGGGTGACGGAATTAAACGTCATCGTCCAAACCGTTGCCTGCGCAGAAGCGCTGATCGCCGCGGCGACCGCTGTCACGGCGAGGAACGTATGCCCTCGCGACTGAAGTGCTTGAAACATGTCTTTCATTCTCCTCTTGTATATGTGTTACATCCGTGCAGTGTGGCATTCCACACGACCGTAACAGATTGTGGAATCGATTTATATTGCTAGAATTTCTGGCCTGCACATCGCAGAGCGGAGAATCACTTCATCCGACGGCGCAGAATTCCGACGCCAAGCAAGCCGAGTCCTGCAATCAGAACCGGAGCCGGAATCGGCACGACGACCAAATGATCCTGCTTCAGCTGGCTGGTCAGTCCGATCAGGTTGTCGCCAATCGACTGAAAGCCGCCGTCGCCCAGCGCGTCAATCATGTCATTCGCCAGCGCGAGAATTGTCGCGTGAGCGCCGTTCAACTGCAGGGCACCTTCGAGCAGATCGATCTGGTCGAGAGCGAGGACGGCCGTCGCGGCGTCGAACTTCTCGTGCGTGAGTTCCCACAGGACAACCTGGAACGCCGCGTGATCATTCGCGTCCGCTGAGTCCTTCACCGTTGCGTGAAAGCGTGCGTACAGGTCCTGAACAAGCGTCGCCTTGAGCGCGCCCATCGGTCCCGGAGCCGGAGGCGCTTCCGGAACATCTTCGATCGCCGCTGTACACCAAGTGTTTGTTTCGCCTACCTGACCGACGCCCTCAAAGAGCTGGACACAGTAGTTGGAGTACGTCTGGCCAAACACAGTGAAGTTGAGCTGGCCCGCAGAAACTCCCGCGAAACCCGAATTGGCGGTGGCTGAATCCCACGCTTCGGAGTTATTGAATCGGACGCCCACGGTCTGATGCAGACCGTATCCAGCAAATGTCATCGACCAGCAGTCCGCTGACGCGGACTGGGCGATAGCGACGGCCAATAGGGCCGTCGTGCCAACAGTGATTGCCTTCATGACTTTCTTGCCTCTCTGCGAAATTCGACAAAGCGAGCACTGCCGACCGCCCACCGGTCGACAGAGCTTCACACATTACTGCAACCTCTGCGTGCAGGCCATCCACTTCTCAGGACATAACCCAAGTTTTTTGACAACTTCACAAATGGTCGTCCGAGTATGCGGGCTCGGCGCTTGGAATCGTGCAGTTTTCGGACAACCAATACCCTATCTTCATACTGGGCGAGCACCACGTCTATTCAAAAACAGAGAAGGGCCGCGCTGCGGCCCTTCTCCATCTTTCCCACTTTACCTATCTAACCCTAACGACTGGCGCTGGCGTCAGCGCGCCGTGCGTGCACGACGCCGCGCGACTCCGACGAGGCCTAGCCCCGCCGCGGCGAGAGCAACGGTCGTCGGCAGTGGAACCACGATGAGCTGATCCTGGCGGTCGTCATTCGTCAGACCGCGGAGTCCTGTGCCGAAGAAGTTGAAGCCGCCGTCACCGAGAGCGGCGAGCATGTCGGCGGCAAGACTGACGGCCAATGCCGAGGCTGCGTCGCCACTCCGACCGGCGGACTGAAAGGCTCCCTGACCGAGGCCAAGCTGTCCCGCCGCCCCGGCGGCATCCGCCGCGCTGAGCGACTCGTGCGTCACTTCGTACAGAGCGATCTGGAACGCGGCATTGCGGACGTCCAGTTCGGCAGCGGTCGCTGTCTCGTCGTTCGTTGACGCGTAGAAGCGGTAGTAGAGATCTTGGACGAGCGTCGCCTTCACCAGGCCCATCGGACCAGGAGACGGCGGCCCCTCAGGCACCAGTGCGACATCGACCTCGCAGAACGCGGTCGTCGCACCGACGGTCAGGCCTTCAAAGAGCTGGATGCAGAACGTTGCGTACGCAAGGCTGCCCGTCTGGAACAGGTGCTCACCGACGCGGATCTGGCTGAACGAGCCCGCCGGGGCGCCGTTCCAGGCCTGATTGGCGTTGTAGCTCACGTTCGCGAGCGTGCTCGAACCGTAGCCGTTGTACGTGAGGTTCCATTGACTGGCGCTGGCCGTGGCGGTGGCGAGCCCAACAACGGACATTGACAGGAGGGTAGTGAGGCGCATCTGAGTTTCAGACCTTCCGGAGTAGATCGCAAACCTATTAGCAACAAGGTGTTGCATCGAGGTGCGTTTGATGAAACTACACCGGAAGCGACCCCTTGCCACGCCTTGGCACATCGCCGACACAGATCGGGGTGGATCGAGGCAGATATGGACGGCAGACTCTCTCCAAGGTCGCGCGCCAAGGACGTTTTCGAGCATCCCTCTCGTCGGTTCGCGGGCCTTCAGTCGCCTAACCGATAAGGTGACGCTATGAGTTTGCCATCTGGGACTTCGCCATCAGGCGCCGCGCGCACTCCATCGTTTCACCGTCTCGCGTTCTGGCCCGCCGTTGTGCTCGCGCTCATCCCGCTCGTCACGCCGTCCGTCGCGGTGGCCGATCTCGCCGGAGATATCCAGCGCGCCATCCGGTCAGCGGAACTGCGCAAGGCGAAGATCTCGATCAGCGTCCGAGACGCTGACTCGAACGCGCCGCTGATCGCGATCGATGAATCACGGCCCATGATCCCGGCGAGCAATAACAAGCTGCTCACGACGGGAGCGTTTCTCCACGCATTCGGCGCAGACTTCGCGTTCAGGACGCGCATGGTGAAGGCCGGGGAGGATCTCGTCGTGGTCGGCGACGGCGATCCCGCGTTCGGCGATCCAGACCTCATGCCCGAGATGAGTTACACGCAAAGCGACGGCGAGCAGAAGCGGGGTCTCGATATCGAAACGCTTCTCGCCATCTGGGTCGACGCGGTGAAGGCCGAGCAGTTCACCGTCATCGATGAACTCATCATCGACGCCCGTGTGTTCGACACGATCGGCTATCACCCCCGCTGGCCGAAGGATCAATACAAGGAAGACTACTGCGCCGAAGTCTGGGGGCTCAACTTTCATCACAACGTGCTGCATGTCTGGCCGCGACCGCGCGCGGGCGGTCCTGCGGATGTATCGCGCATCGCCCCGGCCGCGCGGGGCATCGTGCGCTCCAACGAGACGCAGAGCCGGACCGGCACACAGGACCGGCACACGTTCTGGATCAATCGTCCACCTGATCGCAATGCGTTCACGTTCAACGGCAATGTGAAGATCCCCGCGAGCGATCCGACGCCGGTGACGCTGCACAATGTCCCGGTTTTCTTCGCAGATCTCTTCCTGGATCGACTGCGCGCCGCGGGAGTCACGGTGCGCGCCGCGCGCGTGGCGGCCCCCATCGATCCACGGTTTTCCGACGGCACCCCGATCGGTCCCGAAGTGCGCACCCCGATCGTGACGGTGCTCTATCGCTGCAACACGGACAGTGACAATCTCTACGCCGAGAGCCTGCTAAAGCGGCTTGGTCGTGCAGCAACCAAGAGTCCCGGGTCGTGGGCCAACGGTGCGGCGGCGTTGCGCCATGCGGTCGCCGAGCGACTGGACAACCCTGCCCTGGCGGCCGCGATCGCGCCCGACGACGGCAGCGGTCTGTCGCGCGAGAATCGCGTCACTGCCGCTGCGCTGACCGCGTGGCTCTCCACCTTCCACAAGGATCCGGTGCTTGGACCGGCCTTCATCGAGTCGCTCGCCGTCGGCGGCAGGACTGGCACCGTGCGGAAACGGTTCCAGGACATCGCACGCACGGGCTGCACCGTGCAATGCAAGACCGGTTACATCCGCGGCGTCTCGTGCCTCTCTGGTTTCGTGACGGCGCCGGATGGACGGCGTCTCAGCTTCTCGGTGCTCTGCAACGAGCTGGTCGAACCAAATGCAGTCGCAAAGGCCAAGCTTCTGCAGGAGCGGGTCGTCACGGCGCTCGCGGACGAACTGACAGCAACGGCGGCCAGAGATCGCCTCGGGGGCGGTTGATCGAGACCGCCACGACTTCTGATTTCAGCGACGATTTCCTGTCCATTTTCCGGCCACTCCCTTCCCGGCCGTTATTCTGCGGCCCGTGCAATTCCAGTCTCGCATGGTCGCGGAAGTGACGCAGGAAGCGGCCGCAGTCGGCTCGGCGTCATCGCCCAAGTGCGATGTCGTCGGCAGTGAATCACAGGTCCTCGCACTCCTCCGCCGGCACTACGGCTACGACACGCTTCGTCCGCTCCAGGCGGAGGCGATCGCTGCGGGGCTGGCGCGGCGGGATTCGCTGATTGTGATGCCGACCGGCGGCGGCAAGAGTCTCTGCTATCAGATGCCGCCGCTCGTTGCCGGACGGCTCGACGTGGTGGTCAGTCCGTTGATTGCGCTCATGAAGGATCAGGTCGACGGGCTCGTCGCAAACGGATACCCGGCGGCCGCGATCCACAGCGGCATGTCGGAAGACGAACGTGCGGGCGTGCGCCGCGGACTGGAGGAGGGTCGCTACCGGCTGCTTTTTGTGTCGCCGGAGCGGATTGCGAATGATGCGTTCCTGCAGGCGCTGCGGCGGTACGAGGTCGCCAGCTTTGCGATCGACGAAGCCCACTGCATCAGTCAGTGGGGCCACGATTTTCGACCGGAGTATCGGCAGCTTGCACGGCTGCACGATGCGTTCCCGGCGTGCTCGATTCATGCGTTCACCGCCACGGCGACTCCGCAGGTCCGCGCCGACATCAAGGTGCAGCTTGCGCTCCGTGATCCCGTGGAACTGGTCGGCAACTTCGACCGGCCGAATCTGACGTACCGCATCGTTCCGCGGCTGAACGCCACGCAGCAGACGCTCGATATTCTCCGGCGGCATCACGGCGAAGCGGCGATCGTGTACTGCCTGTCGCGCAACGAAACGGAAACGATGGCGGCGCATCTGAAGGAAGCAGGCATCGCGGCAGCGTGCTATCACGCCGGACTCGACGCGACTACGCGCCATCGCACGCAGGAGCAGTTTTCGAAGGAGACGCTCGATGTGGTCGTCGCGACCGTCGCGTTCGGCATGGGCATCGACCGCGGTGATGTGCGTTGCGTGATTCACGCGACGATGCCGAAGTCGCTCGAGCACTATCAGCAGGAGACCGGCCGCGCGGGGCGCGACGGTCTCGAAGCGGAGTGCGTGCTGCTGCATTCGCCAGCCGACGCGATCCGCTGGGAGCGGCTGATGGATCGTTCGCAGCAGGAGTCAGAAGGCGATCCCGCGGCGTCGGCTGCCGCGCTCGCCGCGCAGC
>JAWXBD010000014.1:0-3863 GCA_034439815.1 Phycisphaerae bacterium
ATGTGCGACTGGGGATCTACGTAACCGCGCATCGTTTTATCTCTCGTTCAACACACCTGTACTTGGAAGGCATAAATATGCGTAAGTTCAAGCTCTTCCCCCCTTTTTCAGTAGCTTGCTAGAGAGAGTTAAGCGCGAACGTAGAAGGAGCGGCTTAACCCGCACCCGGGCCGGCTCCGGGAGAGAGCGGCCCGAGCGCTGGCGCATGAGGCGAGGCGGCACTATACGTGCCGCCTCGCCTCGGCGTCATGTGGCGGTGGAGTGTGTGCCGAAGAGCGAAGTTTCCATCAACTTAGCGATCTGGCGGCCGGCAGGCGTCAACGTCAGCGGCGAACGTGATTCCATCAGCCATGCCTTGTATGGCGTGGGTGTGTCCTCTTCCGGACCGTGATGCACTATTCCCTGCGGAACCCAGGTGATCAGACCGGGCTCGTCTAGCGCGCCGTAGCTGTGCGGACCTTTGGCGTAGACAATGATTTCGTCGTAGTCGGCGTTGTGATGAATTGGGGGTCGGTCGCTGCGGCGCGTGCCGATGTAGAAGAAAAGCGTGTTCGACGTGGGATCGTTGATGATGCGCGGAGGCATGATTCCGCCGGTCTCAATGCCCCAGGCCTGCATCTTGTCGATACTGAAGCGTCGGATCTGCGGCGGGCCTGCGGTTGCAATGCAGCGTAGTGGATCGCGTTCGTAGAAATACGAAGTCATGTTTTCGCCGTGGCGGATAACGACCTCGTATTCGCCCGGCGGTCCGACTGGATCGGAATAGGGCTGCGGCACATGCACATCGATGTCGGTGTTAAGCACGCCGGGGAAACCTTCGGGCTCGAGCTTCAACGTGCTACGCGTCGCTATAAGAATAATGGATAACGGCGATTGCACCTGAGCGACGCGATAACTCAACGCGCGCGGGATCATCACGAAATCGCCTTCGGTGATCGCGAGCACGCCGAGGTCGGTGTCGAGGCTCCCGCTGCCGCGCAAGACGTATAGAACCTCATCGCAGAGTACATTGCGCAGCGCAAATGCGGCCGGCGTACTGGCGTTGAATATCTCAACCGATACGCCTTGACCGACCAGCAGAGCTTGCGGCAGTTCGCGCCCGTCGGCCTTGGCGCTAGACACGCGTGAAGTATTGAGCAGATAGGGCGCGTAAGTTCCGACGACACGCTGGTAATCCGGGCCGTAGTTCGCCTTTACGATTGTGGCGAAAGGGCCGAGGAAACCGTTGCGAGAATACAGGTCGATGTTGGGAGTAGGAGGGTCGATGTTTGGAGCAAGAGGGCCGTCGGTCATATGTGCTCCTCGAAGCGCGATAATTGTGGAAATAGCTAAGCATAAAGAGTACACCCAACCACAGGCGCGAGCCAGTTCCGCAGCCGCGTGAATGCGTCCGACAGATTTATGAAATGTAAGCATAACTACTGTTCTGCCCGCGCGGCCGCGATCGTTACGCCATGACCCGGCTGCTGTTCGTCGTCTTCCTGCCGTTCGCTGTCTCGTACTTCCTTTCCTTTCTGTTCAGATCGGTCAACGCGGTAATCGCCTCCGAGCTTTCGCTCGTCGCGGGCCTCAGCGCCGGCGCGCTCGGCATGCTTACCGCTGCCTTCTTCCTTGGTTTTGCCGTGATGCAGCTGCCGATGGGGCTACTGCTCGACCGCTACGGCGCGCGCAGAGTGCAGGGCGTGTTGCTGATCGTGGGCGCCGCAGGCTCCGCGCTGTTTGCGGTTGCGCAGAGCGAATTCGCTTTCATCGTAGCGCGCGCTTTAATTGGCGCGGGCATGGCTGGTGGCCTGATGGCGGGATTGAAGGCGCTGGTCACCTGGTTCCCGCAGGAGAGGATCCCGCTCATCAACGGCATGCTCTTGGCGGCAGGTGGGCTGGGCGCGATCGCATCGACCTGGCCAGTGATCTACGTTCTGGAAATCTCCACTTGGCGCGTGATCTTCTGGGCGCTGGCCGCGGCCGCTATGGGCGCCGCAGTCCTAATTCTGACTGTCGTGCCGGAGAAGCCGAAGGTCGAGACCGCTGCGGGGTGGCGGCCCTATATCGAAGGGCTTTCGATGGTGCTTCGGGACAGAACCTTCTGGCGTGTGGCACCGATCTCGATCACCGGCATGGGCGCATCGCTTGCGATCCAGACGCTGTGGGCCGGGCCGTGGCTGAGCCAGGTCAACGGTTTGGATCGGCGCGAAGTGACGTTGCGTTTGTTTGCGCTGACGGCTGGAATGACGGCGGGATTTCTATTGACGGGCGTGGTCGCGCAGGCGCTCTTAAGGCGCGGCATCTCACTTCTCACGACGATGATAGCCGGCTCCCTGATTTTCATTGCCGTGCAAGGCCTGATCCTGCTCGAGGTGGACGCGGGAGGAATTTTGCTCTGGATAGTATTCGGTCTTATCGCCAACGTGACTGCGCTGGTCTATCCATTGCTGGCCGCGCACTTCTCTGCCGATTACGTGGGGCGTGCCGGCAGCGCTAATACTTTTATAGTCTTCCTCGGCACGTTCGTCATCCAGTACCTGATGGGACTTATCATCGAGGCCTTCGATGCCAACGGACAGGGAGCGCGCCCGGCACTCGGTTACAAATGGTCCTTCGGCGCAGTACTGCTGCTTCAGGCGCTCGCGGTCGGAGCGCTGCTCGCTCCACATGGGCGGCGATCGCTGAAAACCGAGTAAACTTCGTACAGTCCTATTATTTGTGGGCAGCAGAAGGAGATTGATGTGAGCAAAGTAGTATCGAAATCCTCGATCTCAGTTGAAACCGCGCGCAGCCTTATCGAGGCGGCGGAGAAGGCGGCGCTTAATCTCGGCGTGCCCATGGCGATCGCTATCGTCGATGAGTCCGGAATCCTCAAATCATTCAGCCGCATGGACGGCGCGCCGCTGCTCGGGGTGCAACTGGCGCAGGACAAGGCTTACACAGCCGTGTCCTTCGGGATTCCGACCCATGGCTGGTTCGATTTCATCAAGAACGATCCGCCGCTGCTGCACGGCATCGTGAAGACGCCACGGCTGGTCGTTTACGGCGGCGGCTACCCCATCACGATTGGCAAGAGCATCGTCGGCGGAATCGGCGTGAGCGGCGGCCACTATCATCAGGACATGAAGGTCGCCGAAAGCGCAATGCTGACGCTGGCGTAACGGTTTCGATTGACCTCTTGTGTTGAGCCGCATAGTCGCAAACGATAGTTGACGAGAATCTAGAGCCCGAGATACTCCCGCGTCTCGGCGGTGGTCGCGGGCTTGCGGCCAACCGATGCGGCGAGTGGCACGAACTCTTTGACGAGATCCGCCGTCGTCGGATGACCAAAGTCTGCGTAGTGATACTCCTCGAGGCCCAGGCGAATGTTGCCGCCGAGAGATGCGGCCCACAACGCCATCGGGAACTCGTGCACGCCGAAGGTGAGCAATTCCCAGATATGTGGTAGGTCGGGGGGAATGCGCTGCAGGAAACCGAGCAGGTTCTCCATGGTCGGCGTCAGGCCGCCGGTGACGTTCCCACCGCAAAAAGCGAAATCAAGAAAGACGGGCGGCTTGATGAGGCCCTTTTTGAACATGCGCACAGTGTTGTCGAGATGACTGTATTCGAAGCAGCAGACCACCGGCTTCACGTGGGTCTGCAGGCAAACGTCAAGGAACATCTCGAACGCCGAGTTCGAATTGTTGAAGACCAGGCTGCCGAACGCGTACTTCTGCGCTACAGAGTCGTACATGTCGAGCTTGAAGGAGCCCGCGCTCAGTTCCGCGAGCTCGGGCTGCGAGCCTTTAGGGAAACTCTGATTTACCGGCATGGTCTGATTCTGCACAGACACTGATATGAGTGACGCGATGAAGCAACAGACGCTGACGGGATTCGAGAAG
>JAWXBD010000015.1:0-7134 GCA_034439815.1 Phycisphaerae bacterium
GAACTTGCGCACCTTGCGCCGTGTCTTGCGCGCCGTCGTCATCGGCGTTGCTGCTTGTTGTGCATCCATCCCCACTCTCCACCACACCGGCAAATCGCCGCACGCGAGAGTGGACTACCAACTCCAAGCAAATCCATGTGCCTTGGCCAGACGCTTACTTTGACGCCGACCGGCATCGCAAATCATTTATCCATTTCGTCATTGGTGTCGACGCCGGGCACTACCGCGACACGATCTCAACGGGCCCGGCAGTCCTGCCTTCGCAATCCATACGCCAGATCTTTGTTCTATTCGCGAAGGACCCGAGAGTCAACTTTCGTGGCGTCCGCACATCCGGTCAGCGCCAGCGATACTCGCAGCTCATCGCGAATGATTCCCAGCACTCGCGTAACACCCTGTTCCCCCATGGCGGCAAGTGCGTACAGAAATGTCTTGCCGATCAAGCAGCCGCGCGCACCAAGGGCTAGGGCCTTGAGCACGTCTTGCCCCGAGCGTATGCCACCATCGAGCAACACTTCGCAGCGTCCCTCTATGGCGCCGACGATTTCCGGGAGTACGGAGATGGTGGAGGGCGCGCCGTCGAGTTGTCGGCCGCCATGATTTGAGACTACGATTGCATCCGCGCCGCTGGCCAGCGCCAGGCGCGCGTCGTCCGCATCAAGAACGCCTTTCAGCACCAGCTTTCCGGGCCATCGACTGCGCACCCAGTCAACGTCGCGCCACGTGGCCGACGGATCGAACTGGGTCGCGATCCACTCCGCCAGTGTGCGGATTCCGCTCTTGCTGCCAATTCGGCCTTGCAGATTGCCGAAGCTATGCCGCTTGCCGAGGAGCACCGAGAGCGCCCAGGCAGGCTTCGACGCGATGTTCAGCGCGTTCTGTAGGTTGAGACGCGGTGGTACCGTCAGGCCATTCCTGGCATCACGCCTTCGCTCGCCCTGCACCTGAAGGTCGAGGGTTAGCACCAGCGCTGAACATTCGGCCGCTCGGGCCCGATCTATCAACTCCTGGTTGAAGCCCCGATCCCGCATCAAGTACTGCTGGAACCAGAATGGCTGGCGGGTCGCCTTGCGTACATCTTCTAGCGAGCAGATAGACATCGTGCTGAGACAGAATGGAACGCCGAAGGCGGCAGCTGCTCTTGCCCCCAGAATCTCGCCATCGGCGCAAAAGAGGCCGGCGAGGCCCGTGGGTGCGATGGCCAGCGGCATCGTCGCGGGGGCGCCTAGGAGTGTCGTTGCTGTGGTGACGTTCGATACGTCCACCATCACCCGTTGACGGAATTGAATCGCGTCGAGATCGGCCACGTTGCGATTCAACGTCCGTTCCTCGTAGGCGCCGCCATCCGCATAGTCAAAGATTGCGCGCGGAACTCGCCGCCGCGCAAGCCTGCGCAGGTCTTCGGTATTCAGAATTTGTGTCATGGGCGCGATAACCTCACGTATGGGTATGCGCCCATTGCCGGCGCCTCAAGTTCGCCACCAAGGTCTCAGTCGTGCAGGACGACCAATCATTCGGCAATTGTGTGCTGCATGAAAATGACACTCATGGAGTCCCTGGAGCAGCTTTGCGGTCTGCTGCGTCATGCGGTAACGGCCTTTGTATCGACCCGCGCCATTCGGATCGGTAATCGTTCAAATGGATCGACTTAAGGCAGCCAGCCGCCACCGGCACTTCATTGTGCACTTGGCGTCCCGTTGCGAGGTACACGGCGGCGCTTGCCGCAGCGCTTGCCGTGCCTGTCCGGTAGACGCGGTTCTGGGGCCGCAGCGCGAGCATGAGCTCTGCGAACTCAGCTGTCCTTCCGAGCGGCCCATCGATGATCAGATCGCCTTGAGTGCCGAGCTCATCGAGCCGCAGATCGGTCATGAGCGCAAGATAAATCGTTGCCATTACTCGACGTTCAGCGGCAGACAGCTCCTCTGCCCCCATGAGCTGACCGGGACGGTGCATGAACGGTCCGTCCGTTGGCGCGCGACTCGGCAGCGCCATCGCACCGAAGGCGACAACTCGTGCCAGGTCTGCCGGCCATGTGTCATAAGCGATCTCCGCTTCGCCAGCGATCGCGGCGAATTCGCGCCCGCCCATGAAGCGCGCCGTGGCCACGGGATTCCCGAAAACATCCACATTGGCAAGCATGCCCCGATCTGCCGACAATCGCGTGAGATCGACGCCATGCGCCATTATCACGGTCCACGTTCCGCTCGAGACGACTGTGAAGCCATTGTCGCGGCGACGCGCGGTCGAGTGGCACAGGTATGAGGCGTTTGAGTCGTGCAGGCCACAAAGGACCCTGCAGCTGCGATCGAGCCCGGTTCGCGCGGCTAGGCCACTCGAGAGCGTGCCGAGCGTCTCTCCGGCAAAGCGCAGCGGTGGGAACTTGCTCGTCCACCCATGTTGGTCCGAAAAGAGCGAGTACGATTTCTGCAGAGGAATCCAGAGATGGGTGTGGCAGCCGAGCGAACTAACCTCGCTGGCCATGACGCCCGAGAGTCGCCATGCCCAATACTGCGGATAGAGCAGGACACGAGCAACCTTCTCAAACTTCTGGGGCAGCTGCGCTTCGAGATAGAACAGTTGTCGGCCGAGATTCAGCCCGGCGGGCAGCGAGGGTGACCCGGTAACCTCATAAGGGTCGATCAAGTGCTCGTAAGCGACACGTACGGCGTCGAAGTGCGGGTCTTCGTAGTCGAATGCTGTAAGCACCTCGCCGGCCATGTCTACGGTGACCGCCGCGGCCCCGTGCGTCACTGGCACGATTGCGCCAATTTGCTGTTTATCCGGTGCGCTGGCCAGCGCCTCGACCAGCCACCGCTCTACGCCCGCGACATCGAGCTGACGGCCGATTGCCATCTCGAGGGTATGCGACGGTTGCTGCGCTTGCCAATGAATCGCGCCTGATTCGCAATCCGCCAGCAGCAGACGCGAATTTGTCTTGCCGATGTCGAGTACGGCGACGAATTTGCCGGACTTCACAGCGCATTGACTCGGATTGTTGCCGCGAACGGAATAACGTGCGATTCGCTCTAGCCGAGACGCGTGGCACTGGCTCGACTTGTGTTGTCGTGCGCCGCGTCGTCTGCGGATAATACTTCCGCCACGACCACGCGTATGCCAGCCGCCCGAAAGAGTTCGAGTTCCTCATCCTTCGCGCCGTCGTCCGTGATCAGCGTGGAAATGCGGCTGAGATCCGCGACAATCATCGAGGATCGCTGGCGTAGCTTGCGGCTGTCGGCCAGGACGACGAGTTCCTCGGCCCGCCTTAGAAGCTTCATTTCTGCCTGCACGACCAGGGGATCGGCTTCCATCATGCCGAATCGATTGAGGCCATAGCAGCCGGTGAGCAGCTTCTGGCCCCAGAAGTGATCGATTGCGTCGTTGTCATACGGGCTCAACACGATGTTCTGCTCGCGGTAAACAGTGCCACCGGGGAGCAATACGCGGTTGCGGCTCGTTGCCAACAACTTGGTAACGATTGGAATCGAGTTGGTCAGAATGTCGAGCGTCCGGTTGGTCAGGAATTCCACAAGGGCATAGGTTGTGGTCCCACCGTTGATGATGATGCTCTCGCCATCTCCGATCAGGTTCGCTGCGGCGCGGGCGATGGCGCGCTTCTGAGGTGCTCCAATTCCCTGGCTCAACTCGAATGGCATGCCCACGAGATGGGCCTCGTGTCGAGGTGCCAGCGCCTCGACGCCCCCGCGGATTCGATTTACCTGGTTCCGTTCGGCCAGCGTATTGATGTCCCGTCGCACGGTCGCCTCTGATGCGTCCAGGATCTCGACCAGCGTGGCTATCGCGACGACCGAGCGTTCCTGAACCAACCGAAGGATGACCCGGTGGCGTTCCACGTCCAGCATGACTTTGCGCTCCATTCATCGCGCGACAGTGCTCTTGCGCTTGAGGCGCCGCGGAGCATTTTGAATGTAAATGATGTGAAATGGTAGATAGTGGAAGTGTACATCAGTGTCTAGCTGACGTTATGAGTTACTTGTTTGCCGACTCGATCCCCTGACGCTTGACGACGTGCAACGCGAGCCGGAACTACTTCGCTTGGTCAAACGCGCCTTCGTGCCGGACCGATGTCTGCTGATGGGCTCGGCAAGTTTCCGATTGGAGAGGAAAGTCCCCGAATCATTGACTGGCGGGGCGATCTATCGCGTACTTTGGTCGATGACAAGGCGCGAGCAGCAGGGTGTCGTGCGATGAGCCCGGAGACGTCACCGCCGCTGGTACAGGAGACCGCCGAGGCCGCGGAAGCTGTGAAGCATGAATATGTGTTGCTGCGTGACGGCGGACCGATCGCCACGCCGGACGGTGCCGCATACGTCTTGGCTCGTTGGGATGGCGACGGCGTCGTCGGGGTCTCGCCCATTGAACGACTAACTGTCGCGACATCGATGGCCGCGACCACGTCGGCGTTAAATTCGACCCCGTCGGAAAGAGACGGTCGTGAGTGATGCGCCAGGCGCGCGGATAACTGTCGGCCTACTGCCCGGCCTTTTCCAGAAGAGCATAATACGGCGCCACGTCGGCGGCGGTGACAATCGCCGTCGGGATCACGTTCCGGAATTCGACCTGCTCTCCACGAGCCAGTTTCAGGCCGATATCCACCGCGGCAGCGCTCTCTTCGTACAGAGGCTGCGCAGCGATCGCGTACACGGCGCCCGACTTGATGAGGTCGAGATTCTGTCGTACCGCGCTCATGCCGATGATCGTGACGCTGCGGCTGGCCGTGCGGCTCGCGTTTGCCCAGGTTTCGGCGCCCGCGCCTGTGGTCGAAAAGGCTCCCGCGAGTTGCGGATTGCTCTGCAAGATCCCGAGCGCCCTCGCTCGGGCCGCCGTGGGTTCGAAGCCCTCCAGCTGCGGGGCTAGGAGCCTGATCTGCGGAAAGCACTTCGCGAGGGTTGCGGCGAACACCTGAGCCATCTCGTTTTCAGTGCGGTTGTAGCTGCCCTGCGTGACCGCAATTGCGCCCTGGCCGCGCAGGCGTGTGCCCATCGCTACTGCAGCATCCGCTGCAGTCGTGCGAATGTCCTGGCCGATGGCAGCCTTCAGTCCCGGAATTTCGTCCGGCGCCGGAAGCAGATGCACGATCATGACCGGATAGCCATCGCGCGCCAGCCGCGCTACATACGGATTTAGCGCAGGATCCACGGCGTAGACCATGACCGCGCTATGTCGCCGTCGTGCAAGCGCGGCATCGGCGAGCGGAATGGTTGCGGCGATGTCGAAGGCGGTGGCGCTTGGATTGCCGACGACATCGCAATGTACCTTCAGCTCGCGGCAGCGGTCCAGAAAGCCAGCCTGCATCAGTTTGTGCACAGGGTGATCGCGCATGGGCTGCACCCACAGCAGGGCCTCGCCCCCGACAGGCGCCGAGCGGTTGCACGCAGTAAGAACAATCATCGATAGAATTCCGAGCACGGAGTGAGCGAAGCGGCTGCCACGCGAACGCGCGCCCGCTCTGTCGTCTACCGGCGTCCAAAGTAAGGCTCGCATTTCGCAATGGTGACGTTACCATAAAAGCAATTCAAGCCCTCCGGTGATTGGCAGGTCGCGTGCGCTGGCTACTCATAGTTGCTCTAGCAATGGCGGTCGTTGTTCCCGCAGTTTGGCTCCGTCAGGACGCTCGAGCGCCGGTCCGGGTCGATTTCAACCGTGACATCCGTCCGATCGTCAATCGCAGCTGCATTGGTTGCCACGGCGGCGTCCGGCAGGCCGGCGGATTCAGTATGCTGTTTCGCGAGGATGCGCTGAAGCCGGGCCAGTCCGGCCGTCTGGCCATCGTTCCCGGCTCTCCCGCGAAAAGTGAGCTAATCCGCCGCGTAACGCTGCCGGCCGAACATGTCGAGCACATGCCTAAGCGGGGCGTCACGCTCTCCGATCAGGAGCAATCGCTCTTTCGGCGGTGGATAGAAGAAGGTGCGGTGTGGCAGAACTACTGGGCTTACGTGCCTCCCTCCGAAGTGACGGTCCCGAAGCCGCAGAGGAAGGGCTGGGTCAACAATCCGATCGATGCGTTCGTCCTTGCGCGTCTCGAGCAGAGCGCGCGCGTTACGTCGCCGCGCGCAGATTGCGCGCGGCTCCTCCGGCGCGTGAGCTTGGATCTAACCGGCCTGCCAGCCGCGTTCGACGATGTACAGCGGTTCTGCGCCGAGCCGAGCCAGGACAACTACCTTCGCGAAGTGGACCGCCTGCTCGCCGCGCCCCAGTACGGCGAGCGATGGGCGAGTTTCTGGCTGGATCTCGCGCGCTACGCGGACTCGCTCGGCTACGAAGACAACATTGAGCGCACGATCTGGGAGTACCGCGACTGGGTGATACGCGCACTCAACCGCGACCTTCCCTTCGATCGGTTTACGATCGAGCAACTGGCGGGCGACCTCATACCCGATCCGACGGTGGATCAACTCATCGCGACGGCCTATCACCGTAATACGCCCACGCGTAACGACGAGGAGGAATTCCGCATCGAAGCGGTGATGGACCCTGTCGCGAATACGTGGGAAGTATGGCAGGCGCAAACAATTTCCTGCGCGCGATGCCACAGCCTCACCTACGATCCGTTCCGCCAGACCGACTTCTATCGGCTGATGGCGTTTTTCAACAACACCGAAGACGCCGACAACAAGGGCAATCGGCCCACGGTGTCCGGCGTGCCCAAGGGCAGGGCGCTCGAGTGGCCAGTTCATTATCGGTTCGCCGAGACGACCGCTGCGCGGGGTCAGCGAATGGTAGCGGAGCGCGATGCGCTGCGCGTTGGTCTGCTCGCTGCGCGCGAGCGGCCAGATGTCGTCGCCTCTCGCGACAAATGGCAACAGGAACACCGCACGTTCCGAATCGAGAACCCGGGATTCGACACTGCGACCTACCTCAGCGATCAGACTGGCTTCGATTTCCGCGAGATCGATAAAATCATCGTCACGCCCCGCGCCGATCGCACGCCGAACGATCGCAGCCGGCTCGCCGATTTCTACGCACTAGAGATCGCCCCTGAGCTGGCGGCACAGCGCAAGCGCGGGAAGTCGCTAAGGAAACTCTGATTTACCGGCATGGTCTGATTCTGCACAGACACTGATATGAGTGACGCGATGAAGCAACAGACGCTGACGGGATTCGAGAAGTACGCGA
>JAWXBD010000016.1:0-10863 GCA_034439815.1 Phycisphaerae bacterium
CAGCTTTCGCAGCAGCTTTCGCAGCAGCTTTGGCCCCAGCTTTGGCCCCAGCTTTGGCTGGCACGCCGCGCGAGCCGCCCGTCGCAGCTTTGTTGCGGTTTGCGGCTCCGGACTTGGCAGTTCCCATCTTCGAGCTCGAGGGGCTCTTGGCCACTTGCGATCGCCCTCTCACCGTACATTGCTCTCGGAAGGGCCCGTCGCTCACCCCGCGGGTAGCGAAAGCCGCATAAAAAAACGAGAGAAAAGGTGCGGCAGGATAGCCTTGTTTGCCCATTCCGTCAAAAGGATGGGGTTCTGTCACCGGACGTGGAGCGTTCATCGATGTCACGTCGCGAACGTGACGGGAGCGCGCGGCAGTCGTCTCAGGCCGTCGGAAGCTTCAGGCTGAACGATCCCATGGCCCGGAACTTCTCGTACCGCTGGCGGACGAGCGTGTCGGGATTGATGCGCTGCAGGTCGCGCAGGCGATCGAGAATCCATGCCTGCACGCGCTCGGCCGTCGCCTTCGGATCGCGATGGGCACCGCCCTCCGGCTCCGGAATCACGTCGTCGATCAGGCCGTTCTCGAGATTTCGCGGCGCGGTGAGCGCCAGCGCTTCAGCCGCGCGGTTGTTCGTGTTCTCGTTGGCCTCTTTCCAAAGGATCGCCGCGCAGCCTTCCGGACTGATCACTGAGTACCACGCGTGCTGCAGCATCGCCACGCGGTCAGCGACGGCGATCCCCAGCGCGCCGCCAGAGCCGCCCTCGCCGATGACCACCGTCACGATCGGCGTCCGAAGCCGGCTCATCTCAAACAGATTCTCGGCGATGGCTTGGGCCTGTCCGCGCTGCTCGCTTCCGACGCCGGGATAGGCGCCCGGCGTATCAACGAGGGTGACAATCGGCAGACCGAACTTCTCGGCGAGCTTCATCTTCAGCAGCGCCTTGCGATAGCCCTCGGGATGCGCGCAGCCGAAGTGACACGCGACTTTCTCCGCGACCGTCTTGCCCTTCTGCTGGCCGACGATGAGTGCCTTCATCGACCCGATGCGGGCAAAGCCGGTGATGATCGCGGGATCGTCGCCGAACCGCCGATCGCCGTGCAGCTCGCAGAAGTCCCGGCACAGGAGCTGGATGTAGTCGCTCGTCTGAGGCCGATGCGGGTGGCGCGCGACACGCACCGTCTGCCACGGCGTCAACGCCGCGTACGTTTTAGTGAGCAGGCTGCGGCGCGTCTCTTCGAGCTTGGTGATCTCCGCCGCGAACTGCGCCGCGGTCGGGCCTTCGCTCAGGGTGTCGATCTGTCGTTCGATCTCAACGACCGGCTGCTCGAAATCGAGCACATAGGTCGCGCTGTGGCCGGGTCGAAGCATGGCAGCGGAGTATAAGGATTGGCCTGCGGGCGAGCGACTACGGAACGGAGCTGTACTCTTTGCAGCATGTCCACGTGCATCCGCCTTGCTGTCGTCGGATTCGGCAATATGGGCGAGGCGGTTGTTGCCGGAGCGCTGCGCGCTGGCCTGCTCGTCCCGGCCGACATCGCGGTGGTCGAGAGTGATCCTGCGAAACTTGATGCAGCTCGGCGGCTCGGTTGCCAAGCGAGTGATGAACTGAGCCTTGCATTGCAGGCGCCTGAGATTCTGCTCGCAGTCAAACCGCAATCGTTTCCCGACATCGGCCGCGAACTCGGCGCGCTCAAACGCCGCACCACCTTTATCTCGATCATGGCGGGCTTGTCCGGTGCCAGGATCCGTTCGATGGTCGGCGGTTCTCTCGCGCACGCAGTTGTGCGCGCGATGCCGAACACACCGTGTCGCATCGGTCGCGGCATGACAGCAATCGCGCTTTCGGATGGCGCGCGCCCGGGCGATGATGCGCTCGCTACTGCACTCTTCAGCGCCGTCGGTCAGACCGTGCGCGTCGACGAACGCATGCTCGATGCAGTCACGTCGACGAGCGGGTCAGGCCCCGCGTATCTCTTCCTGGTTGCGGAAGCGTGGGAAGAAGCGGCCATTGCGTTGGGCTTCGATCACGCGACGGCGCGACAGCTCGTGCGTCAGACGATCGTCGGCGCCGCGGCGATGCTGCAAGACACCACGGTCAACGCGGCCGATCTGCGGGCCGCCGTCACGAGCAAGGGCGGAACGACGGCTGCGGCGATCGCCGTGTTCGAAGACAGGAAGTTCCGCGAGATCATGCGCGATGCGCTCGCCGCCGCAGCGCGCCGCGGCCGTGAGCTCGGAGCGTGATGCGACGAATCAGAAGTCGCGCCGTCGGAAGATCCACAGCGCGCCGCCGAGCACGACGAGTTCGAATGCGATGCTGGTACCAATGACCCAGGTGAGCGAGCGCTCGCTTTCATCGCGAAGTACGCGGGCCTCGACTTGGCCGGGTTCCATCTCCATTTCGCCGGCGGAACCGCCAGGAGCCCGGCCGGGTCGATCGGGCCGCGGCGGCCGGTTGCGCGAAGCGTTGGCCACGAACAGTTCCTGCAGGGACGTGGGCCCTCCGGTCGGTGGCGCGAACCAGCGGTCGATCAGTGCGATCGTCGCCTTCGTCTTCGGCAGCACCGTGACCGCGATGTAGAAACCGTTGTGCCATGCAGCGGCGAGATCGCGCTGGCGGCGCAGGTCCGTGAGCTGCGGAGCACGCGCTTCGATTTCGCCGCGCAGTCGCTCAAAACTGTTGTCGTCGCTCGTAAGACCGTCCGCCTTCATCGCCGCAAACTTCTCTTGATCGGCGGCATCGCGCTTCTCCACCGCTTCTGTCTGAATCGAAATCGCTGCGCTGATCATGTGTGAGATCGACTCTGCCCCCTGCGCGATAAAAAGAACGAACCAGAAGACTGCCGCGGCAAGGATCGCTGCGATCGAGGAGCGCGTGACGACTCCGAAAAACACACTCACGGCGAACATGTACGAGAAGAACAGCGTCACGACCGGAATCGCTGCGAACAGCATCCACTGCCACTCACCCAGCCGAATCAGGTTGACGAGAAACGATCCAGTGCAGAAGACCGTCACTTGAAGTAGCACGAAGAGGAGACCGCCCAGATACTTGACGAAGAACGCCTTCGTTCTCGAAATCGGTTTCGCGAGCACCATGTCGATGGCGCCTTCGGCAAGAAAGTCTGGAATGATCGATGCGGTGCTGATGAGTCCCAGGCCGGTCGCGAACCATGCGAGCCAGTAGGAGATCATCCAATAGCTGACGATCGGCAGCAGCACTGTCCGCGCGAGTCCGGTCGATGCCCGGTACTGCTCGTTCTCGATCTCCCATAAACCGTAGAAAAGCGAGAAGCCGCTGTCCGTGATCGCGATGGATCCGTACAGCAGCACCACGATCACATTCAGTGCGAGCGTGAGCCAGAAGAGCCTGCGGCTCAACAGCAGACGCCACGAATCAAGCAGCAGCGCGAACGTTTGCACTCAGAGCGCTCCCTTGGATTGCGCGGGAGCAAGCATCGGGGTTGTTTGCGGTCCCATCGTCGCGCCGGGTGTTTTGTCGCCCTCGTCCTTGATCGTGGCCATAAAGAAGTCCTCAAGCGATTGCCGAACAGGTCGCGCTGAGATGATCGTCACACCTGTCGATCGACAGAGATCAATGAAGGGCTGCACGGCGTCGGGATCGGACGTGTTGAGTTCGACGAATGTTGCCTGTTCCTGCGGCCGGGGTTCGATCCGCGCATCGAAGCGCGCGAGCAGCTCTCGCGCGTCGGCGCTGTCGGGAACGGTGCCACCAACAAGGAATTCATAGCGACGCGTCCGCTCGGTCAAGTCCCGGATCGTCCCCTGACGAATGACCGTCCCCTTGCTCATGATCGCGACGCGATCGCAGACCATTTCGAGTTCGCCGAGCAAGTGGCTGTTTACGAAGACGGTCTTGCCGCGCTGCCGCAACTCGAGCAGCACATCACGGATCTCCTTGCGACCGACGGGATCGACGCCATCGGTCGGTTCATCGAGCACGATGATCTTCGGATCAGCAATGAGCGCCACCGCAAGTCCGAGCCGCTGCCGCATGCCCTTCGAATAGGTCGATATTTTGTGCGTCACCCACGGCGCCATGCCGACGAGCGCGAGCAACTCCGCCGCACGGCTGCGCCGCGTCGCCCGCGGCACAAAGCTCAGCGCTCCGAAATAATCAATCGCCTGCCCGCCGTTCAGGTACGGAGGAAAACGCAGATGCTCGGGGAGATAGCCGACGTCGCGGAGCGTCGGTTTGTGGCCGATGGGGCGACCGAGCATCGATCCCTCGACGCGCGTCGGCCGGATCACCGTCATCAGAATCTTGACGAGCGTGCTCTTGCCGGCGCCGTTTGGACCAAGCAATCCGAAAATCTCGCCCGGCGCAACCTGGAGCGACACATCGCGCAGCGCCTGCACCTTGCGCCGATACGTCTTGCTGGCATGACGCACGTCAATCGCCAGCCCGGCGCCGTCCGCGGACGCTCGGTTTGGGGGAACGGCAGAGAGCGAGTCCTTCGTCGCAGTCGTCATCAGGCGAGACTCCATCGATCGTTCGGATGATCCCCACTCCCCCGCAGGGAGCACGGGTCGGTGCGCGGGAGCCCGTTCGCGAGAGACTCGTAGTATTCCATCCCGTGGACGAGCGTGCGCTTCAAACTGTGGAACAAACTCCGGAGAACGAGGCGACTGGCGTCCCGCTGACTCTCCTCGTCGGCTATCTCGCTGCATTTGGTCTGCTGCTCGCGTTCTACTTCTTTATCGTTTTCTGTAGCGCCCGCGGACTCGTTAGTGGAATCGGCTTTTCTCTTTCAGTCGCAGTTCGTTGTCTTGGCGCGACGCTCGTGATGGCAGGATTCATCGTCTGGCTCGCGCCGCTCACCGAGGCGCTCGAGCTCTGGTATCTGCATCGACGCCCAGCGTGGCGCTATGCACGCGGCCTGTGCCCGATGTGCGGATACAAGCTCTCGGTCGACTGGACGGACGGCGCCGCGGCGAACAAGCGATGTGCTGAATGCGGCGCCGATCAGCGCCTTCCCGAACCGTGGCAGCTCGGAGCGTCCGCACTGCGCCGCTTCGCGCTCGTCGGCAGCGCCGCGTTCATCGTCGGGTGTGTCGCCGCAACGTGGTCGATCAGCGCGGACGAGCAGCGCTTCCTGGATGCGTGCAACCAGCAGAACGGGCGGGCGCTCAGCCGTCCGCGCGCATGGCCAGCGCAGTTCTCGACGATGCACTTCGATGGCCAACGCGTGTGGTCGACGAGCGTTATCGAGACTCCAATGAACACCGTACCGTTGCCATCAAGCCCGGGGAGCGATATCCGGCGCTAATTGCAGGCGCTCATCCCGTCGGCTGACGCAGGCCCGAACTCGCGCCGCCCGGGCCCGATCGTCCCGATCGGCTTGGACGGACGGGAAGCGGATACTGCGAGGCGTACTCCGGCTTCAGGATGAAGTAGAACAGCGTGCCGTCGTTGAACTGGCCGCCCGCGAGCATTTCGGCGGCGACGCCCGTGCCCATGTAGATGTCGGCGCGGCCCGCAGCGCGAATCGCGCCGCCGGTGTCCTGGTCCATCAGAAATCGCAGGAATGTCTGCGGTCCTCGCGCGATGGTCGGCGAGACCGTGTTGACCAGCACAACCCCGCCGCGTGGAAAGATCTTCTTGTCCGTCGCGAGCGTCGACTTCTCATGCACCTTTACGCCGAGCGAGCCGGCGGGCCATGACTTGCCGTCGTAATCTGTGAAGAAGACGTAGCTCTCGTTCAGCTTCATCATCTCCTCCACCGTCGTCGGATCGGTCTTGTGGTAGTCGCGGATCGCCCGGAGCGAGAGCTTCTCCTTCGGAATCATGCCGGCTTCGACCATGGCCTTGCCCAGGCCGTAGTACGGCCGCTCGGTCTTGCCCGCATAGCCGATATACATAATCGTGTTGTCAGGGAGGAAAATCTTCGCGCTGCCGTTCACTTGGATGATGTACGCGTCGAGCTTCGACTCGACCCACACCAGCTCGGTGCCCGCGAACATGCCGCTCGACTCGATCTCGCCGCGCCCGGGCCAGCTTCCCATCGATCCGTCGGGCATGCGTCGGCCGAGCGGCTCACCGCTGACTGGATCGGTCATCAGATCGGCAGGACGGCGGTAGAGCGGATACTGGTATTGCGCAGTGCGCGTCCTGGTGCCCTTGAACTCGGGCGAGTAGTAGCCGGTGAAGAGCACATTGCGATCAGCGTCGTAGCCGACGGATTGCCAGATGTCGAACATCTGATCGACCTTGCCGCGGAAGTCCTCTGCACTCTGGGCCGTCGTCAGTGCTTCCTTGAACGCGACGACGCTCGCAGCGGCCTGTTCATGGGTCGCGACGACATCCGTCGTCGACTGATTCAGGAACGGAAAGAACTGCTGACTCGAGGGTGATGCGAACCACTGCAGGCTGCGATCGACTGCCTGCTCGAGAAAGACGTCGCGGTTTGCGTACGCCGCGGCGAGATCCGGCTTCGGATCATTCGGCCCAAGCCTGATGAGCGCGGGTCCGAACGTCTCCGCCCAGGGGTCCGGCTTCGCTGGTTCCACGACCGGCGCGGTCTTGCAACCGGTGAGCGCGGCGGGAAGCACCACGGCAAGCGAGATCAGGGCGTTAGCAAATCGGCGAAGGGAGGCGTGCGCACGTGTCATGGCTGAAAAGGTAGCTCCGTCCGAGAATTGGAAGTGGTCTGCAGGGACGTGCATCGGCCGATTCTGTCGACGCAGCCCAGAAGACGGACGGCAATCGATCGCGCGACTGACGAACCCAGCGACTGGGCCCGCTCCTGTCGAGGGATTGTGCCGGTCCCCGAGCGGACCGGGCCGGTATACTCGCAGGTTCAAGCGATGCCAGCCCGTGTTCAGGGTCCGCGCTCAGGCGACCGACTCCTCCGGAAGGACCTCCGATGTTTCCATTGACCTCTCATGCGGTTCCGACCTTGGCCGTCTTCGGCATCCCCGGCGGGTGGGAATGGATCATCATCCTGGGGTTTGGGTTGCTCCTTTTCGGTCGCCGCCTCCCCGAGGTCGGCCGATCGCTCGGCCAAGGAATTGTCGAGTTCAAGAAGGGGCTGAAGGGCGTGACCGACGACGTGGAAACAGAGTCGAGTCGACCGGAGCGCTCGCCCCAGCAGCTCGCGGATCGGCATACGACTGATGCGATGCAGGACATCGACGCCAAGCGTGCAGAGGTAAAGCGGTAAGCGGCGGGAGCGGAAAGCGGAAAGCGGAGGCGGTTCGGTATACTCCCCCGCCCGCTGCGGAAACGGGCGAAGGAATTTCGGGCGATTAGCTCAGCTGGCTAGAGCGCACGCATCACACGCGTGAAGTCACTGGTTCGAATCCAGTATCGCTCATTGACGCCGATTCCAAGGCGGCACATGCAACACCAACCCCCGCGAAGCACACTGCTTCGCGGGGGTTTTGTGTTGGGGGATGTTGGAGCTTGTGCGCGACCGCGTCTTGGGTACGACAGTGAATGCATCGTTCGCCCCGCAGACATCGACGATTCGAAGGACCGGGCGCGGCGACGGTGACTTCGCGCTTCTTGATCGCTGTGACATTTGTGACCCAGGCGACGTTCGTCGGCGTCGGCGCGGCGGGACAGTCGACCGTCGCCGATCTTGATGGCGATGGCATAGTCGCCACCGGTGGCGTGGCGCTGCTGCTCGCGGCGTGAAGCGGATAGCCTTTGATGACTCGGAGCGGCGCTGCGGACGATTCATGTGCATGGCGGCGCTGCGCGCGGAACATTTGATGTCGCCATAGCGGCAGGGTTCCTCGATCGATTGATCGCTCGCGCGATGGGTTTCCCGCGCGCGGAATCCAACGTGCCGGTGACATTGATCGTGTCAATGAATGGCGCGACACAAGAGTGGCGCCGAACGATTGGCACCCGCGCCTTTCACACCACGCAGTTCACACGGGCGCAGCGCTCATTCGAGCGCGTCGGCATGATGCGCTTCGCGTTCGCGCTCGATGTCGAGAAAGGACAACCTCGCTACCGGCAGCAGCAGGTTGTATTCGCCGGAATTCCGCTGCCGCGCGCCTTCGCTCCGACGGTGAGAGCAGTTGCATCGGCCGACACCGATACTTCGTGGGTTGTACAGGTCGAGATCTCGGTCCCCGCGCTCGGGCTCATTGCTCGATACGGTGGGCGCATGGAGCTCGCATGACCACACCATCTGGATCCTGATGGAGCAGGGCGTGACTTCGGCTCCACGATCATCTTCGGATCGCTCGGTTGGCTCACATGGCAGGGCTGGCGCGTACCTGGCGAATCTTGTGCCGGAGCCAATCGATTGGTTGTCAGGAACATGGACCCCGCGCGCCGAGAAGTTCGACTCGATCGGACGCACCGATCGAATTGTCGCAGTCGACATCGGCGCCGCTGAATCTGCGGAAAAATTCACGGCAAAATCGGAGAGCTCAAAATTCGCGCGGTAGCGTTGGCCGCGCTATGAAATCTTCGGCACAAGCGCTCCCCCCAAAGTCTCCTCGCAAACCAATTGCGAAGCCGTCAACCCCAAAGTCCTCGAAGGAACCTCCGAAACCTGCTCCCAGAAATGTCGGCAAGCGGTCTGCAAAATCTCTGCGAACGCCGCAGACGCGTCTGCTCACGATCGGCTTTACCAACAAACCCGCCGAGCGCTTCTTCGCCGCCCTCCGCGCGGCGGGCGTCAGGCGCGTCGTCGACGTGCGGCTGAACAACACGTCACAGCTCGCTGGCTTCTCCAAACGCGATGACCTGATCTATTTCCTGCGCGAAATCTGCGACATCGGCTACGTCCACCTTCCCGAGCTCGCGCCCACCGCGGATGTTTTCGACGCCTACAAGAAACACGGCGGCAGTTGGGAAGTGTTCGAACATGAGTTCCTTTCACTCATGGAAAAGCGGCGCATTGACCAGTCCATCGCGCGCGACGTGATCGATCAAGGCTGCCTTCTCTGCAGCGAGGACAAACCGCACAACTGCCATCGGCGCATCGTCGCAGAGTACCTCACGAAGAAATGGGGGAACGTCGCGACCGAACATCTCGCTTGATATCCCGACCGGTGTGAACATCTTTCGCGACAGCGTTCCACCCGATGTCGTGCGCCGCATCGCGATCTCGCTCGCAATCGGACTGCTCGTCAATCTCGTTGTCGCGTTCATATTGGCGGCGATGGCCGATCCATTCAACGGGTCGTCCCACTCCATCTGGGGGCAGATCGCCTATCGGTCCGATGCGACGCTGTCGGTCGACGCCGATCACATTGCGTGGATCGCGGAGATATACAGCGGGCGCGGAACCGCAACGGTGGCGTAGGAGTTCGTGCCGCCACGAAGCCGCCATCCCGATCACAAGACCGGCCAATATCGATGCATCACCAATGTCGAACGCAGCGTCGCCTTTGCCCAGCCGCGTGCGGCGATCGTGGCGAGCAGCGCCGCCACGACGACACCAACGATGACCGAGTGGATGGCGCGGATCGGGTTCTAGCGTTGACGACTCACGGTCGATGCTCTGCGGGGCAGCGTGCGCGCCACTGCTGTGCAGACCGCTCAATGCAGGATGCTTCGCCCTCCATGACGACAGCCTCGGCGCCGTGGTGGACAGAACCCGCCTCCTCAATCCCCCGCTGAGATTGCCTTGGGCTGCGGCTTCTCGACCGCCTCGTCGTCCGACTCGTGCAGGCAATCCTTGATCACCTGCGCGGTGATCTTGTCGAAGTGCTCGCGGAGAACATCTTCCGCGGCATGAAAGTGCGGAATGATCGTGTTGTAGAAGTGCGTCTCGGTCACCTTGACCATGACCGTCGTGCGACGCTGCCCCCGATACCGAAACGGGGCTGCACGATGATGCCGCGCGATTGCGAGAAAGAGTTTGCGCGACCACGCGTCTTCGAGGGACACGCGAAACTCGATCTCGCGTTCGCTCGTCGCACTCGGCCGGGACGCAGACGTCACATCCCGAACGCGCTCGCGCAGCCGCTCAGCAGCCGCGGCCGCGGCGGCCTGCTCACCAGGCGTACCCGGCGCGTCATACAAAGCCTGAATCTTGCGCAAGCGTTCGAGAAGCGAAAGCAGTTCTGGGTTCATGATCTTGACGAGAATACGGGGTGAAGTGCCCGGTTGCGGCAACGGAAGGATGAGCGACACACTTGCAACTTTCTGCAAGAAGATCTGCGGCAAACTGGGAGACCACCAAATCCGCGCGGTAGTTTCGGCCGCGTCATGCAAACACATCCAGCACACTCAGCCAACGCACACCTCGCGCCCGTCTCCATCGAAGAGTTTCCCGGTCCGATTGGCGTGGAGTTCGATCCGTTCGCATCCGCATGGGACCAGTTCTATGAGCGATGGGAACTCTCACACCAATCCCTTGACCCCTGCATGGGCCGCGAGTTTCGCGCGACGGCCCGTTCGAACGGGACGCCGATCGCTCCGGGCGGACTGCGATCCGGTTCCATCGTCGCGTCGCTCGTTGCTCAACCCAGCGTGATTGCGATGGACGGATCGCCCCTGCGTGATATCGACGTAGTCATCACTGCCCTGCAACGGGCTGCGGCACGCGTGGACCACTGGATCCGCTGCGGACAGCTGGTCGATCCGGCGTCGCGAAAACTAGGATCGACGCGTGCAGCGCCGGAGAACCCGGTGCGTCTCCCACGTCACGTCGATCTCAGCTGCGGCTCGGCGAAGCACGCCGAGGCCGTCATTCCGAAGCTGTTGGCAATGGGTTGCGGCGTGCGGCAGCTCGGACTATTTCAGGGGGTCACCACGGGCTTGAGTTATGAAATGAGAGCGAGCGCCCTCGATCGGCTGGTGGGCGACTAATGGATAGGGAGGAATCGTGCTGATGATGTGCGGTGCGGCGCGGCGGGTCGCAGCGGGGGATAGCGGGGCGTGACGGGG
>JAWXBD010000017.1:0-3218 GCA_034439815.1 Phycisphaerae bacterium
AATCTCTTCGACCTTCGCGATGTACGGCAGAAACAGATCGGTGTGAAAGTTGTTCGTCACCCCCTGCTTCACTGCGGCGATACGCTCGAGACCCGCGCCGGTATCGACGCTCGGCTTGGGCAAGGGTACGAGTGTGCCGTCGGCCTGCCGGTCGAACTGCATGAACACCAAGTTCCAGATCTCGAGGAATCGGCCGGCCTCGGCGCCTTTCACAAAATCGTCCTGCGAGAAGTCACTGACGTCCGTACGCGTCCATTCGCCTTCGGCGCCCTGCGGCACCGCCCAGTCACGGGCCATCGCGGCGAGGTCGACGTAGATCTCCGAGCACGGGCCGCACGGACCGGTGTCGGCCATCTGCCAGAAGTTGTCCTTGTGGCCGAGTCCGTAAATGCGCGACTCCGGCAGTCCGGAGATCTCGCGCCACAACTGGCGCGCTTCATCGTCTTCGTAGAACACGGTGACGCGCAGGTGCTCGGGCGGCAGTCCCAGCTCTTCCGTGACGAACTGCCAGGCAAACTTGATCGCATCGCGCTTGAAATAATCGCCGAACGAAAAGTTGCCCAGCATCTCGAAGAATGTGTGATGGCGCGCGGTGTGGCCAACCTGCTCGAGGTCGTTGTGCTTGCCACCGGCGCGCACACACTTCTGCGACGTGGTTGCGCGTCGTCCGAAGGTCGGATCCTCGAGTCCGAGAAAGACCTTCTTGAACGGCACCATGCCGGCGTTCGTGAAGAGCAGCGTGGGGTCGTCGCCGGGCACGAGGGAGGCCGACGGTCGGATGACGTGGCCATGGCGTTCGAAGAACGCGAGGAAACGGGAGCGGATCTCAGTCGAGAGCATAGCAATGAAATATATGCCCGTCCGGCCACACAATGTTACTCGTCACCGCGGCGATTTCGCGGAACGAGGGCTCGCACAACATCTCCGACGATCCGGCTGGGAAAACCGCGTCGCAGCAGGAAGCCCGTGAGCCGGCGACGCTGCACATCCGCGGGATGCGAGGCCAGCGAACGCATGCGTTTCTCTCCGGCGGAACGGCAGAGCGCCTCGTCGTCGATCTGCTCTTCCTGCGCGACGTCCCGAACGGCGGCGTCAACGATCGCGCCGCTGACGCCTTTTCGCATGAGCGATTGACGAATCCGGCCGGCGCCTTCCCCTCGACGGAATCGCGAGGCGGCCTCGGCGCGCGCCACATCTTCGTCGTTGAGCAGTCCGAGCTGCTCGAGGCGAATGATTGCTTGCGCTACGAACCGCGGGTCTTGTTCCGCCTTGCGCAACCGCTGTTCCAGCTCACGCCGCGTGCGACGCGCCCGCGCGAGCATGCCAAGGGCGCGATCGAAGCACCCCGTGAATCGGTGCGAGTCTTCCAGGCGCAGCACGGCGGCCTCGTCGAGCTCTACGCCCTCCTTGAACGCGGCGGTCGACGTGACGGCATCCGCGTCGACGAGCCACTGCCGGCCGTCGACCAGTCGCACGCGATACCGGCCGGGCTTGCGCGCGTGCTCGGCCACCCGTTCCACGATTCCGGGGGTCCCGGACGGAAAAAGAGCCGAGGGGCTACTCACAATGAGCCGTGGTGATCCGGGCACCACTTCACACCGCGAGCGACCCCTCGGCCCTCGTTTCTTCCACGAGTCGCGCATGAAGCGCGCAGGCTCGCCTTATTCCTCGACCTCGGGAGCCGGCGGCTCCTCGGGCTGACCAGCCTTCACCCCTAACACCACCTTCACCTTCTCCTCGATCTCGGCCATGAGCACCGGATTGTCCTTCAGGAACAACTTGGCGTTCTCACGACCCTGCCCGATGCGCTGACTGCCATAGCTGTACCACGCACCCGACTTCTCGATGATGCCCGCTTCGGAGCCGATGTCGACGAGCAACGAGACGTGCGAGATGCCCTCGGCGTACATGATGTCGAACTCGGCTTGCTTGAACGGCGGCGCGACCTTGTTCTTGACGACCTTGACGCGAACATGCGACCCCACGACTTCATCCTTGTCCTTGACCGGACCGATGCGGCGAATGTCGAGGCGAACCGACGAGTAGAACTTGAGCGCCTTGCCGCCCGTAGTGGTTTCGGGACTGCCGAACATGACGCCGATCTTCTCGCGGAGCTGATTGATGAACACCACCGATGTCTTGGATCGGGCGATGGCACCGGTGAGCTTGCGCAGCGCCTGACTCATCAGGCGCGCTTGCAGACCCATCTGCATGTCGCCCATGTCACCTTCGATTTCGGCCTTGGGCACGAGCGCCGCCACCGAATCGATGATGATCACATCAACAGCACCCGAGCGCACCAGCACTTCGCAGATCTCCAGCGCCTGCTCACCCGTGTCCGGCTGCGAAATCAACAAATTTTCGATGTCAACACCGAGCTTTTTCGCGTATTCGGTATCGAGCGCGTGCTCCGCATCGATGAAAGCCGCCACGCCGCCAGCCTTCTGCGCGTTGGCGACCACGTGCAAACAGAGCGTGGTTTTACCGCTTGATTCCGGACCGTAGATCTCCGTCACGCGGCCGCGCGGAATCCCGCCAATACCGATCGCGGCGTCGAGATTGATCGCGCCGGTTGGAATGCACTCGACGCGCACTTTGGAGTCGGTGCCAAGACGCATGATCGAACCTTTGCCATACGACTTTTCGATCTGCGCAATTGCGAGCGCCAGGGCTTTGCGCTTGTCGTCGTGCGTTGTGGTGACGGCCATGATTCCACCCATGTTGATGGTAAGGTGCCACGCCCTGGCAAGGCGGAATCTACCGCGCGCCAGAACTCGGCCAAGACCCGAACAAAGTACGAAAGATTCCTTCCGTGGACAACCCCCGAGTTATCCACAATACTGCCCTATCCACTGACAAGCGAGAACGCGTCGGGCACATGGCGGATGCGGACGCGCTCGCCATCCACCAGCACGCCGATCACATCGAACCGGTACTGACTGCCCGGTTCACCATGCCGGTCGACCCACACCTGAGCCGATCGCGACAGTTCCCGTCGCTTGCGAGCATGCACCGCATCGACCGGAGACCCGAAGGCCTCCCCACGCCTCGCCTTGACCTCCACGAAGGCCACCAGCGGCCCTTGGCGCACGATGAGATCCACGTCCCGATGCCCGCTGCGGAAGCGGTGCGCCACGATGTCCCAGCCGTCGCGGCGCAACCACCGCGCCGCGATTCGCTCCCCGAGGAGCCCGAGTGCCTGCCGCGCTTTTGTCATG
>JAWXBD010000018.1:0-9090 GCA_034439815.1 Phycisphaerae bacterium
CAGATGGGCGGCAGCCGGATCAGTTCATGGCTGATTGTGGACTGCGCGAAGGCACCTCCGACTGGAAGCGAGGCAGCGATCACCGCGCTCGCCAGTCGCGCCCCAGTCCGTCGCTGCAATCGCTTCCGCTGATCGCGCGCACTCGTCTTTCGTCGGCACTGTCAGCAAGATTTGCCCCTTTCGACCTGCTGAAGCGCAGGTCCGAGATGTCGATTCAATCCTTGCCGACTGCGGGATGTCCCGCAGTCGGAGCATCGGAGAATACGTAAGGCCTGCGTACATCTGCGCACGAAAAGTCGACGATCGGCTGCCGATCGTTTCGGGACGCAATCATTCGAGAATCTTCCGGGTCAGGCCGCCGCTGTGCGAGCCAAGCCCGCGGCGCCAGAGCGAGTGTGCGCCCGGAGGGCGCTACCCGATCGCTAAAAACGGTGAGGAAGGGATTCGAACCCTTGAAGAGGCTTAGCCCCTTACCAGTTTTCAAGACTGGTGCGTTCAACCGCTCTGCCACCTCACCGGCGGAAGGGCGGTGATGGTAACACGATCAACCGCTCTGCTGCTGGCGAACTCAGTGCGGCGTGACCGCGCCCGCGACACTGCCGTGCGGCAGCATCAGTTTGCCCGCCAGCGCGGTCCATCCGGTCTGCGCCCGCGCGCCGAGTCCCTCGCCGGTCTCGCCGTGAAAGTATTCAAAGAAGGGGATGAGATCACGGAAGTGCGGGTCACTCTGGAGCTTCGCGTTGCTCCCGAACACGGGGCGGCGTCCTGCGGCGTCGCGCAGAAACAGACTCGACAGCCGTTCACGCAGCAGATCAGCAGCGCCGAGCAGTGAGACCTCCCGTCCGCTTCCAACCGGCGCTTCGATGCGGAACTCGTCACCGTAATAGTGATGGAACTTCTCGAGCGACTCGACCAGCAGGAAGTTGATCGGGAACCAGATCGGACCACGCCAGTTGGAGTTGCCGCCGAAGAGCGAAGTCTCTCCTTCACCAGGCTCGTAACCAACGGTGAAATGCTGTTCGCCCAACGCGATCTCGTAGGGAGCGTCTTTGAGCCTGCGCGACAGACTGCGCACGCCGTGCGGACTGAGAAAGTGTGCGGGATCAAACGCCTTCCGCAGAATCGCCTTCATGCGATGGCCGCGCAGCAGCGACAGCAGGCGTCGATCCCCGCGCCCTGGTTCATTCCAGCGCGAGACGAGTCCGGCGAGCTGCGGTTGTGACTTGAAGATCCATTCAAGCCGCTTCGTGAACAGCGGCAGCTTGGCGAGCGTTTCGGGTTCAAGCGTCTCGACGCAGAACAGTGGAACGAGTCCCACCGCGCTGAGAATCTTGAGCGGCACGGGCGTGCCGTCTGGAAGCATCATGAGGTCGTAGTAGAAGCCGTCCGCCTCGTCCCACAATCCCGTTCCGCACTCGTGAATATCCGCCATCGCTTCCGCGATCTGCAGAAAGTGCTCGAAGAACTTGGTTGCGAGATCTTCATACACCGGAAAGTGCACGGCGAGTTCGATGGCGATACGCATCAACGACAGCGCGTACATGCCCATCCATGCCGTGCCGTCGGCCTGCTGCAAGCTGCCGCCCAGGGGGATCGGTTGACTGCGATCAAACACGCCGATGTTGTCGAGGCCGAGGAACCCGCCTTCAAACACGTTGCGGCCGCCGCTGTCCTTGCGATTGACCCACCACGTGAAGTTCATCGACAGGCGATTCAACACGTGAATGAGGAAGTCGAGATCTCCCGCACCTTTTATCTTCTTGTCGATCTGATAGACGCGCCATGCCGCCCACGCGTGGATCGGCGGGTTCGCATCATCAAACGCCCACTCGTAGGCAGGGAGCGCGCCATTGGGATGCACGAACGCATCAGTCAGGAATCTGCTGATCTGCCGCTTGGAAAAATCAGGATCAATCCGCGCGAACGCCACCGCGTGGAACGCCTGGTCCCACGCAGCGAACCATGGATACTCCCATGTGTCGGGCATCGCCATCACTTCGCGCACCGCGAAGTGTCTCCAGTGCTGATTCCGCCCGTGGCGTCGCGCTGCTTCAGGCGGCGGTTGGCCCGGATCACCGTCAAGCCAGCGGCGAATATCGAAGTGATAGAACTGCTTCGACCAGAGGAGGCCCGCAAACGCCTGCCGCTGCACCATGCGCCGGTCGCTGTCATCGATTGCATGCTGCACGGTGGACCACCACTCATCCGCTTCGCCGCGGCGCAGCGTCAGCATCGCCTCGCATTTGTTCGGTGCAGGAGCAGCGGCGGCGGCGGGCCCAAGGTGCAGGAGGATCGAACGCTCTTCGCCGGCGGGAATGCTGAGGTGATGCCGAAACCCGACCTTGGTTCCGTGGTCCGGCGAGCATGCATCAGCGCGGCCGTGCACGATCGCGTCGTTCAGTCCATCCTTGTACCGGACATCGCTTGCCGCCAAGCCCCACAGCAGCGGGCCGTTCGTCTCGTTCTCGCAGAAGAGCGTGTCGTGCGGGGCGTAGGCCGTCAGGACGTATTCGCCCAGGACGACGTGCTTCAGCAGCACATTGCCGCCGGCGCGCTTCGTCATGGTCGGGCGATGATGCTGCGGCTTCCATGTCCATTCATTGCGGAAGCACGCCTGCGGAACCACATCGATGACGGCGGCTTTCGGACCGCGATTCGCGACTGTCACGCGCATGATCACGGATGCTGGGTCGGGCTTCGCGTAGTCGATGGTGACATCAAAGTACCGATCGTCATCGAAGATACCGGTGTCGATTAGTTCAAACTCGCGATCAAGCCGCGTGCGCTTCGCGTTCTCTTCGATGAGCTGCGCATAGGGAAACGCGCGCTGCGGATACTTGTACTGCATGCGCTGCCACGCATGGGAGGGCATGGCGTCGAGATACCAGTACAGCTCCTTGACATCTTCGCCGTGGTTGCCTTGCGCATTCGCGAGTCCGAACAGGCGCTCCTTCAGATGCGCATCGGCGCCGTTCCACAGCGCGAGGCTCAGCGTCATCCGCTGATCCAGATCGCACCATCCTGCAATGCCGTCCTCTCCCCATCGGTACGCGCGGCTCCGGGCATGCTCATAGGGGAACGAGTCCCATGCTGCGCCGTCCTTGCTGTAATCCTCGCGGACGGTTCCCCACTGCCGTTCCGTGACGAATGGCCCCCAGCGGCGCCATGGGCTGTCGACAGCCGACGACTGTGTGATGCGCAATTCCTCAGCACAGATGCGATCGGTGAGACTCACGACGGCAGCCCCGCGATCCCATCGCCGGAACCAGCATCCATTTCTATAACGATCTCAAGCGCCGCGGCGATGCTCCACGCTTGCGCCGGACAGCCGCGCGGTTCATGCGGTGCACCGCCATCGAGGATCTCGCTGACAGTGCCGAGTCCCGCGTCGTGCAAATGCGCCGAGATCGCTTTCCGGATCGAGGTCAATACCGAGGCGTCGCCGTTGATCCGCCTCCAGCCGCGAACGAAGAAGGACAGGAACCACGGCCAAACGGTCCCCTGGTGATAGGCCTCGTCGCGCGCGACGATGTCACCGGCGCACCTCGGCTGATAGCGCGGATCGGACGGATCGAGCGTGCGCAGTCCGAGCGGAACGAGCAGCCGACGCGCCACGCAGCCGACGACTGCCCGCAGCTGCTCGATCGTGAGCGGCGTGTGTTCCAGTCCGGCAGCAAGAATCTGATTGGGACGAAGACTGGCGTCGTCCCCGTCCGGACCGTCGATGACATCGAACAGGCACTGTGTCTGCGGGTTCCAAAACCGTGCGAAGCTGACGGCGACACGCTCAGCGAGTCGCGTCCACTGCGCCGGATCCTCGCCGGCGCGCGGCGCGAGTTCGCTCATCCGGCACAGCGCCTCGTACCACAGTGCGTTGATCTCGACAGGCTTGCCCATGCGCGGCGTAATCACGCGGCCGTTCACTTTCGCATCCATCCACGTGAGCTGCGTGCCCGGATCCGACGCAGAGACGAGCCCATCGGAGGGATCGACGCGAATGCCGTGCCGCGTTCCGCGCAGGTAGGACTCGACGATCGAGCGCATCGCCGGCCACATCGTGCGCAGCCACGCAGGATCGGGCGATGCTTCGTGGACCAGAGATACGGCGCGAATGAACAGCAACGGGGCGTCGGCGCTGTTCCATTCCGCGATCTCGCCGCCTGCAGCATCACGTTCCGGGAAACGATTGGGCAGGAGCCCGTTCGCGAGATGTCTGGCATAGGTTTCGAGTACGCCGCGCGCAGCCGGGCCGCGCTTCGTCATGAGCAGGAGGCTCGGCAGCGCGATCATCGTGTCGCGCGACCAGTCGGCAAACCACGGATATCCCGCGATAATCGACCATCCCTGCTGCGAGGGCGAGAGCGGCCGGCGCACGACGCATTGGTCGCTCGCAAGGACGAGCTGCTTCGTCAACGCCGGTGCGGACGCCACGCCGGCGCTCGCGAGAAATGCCTGTCGACGAGCTTGCTCCGCGACAAAGAGCAGCTGCGGATCCCGTGCGAGCGGCCGCTCGAGGCTCGCGCCGAACGTCACGCGTTGCCCTGCGGTCATCCGCGCAGTGAAGGTCGCTGCGTGCAGCAGTGCATCGTGATGGTCGTAGCCGAACCCGCATTCCACAGGCAGCTCGAGGTTGCGCCACCACGTTCCGACCGCCCGCGCTTCGGCGCGCGGACAGTGCATCCAGAGGTCCGCAGCGATGCCGCCTGGCGGTTCGTCTGCAGTAAGCCGCACACGGATGCTTCCGTCGATGACTTCGATCGGTGCGTTGAATTCTCGGTTCGGATTGAGTGCGTGATGTACACGGTTGGCGACGAGGGCTTCAAGCTGCAGCTCGCAGTCGGCGCTTCCCGGCAGCACGCGATACTCCACGATGACCGCATTCTCACCAAGCACCATGGCGATGCGCTTCTCGATCGTGCATTCGTCGAGCTCCCAGCGCCAGACCGGGAGGCCGCGTTCAAGACGAAACCGCGTGAGAAGACGATGGCCTTGCGGGACGCAGCTGCCGTCGGACCAGAGATTGCTGGAAAGATCGTGACGGACGCCGCGAACCGTGACGCGCTCTTCGAGCTTGCTGAGTACGAGGGTGCGGACCGCCGGTGGTCGCGTCGCCGCGACGAGCAGGCCGTGGTAGCGCCGCGTGGCCGCGCCCGCAACGGTGCCAAACGCGTAGCCTCCGATCCCGTTGGTCACGAGCCACTCGCGGCGAAGCGCGGCCGGGAGATCGGTGCAGATCTCAGCGCCAAGCTCGACGGCGAAGTCAGTGGAAGCGGAGGCTGCGGTTCGGTGGTCTGCGGCCGGGAACGGGACGGAAGGAGGATTGGTGCCCACGGGTGCATTATCGACCGAGCGGCGCTGAATCGGTAATCACAAGCGAGGTATCGCCGACGCAGCGCCGCCTTCAGGTCCAGGATGGCGAAGCCCGTCACTCGCGAACCACTGAATGTGATCCGCCGGAACATGCAACTCGACCGGCTGGTTCGTCGATGGTGCGCTGTGGCCTACGGGGAACCGGATGCGCTGTCCGTCGGCGAGCTGCGCAGTCGCGTGCGAACGGGAGGTCGGTGCGAGGTGTGTCACGACCCCGTGCCCCGACCAGCCGGAACCGGCGGTCAGCGGGCCCCGCCTCACCGCAGCAGGCGCAAACGCCATGGTCCAGGCGCCGTTCTGAATGATGTTGAGGGCGCGCCAGGAACATCCGCGTGCCACGGCCACATGCTGCGCGTCGTCGAGTTCGGTCGCGGTGCCGGTTTGCAGCACTCGTCCGGCGTCGAGGAACAGGAGCCGATCGGCGATAGCCAACGCATCGTCGTGGTCGTGGGTCACGATGATGGTCGCGGCGCCGATGGCGCGGTGCGCGCGAGCAACGTCTTCGCGCAGATCGCGGCGCGTGCGGTCGTCGAGGTGGGTGAGCGGTTCATCGAGCAGGAGCATCTGTGGACGGCGCGCGATCGCCCGGCCGAGCGCCACGCGCCGACGTTCGCCTGCTGACAGCGTTACCGGAGCGCGATCGAGCAGGTGCGCAGCGCCGACGAGCTCTGCGGCTTCACACGCGGCATGACGTGTGTCGTCTCCGCGGAAGCCAAAGCGGTCGAGACCGGCCTCGAGATTCTTGCGCACGCTGAGATGCTCGTAGAGCGCCCCGTCGTCGAACGTCATGCCCACGCGCCGGTCGGCAGGCGATGACCGCGTGATGTCGTGGCCACCCCAATGGATCGTGCCGCGCGTCGGCGCCTCAATTCCAGCGACGATCCGTAGCAGCGTGGACTTGCCGGCGCCGGACGGACCGATCAAGGCGACCAGCTCACCGCGCTGTACATCGAGATCGACATGCACAAGTCCAGCGCCGTCACCGAACTGTCGTTCGATGCCTCGTAGCGCCAGTCCATTCACAGTTGCTCCTTTGCCATGCCGACCATGCCCCGCAGCTGGCAGTGAACCCTGTCAGCGGACCTTCTCGCTCTTCTCGCGGTCCGATCGCCGTCGCTTCAGTTCGGCGTCGATGAAGTCGGCGATCTTGCCGTCGAGCACTGATTGCGGATTACCGACTTCGTGACCGGTGCGATGATCCTTCACGCGGTTGTCGTAGAACACGAAGCTGCGGATCTGCGTGCCCCAATCCCGCAGGACCTTGCCGCCGGTGGCGGTCGCGATCTCGGCGAGACGGCGCTCTTCTTCGATCACCTCGAGCTTGGCGCGCAGCACCGACAGCGCCTGCTTGCGGTTCTGCGGCTGGTCGCGATACGTGCTCGCCACGACCTGAATGCCGGTCGGAATGTGGGTCAGTCGAATCGCCGACGCAACCTTGTTGACGTTCTGCCCGCCCGGTCCGCTCGCGCGGACGAACGGCACGATCTCAAGATCGCGATCAGGGATCTCAAGATCGGTTTCTTCGAACTCGGGCGCGACGTCGACAGTGCAGAAGCTCGTCTGCCGCTTGCCTTCGGCGTTGAACGGCGAGACGCGGGCGAGTCGGTGCGCTCCGCGCTCACAGCTCATGTAGCCGTAGGTGAACGGCCCGGAGACGCGGTAACTCAGTTCGCTCACACCCGCTTCGGAGCCGGCGACGCGATGCATCTCCTCGCACTTCCAGCCCATCTGCTGCCAGTAATAGAGGTACATGCGCTCGAGCATGCCTGCCCAGTCTTCGGCTTCGGTGCCGCCAGCGCCAGCCTGGATGGTGACGAATGCGTTGCGGTGATCGTGCTTGCCGGACAGGAGGCTCTGCGCCTCGATCTTGTCCATCGATTCCTGCAGCTGAAAGAGCTGTTCGTCTGCTTCGGCGAGCAGCTCCTTGTCGCCGGCTTCCCGCGCCATCTCGTAGCCGAGCTTGGCATCCTCGAAGGACTTCATCGCAGATTCAAGCGGTTCAATCTGCGCGCGGACAACCTTCATCGACTCGATGATCTTCTGCGCCTCTTTGGGATTGCTCCAGAGATCCGCCGCGTTCATGCGCTCAGAGAGCGCGAAGCGGTCAGAGACCTTTCGATCGAAGTCAAAGAGAGTCGCGGAGGGTATTGATCCGCGCCTCCAGCTCGTCGATCACTGGCTGGTGAGCGTCGTAGTGCATAGGGGCGGAGACTATAACAGCCAACGTGACCGAACGCGGATGAATGGTCGAGAATCTGTCGGGTGCTCCAATCGCGCCCGCGACGCCGTATTGTCCCGCCCATGCTCATCGCCGACCGCGTCATCAGACTCACCGAATCCGCCACT
Source organism: Phycisphaerae bacterium (assembly GCA_034439815.1). Taxonomy (GTDB): domain Bacteria; phylum Planctomycetota; class Phycisphaerae; order Phycisphaerales; family SM1A02; genus JAEUIT01. The sequence continues at coordinate 7,717 of JAWXBD010000018.1, forward strand.
CTTGCCGTGGGCGCGAAGGCCAACGCGCTCAAAGCCGCGGGCAAAGACGTCATCGCGTTCGGCATGGGCGAGCCGGATTTCGTTACACCGGAGCCGATTCGCCGTGCTGCGATCGGAGGACTGGAGCGCGGTCTGACGCATTACGCGCCGACCCCCGGCGACAAGGCGTCGCGCGAAGCAATTGCGGCGAAGCTGCAGCGCGAGAACAACATCACGTGCAAAGCCGAGCACATCAGCATCACCGCCGGCGCCAAGCATGCGCTGTATATGACGCTGCAGTGTCTCGTCGACGCAGGGAAGGGTCACGAAGTCGTGCTGCCGACGCCCGCGTGGCTGAGCTACAAGCCGCTGATCGAGATCGCCGGCGGCACGTGCGTTGAAGTGCCGAGCACCGTCGCGAGCGGGTACAAGATCACGCCTGCCGAACTCGAAGCGGCGATCACGCCAAAGACCGTCGGCGTCATCTTTAACTCGCCGTCGAATCCGTGCGGCGTCGCGTACCGACCGGCGGAGATCGAGGCTTTCGCCAAGGTGCTCGCGCGGCATCCTCATGTGACGATCGTCGCGGACGAAATCTATGAGAAGCTCATCTATCCGGAAATCGATCCGGCGCTGAAGCATCGATCACTTGGTTCGTTCCCCGAACTCGCGGAGCGGACGATCACGATCAACGGGATGAGCAAGGCGTTCGCGATGACCGGCTGGCGCGTCGGCTACGTGTGCGCTCCGGGCGAGAACGGAAAGTTTGCGAAGGAGCTGATCAAGCTGCAGGGGCAGATGACCAACGGCATCGCGACGTTCATCATGCCGGCGATCGTCGAAGCGCTGACGAACGGTGCAGCGGATGTTGAAACCATGCGCGTGGTGTTCGCGCGCCGCGCAAAGCTCATTCACAACGAGCTGCTGAGGATTCCGCGTTTCAAGTGCGTGCAGCCGACGGCGGCGTTTTATTCGTTCCCCGACATCGGCGCGTGCATGGGGCTCACATCGCCCGCAGGCAAGCGCATCGAGACTCCCACGCAGTTCGCCGACGCGCTGCTTGAAGAGGCGCTGGTTGCGGTCGTACCGGGCGAGGACTTCGGCGAGTGTGCGCGCACGCATGTGCGGTTCTCGTTTGCGTGCGCGGATGAGAACATCGTGCGCGGGGTGCAGCGCGTGGGTGAGTGGGTGGCACGGTTGACGTAAGGCAGCCAGAGGTTTGCCACAGAACACAACGGGCTGATGGGTTCAACTTCGCGACTCTATCGCGGGGCGTGGAGGGGCGCTCCAACAGGAGCCCAGGGAAACGCCCTGGGTCACGTCACGCCAACGAATTCACGAGCCCTGTAAGGACGCGCCAATGCGTCACACGAGCTCCGCGCCCCGGCCGGGGCG
>JAWXBD010000019.1:0-7119 GCA_034439815.1 Phycisphaerae bacterium
GAGGATGCGCAGTCCGCCGGAGGGCAGATCGCGATCGTCGCGGAACACCCACTCGTCACCCACGCTCGCCTGCTGGAGGAATTGCTCGCCTTGGGCGACAAACCGCGCCAGCAGCGCTCGGCTAGCGGGCCAGCGCGAACCGACCAGATAGGGTCGGCGCACACGCTCGAGCGCCCGCAGGCCGGTTGGAATGCGCAGTGTCGCATCCGATCGATCCAACGATGCAGTCCAGCGTTTCACATGGAGCAGAAAGCGTGTGTCGCCGACACGGACATCAAAGTCCGCCGTGCGGTTGTTACGGGTCGGCACTTCCACGCTCAGCGTGCATCCGCGCGCCAGGAGCTTCAAAGCGACTGCCGCCTCGGTGATCGCGGAATGGCGCCGTTCGTTGTCGTGCACGGTGTCGGCGCGGTCCGTCAGCAGCGCCAGCAGGCGACGCAGGTGCCGGGGCGCCATCAAGGGGTCGGAGCGTTCAGCGAGTCGCGCACTCAGTTCGCTGCGAAAACGGGCCAGCAACTCTTCCGAGCGATCGTCGGAGCGCCGGTGAATCGTCGGTCGTGCCATGCGTGGTCGAGTGTAACGGCGGGGCGAAATTTGAGATGCAGGGGTCACATTATCTGCCCGTCCTGCGCAGACCGGACATGTTCGCGCAGCGAGGGTCAGGCCGGGTCACGTTTTGACCGATGTCGTCCCCATGCGCATCGGAGAACTCATGATTCAGCAAGGGATTCTCACCCAGCACCAGGTCGAGCTCGCAGTGGCCGAGCAGCGACTCAGCGGTGAACCATTTGGCGTCGCCTGCGAGCGGCTGTTCGGACTGCATCCCAAGGTCGTCGAAGGAGCGTGGGCGCTGCAGTATGCGACCCTCGTGTCATCCGTCGATCCAAAGCTGAACCAGATCGAGCCTGATGCCGAAGCGCTCATGACGCGCCGCCAAGCCTGGCAGTTTCGTTCGGCGCCGCTGCGCTTTGAAAACGGTCAGGTGGTCATCGTCACGTGCGCGGAATCGCTCGCGCGCGCCCTGCGCTTTGCTACGACGCACATTGCCCATGAAGTCTTTCTTGTCCTCGTGTCGCCCGAGCGGCTCGCCGCGCATCTGCAGGAGCGATTTCCCATGATCGGCATGGACGAAGAGATCATCCGTCGCTGGTTCAAAGCCGCGTGATGCACCGCGATCGCGGAACCCGGTTGCCCCGTTGATCGGATTGAAAAAAAAGCGTCCGCGGATCCTGCTCTGGATCCGCGGACCTACTCTTGAACGATCAGGCTCCCGGTCAGGATGAAGCGGGTGCACTCCCCTCGAAGCACCCACCGCGACCGCACTCAATCGTGCATGTGGGGCAAAGTATTGACCTTAAGCGGTCGGGCCATCAGGGGATCGCCCCAAACGTATCGCAAACCTGGTCCAATGGGCCACTGAGGTGCCGTCCCACTCCGCCTCGGCCGCACGTCGAGAAGCGCGCGATTCTGTTACACGAGTCGCCGTGAGATCTCAACACGTAGACCGAACTCCCCAATGACACCTAAGTCGCCCGTGAACGATTGTCGAAGGCGTGCCGTGCGCGCGGGGACACGCACCTCTATCCATGGCCGCGTCTCACTGCCCAGCAGACCATTTTCATGGTGCTGTACTGCCCGCTGATGCATGACCAGCACGCGGCGAACATTTTGCGTGCGTCGCTGGCCGAGCCGGGAAAATCTGTCTTGGCGTGCGGGGGTCGCCGGGTGTTCCAGTACCGGTTGTCGCCTGCGGAACTCGCGGTGTACGGCGCGGCCCCCCATCCGGCAGAATGCGCGGGACTGAACCTCACATGGACCTCGAACCCGTCGGACGTTTTCAACGGCCGGCTGATCACGCTCCACGCGGATGATCTCGCAGCGCTGCGGCGGCGGCCCGGACGGGATTCGCGGGTGTGTCGATCGGTCCATCAGGCCGTGCCGTCCCTACTACACGCTGGCCCGCGCCTCGGCGGCCGCGGTGTCGCCGGCGTTTCTCGAGTTCTTCCTCGACACCACGTATCTGAATGACGGCAGCTCCGTCCGCGAGTGGGAGCAGGAGCACGGGCACGAGTTCCGTGAGGGGGATGACCTTCGATACGCACAGGGTCGTTAGGTTAGGTCAGGTTAGGTTGGGTTCGATTTCGGTTAGTATGGGATCCGGTCATGCGCATCGCCGAGTTTCAACAGTTGATCCGTGACCGATACTTTGCAAGCGACAGTCAACGAGGCGTGCCGGGGACGTTTCTGTGGCTGACCGAAGAGATCGGTGAGCTCGCACACGCTCTCGCGCAGCGCGAGCGCGGCAAAGAGGACCGGGCGAATCTCGAAGAGGAATTTGCCGACGTGCTCGCGTGGCTCACAACGATCGCGAATGTGTGCGACATCGATCTCGAAGCTGCGATCCGCGCGAAGTACATCGAGAACGGCGGACCGAAGGGAACGAAGTGACGGTGAGCGCCTGCGTCGTCTGTTCCTGGGAGCAGCGGCCGCGTCCGGCACTTGACCTGATCGTCGCGGAAAGCGAGCGCTGGATCGTTCGACATCACATGCCGCCTGCGCCGCTCGCGGGGTGGCTGCAGTTCATCAGTCGTCGCCATGTCCAGGGTGCGGCGCACTTCGATGACGGCGAGGCCGCGGAGTTCGGCCTGGCCCTGCGCGAGGTATCGGGCGCGCTCGAACGTGCAAGCGCGGCGCTGCGCGTTTACGCAATCGCGTTCGGCGAAGGCTCGCCGCATCTGCATGTCCATCTGGTGCCGCGCTATGACGATCTGCCGGAGACAGCGTCGTGGAAGGTGGCGGACTGGTATCGCGCGGTCGAGGGCGGCGAGCTGGCACCGGCGACGGCACACGAGGTCGAGAGGATGGTGCGACGGGTGCGGGCGGAGCTCGTGGCGCTGCGCGGTACGCGGTGGGGCGAATCGCGCGTATGAGGATTCTCGCGTGCATTCGCGGCGCGCGACGCTGATTTCCGTGGCGTCGCTTCCGCCTCCGGATCACTTCGGCCGCGGTCGGAATATCGCGTGATCCTGAGCGATAACGGATGCGCGCTATGCAAACTCGCGGTACGAGGTATTCTCTCGCGCTCGCCCGCACGCTCGTCGTAGTGCCGGCGGAACCGGTTGCCACTTTCGATGGGACGCATCGCCGACATCTTTGCTGCAGCCCGACAGGAACGGCGCGGCCTCGTGCTGCCGTTTCTCACCGGCGGATGGCCTGATCTGGCGATGATGCCGGCGCTCGTGGCCGCGATGCATCGCGCCGGCGCGCCGATCGTCGAACTCGGCATCCCGTTCAGCGATCCGATCGCCGATGGCCCCGTCATCGCTGCATCAATGCACGATGCGCTGACGGATGGCGTCACCCCGCAGGCGATCTTCGAATCGGTGCGTCGCATGCGCGCGACGGACTCTGCGACGGCGTCGCTCGGCGTCGTTGCGATGGTGAGCGTGTCGATCGTGCATCGCATCGGCATCACGCCCTTGGTCGACGCGATCACGGATGCAGGTCTCGACGGGATCATTGTTCCCGATGTCGACATTGAGGTCGCTCCAGCGCTCGCCGCCGCGTGCGACCGGCGTGACTGTTCGTGCTCGTTCCTCGTCGCGCCGACATCGACGCCCGCGCGCGTCGAGGCGATCGTGCGTCATTGCCGCGGCTTTGTGTATCTCCTTGCCCGCGCGGGCGTGACGGGTGCCACGCGCGATGGAGACACTGGCGGCGTGCCGGAACTCGAGCGGCAGGTCCGCGTCATCCGCTCGGTATCGGCGTCAATTCCCATTGCGGCCGGCTTCGGCATCGCGACGCCGGAGCACGTTCGCGCGACGGTCGGTCAGGTCGACGGCGCGATCGTCGGCAGCGCGATCGTGCGCTGCATCGCAGAGGCCCGCGCCGGCAACGAGGATCCGGTTCGCGCCGTCGAGCGGCTCGTGGGACAGCTCGTCGCGGCGACGCGGTGATGGAAACGAAAACTCCCCCGCGCCTCGCGGCACGGGGGAGTTGATGGAATCCGATTTCCGCGACGAGCGCCGCGCTGCTCAGCCTTCTTCCTGCGTGAGGAAGCTCGAGAGCCGCTGCTTGCGCACCGGGTGCTGCAGCTTGCGGATCGCCTTGCTCTCGACCTGCCGGACGCGCTCGCGCGTCACTTTGAAGATACGGCCGACTTCCTCGAGCGTATACGTATAGCCGTCACCGATGCCATATCGCAGCTTGAGGATCTCGCGCTCGCGATAGGTGAGCGTCTTCAGCACATCATTGATGCGCTGCCGAAGCATGTCGTTCGTCGCCGACTCCGACGGGCTCTGCTGCCGCTCGTCTTCGATGAAGTCACCGAAGTGCGAGTCTTCGCTTTCACCCACAGGTCGATCGAGCGAGATCGGATGGCGCGAGATCTTCATCACGCGCCGCGTCTCTTCGATCGGCATCTTCGCCTTCACCGCGATCTCTTCGACGGTCGGCTCGCGGCCGAGTTCCTGCAGCAGGTTCTTCTGAATGTTCCGCAGCTTCGACATCGTTTCGATCATGTGGACCGGAACGCGGATCGTGCGTGCGTGATCGGCAATCGCCCGCGTGATAGCCTGGCGAATCCACCATGTCGCATACGTCGAGAACTTGTAGCCGCGCTTGTACTCGTACTTGTCGACCGCACGCATCAGGCCGGTGTTGCCTTCCTGAATGATGTCGAGAAACGGAAGTCCACGGTTGCGATACTTCTTCGCGATCGACACGACGAGACGGAGGTTGCCGCCGGACAGATCGCGCTTCGCCTGCTCGTATTCGCCGAACACCCGCTCGATGTCGCGGATATGCCGGTCGAGTTCTTCAGGTTCCGCGAGCACGAGATTGCGCAGGCCGTCAAACTCTTCCCGCATGACCATGACGTCTTCGGGGTCGTAGCGGTCAGGGTGCTTGTCTGCTCGGGCGATTGTCTTCAGCAGTTCCTTGATCTTCTTGTTGATCGCCTGCAGCTTGCGCAGCAGCGGCTGGATGCGACCCGTGCGCAGGCAGCACTCCTCAAGCAGCGTCGCGATCTTGCGGCGGCGGCGCTTGAGTTCGTCAATCGTCTCCTCCCGGGCGTGGGCGCTGACCTTCGGCTGACCCAGTCGCTGACCCAGTCGCTGACCCAGTCGGTCGTTCTCCAGTCGATCCCAGCCGGTCCGGTTGAGATCCAGCAGCTTGCCGATCGTCTGCAGGTTCACGGGAATGCGGGCAGCGATCTTGTCCTTCGCGTTTTCTTCCGCAGTCGAGATGCGCATGGTCCGGTCGAAGGGCAGTGAGCCCTCGTGAACCTGCTTCAGAATTTCGATCGCCTGGGTCGCCGCGTAGTCGCTCTCGAGCGTCTTGCGGCGGAAGATCATGCGCGTCGTTTCGATCTTCTTCGCCAGACGGATCTCCTCCTCGCGGGTGAGCAGCGGAATCGTGCCCATCTGCGTGAGGTACATGCGGATCGGATCATCGATCCGCTTCGAGCCCTGCTCGTTGATCGCCTGCTCGACAGCGGCCTGCGTCTCCGCGTCGTCGAGGATCTCGTCTTCGCCACTGACCACCGCTGCGGGCTCTGCATCGGGATCGACCGGATCGCCGAGATCGATCTCCGGCTCGCCGCCGAGATCCATCGGCGGTTCGTCCACCGTGTCCTCGTCGATCATCTGAACCTTGGGCGTCTTGCCGCCCTTCTTCGGATCATCGCGCTGGAACTTGAGATTGGTCTGGAGCGGCGCAGCGAACGGTGCGTAGCCGTTGCGGCGAACTTCCGGTTCGTCGATCAGGGTGATGCCGTGCTTGTTGAAGAGGACAAGCAGCTCGTCGAGTCGGTCGGGATCGACATACTCATCGGGCAGGCAGGTGTTGAGCTCTTCGTAGGAGATCCACTTGCGTGCGATCCCCTGGTCCAGAAGTTGGCGGAGCACGTCAAATTGTTCGAGGCTGATGGTCACGGTCGCATTGCTCCGAAGCGAGGAGGAGGAGATTCGGGAGACGCGAAGAGGCGCACGATCCAAGCAAGTCAGCAGGCCAGTCAGTCAGAAAGCAAGTCGGGACAGTCACACAGGCGGGGGTCGAAGGGTCAGGTCGAAAAGGCCAGACGATGGTGAGAGACGATGGTGAGAGACGATGGTGAGAGACGATGGTGAGAGACGATGGTGAGAGACTGTGGTGAGCACTGCGGATCGCGACCATGTGCGAAGCGTGTAAAGGAAGCGTGCAATCTCATCCACAATTGTAAAAAGTCAAATGCTTCAGCGATGAAAGGGAAGTCGAGTCGAGCGGTGGCTGCTCAGAAAGGTATGCAAGGGGTTTTCCTGAGCGTTAGCGGGTGATGCGCCTCTGCGTTCGAGTGGCGTCGTTACCGCGCTCCCGGAGCAAGCGAAGTCGCTCCTGCGCGGTCGAGAGGTCAATTGGCGTTGCGGCGAGATTCCCCGTTGCTCTGCTGGCCGTCTGTGCTTCGTCTGCAGCACCGGGCGCCGCAGTCTGCGAGGCGGGGATTGGGTCGGATGATCGGTTGCGATACCTGTCCCGGCGCTCCAACCGTTCCAGATCGTCGTAATACATTCGAAGGCGTTCGAGGGGGGAGCGATCAGCGGCGGCGTCATCCTTCTCGCGCAGCTGCTCGCCCAGTAAATACAAGTCGGATGCTAGGCCCTTCAATGCTTTTCGAGCAAGTACCGCAGCCTGTGGCCCTTGATCTTCTTCGTCATTGTGCGTCTCGTCAGCCGGGAGCTGCGCAAGAACGTGCTGAAGGGTGGGCGACCGGCCCGTCTCGACGCAGTCATGCCACGTCCGATACAGCTCCCGGTAGCCGGAGAACCGGAACGCGGAGGGCAGCAGCGCCTCGCAGATCGGAAGCCACGCCTTCGAGTCTGACTCGCCAGCATCCGGATTGCTCACTGAAACCGTCGCTTGGGCGAGCTCAGGTGAGGCGAGGAGCAGTGCGAGCAGAAACTTCTCCGCGGGGCGTCGCGCCCGGGACACCGGGCTGTCGTTTGCCGATTCGTCGAGCGCCATCTCGTCGAAGACCGGCATGGTGTCCGCCGTCGTCGACGCGTGGGCTGGCGGAGCAGTCGGAGAGCCGGGATCGGTACCACCGACCGACGAACTCCCGCGGCTGCATCAGGCGAGGGGTCC
>JAWXBD010000020.1:0-4592 GCA_034439815.1 Phycisphaerae bacterium
GCGATCGAGGACATGCCGAAGCTCGAGAAGGCGACGCTTCGGTCGCTGTGTCACACGTCTTGGCTCACGCGCGAGTTGTTACTGTGATCCGTATTACTCTCAGCTATGCAGTCTGCGTTGCCCGGATGTGCGGTACCGATCTCTCGGGCTGGTGCGAGCGCCCTCCGATGCCAGTGCGAGCGTACCAAAGGGCTGAAGTGGCGGAAAGAAGCTCTCTCTCGGTGGGCGCGCTGTCCTGCCGTGGCTCGAAGCTGAGCTGCATACTCATCGCCCGAAGGCGGCGGGATCGTGCCGGGTTTGGCTGCGCATCGATGGGGGAATCCTTCAGAGCACGCACCTTCGCAAGGCGCTTTTAGCGTAAACGCTCGATCTCATAGAGCCCGCCTGCGCCTGGCATCCCTCGCGATCCGCGCACTCCGTGCGTGACCTCTTGCCGACCGCCGCCGGATCCTCGACCGCTGGGAACGCAGCGGACTTTCCGCCGCCGCATTCGCTCGTTCCGCAGGCGTCAGCGCTTGGACGCTCTACGCAGGGCGCTGGACGGCGAGGCGATCCCGTCAGGGCGCAGCGTCACTCGCATTCGTCGAGCTCCGCATGCATGTGCCTTCCGTCGCGTTCCACGACCCTTCACCCGTTCCGCTTCACCATCTCCTCGATCCACACCGGCACGAACGGCGGCGTGCAACCCTTTGACACGGGCCAGTCGCGGTAGAGGCCGATCTTCTCGCCGATGGCGATCGCGCGCTTGCGATGCTTGGCGTGATGAACGCCGATCGCCGCGAGCGTGTTGTTCATTGTCCACTGCACCTCCGGCTTCGCTTTCGGCAGCTCGGCCTCGATGCGGTCGAGCAGCGCGGGCAAGTCGAGGTCATCCGCGTTCTTGTGGACGCGGCTTGCCGTGAGGTTCCACCCGGCACGGCCCGCCCAGCGATCCTTCACCTTCATCCACTTCTCGCGCAGCGCTTCCTTCTCGGGGTGTGCGCTCACGACGTAGGCGTTGAGCCAGTCCGCGACCTGCGAATACGCGGCCGAGCGCGTGAGCTTGTCGAGATCGTCGGCGGAGAGCGTCTTGGGTTCAATGATGAGCGTGGCGAGAAGCTGAGCTTCGACGTTGCCTGTGTCCCAGAGCTCAAGCGCGAGTTCGTGATCGGTCTTGAGCTTCTTGGCCACCGCACGAATGTCGCCGAGCTTGACGCCGAACTGGTTGTCGGGTGCGCCGGCCTTTGTGTTGTGCGCACGGCGAGCGTCGTCGCCGAGTGACTTGAGCTGTGCAAGGATCTCTTTGACGGTCATGGCCGCGATAGTACAGGAGGGCCTCCAGTCCGCAGCATGTCGCCGAAAGGCACGGCCCGGTGACAGTGATCGCGTTCACCTTGCGGCGGCGTATGTCATCATCATCATCGCCGGCCGATTCGAGAGCGGCCGCTGGCGGAACATCAAGCTCATTCATCGCGTAGAGACACCTGCCGGCCGGTGAGTTGCCGCGTTCACCGAAGGGTTCACATGATTGCGAACGACGTCTGGCTGCTTCGCTGGAGCGCCGCGCTGCTGGCGGTGCTGTGCTGCTGTGCACCGCTGCACGCCGATGGCAAGTACTTTGGGAAGTCTTCCGCGGCGTTCACGAACGATCCGGCGATGCCGTCCCAGGCGGCCGTGATGGCGCGTCACGACGGCGTCGAAACGCTCATCATCGAGAGCGGTGTCGAGTCGACGGGCGAAGCCGTCGCGTGGCTGACTCCGGTGCCAAGTGCGCCGACGTCGATCAAGTCAGCCTCGCGCGGCACGGTGATGATTGCCCTCGATCTCGTCGGGCCGAATGTGTATGCGCGTGAGCGGACGCTGCGGACAGTGCGCGACATGGTGATACCTCTCACCATTGCACTGTGCGTGGGACTGCTGGTCCGTACGGCGATCGTCAATCAGGTGAAGTGGCTTGTGATTGTCGCAGCCGTCGGTGGGCCTTTTTGGAATGTGCTTCATGACCCTCATCCGTGGATGACGACGTGGGCGATCCAGGCGATGGAGCCTGCCGTGTTGATCGATCGCACGCCAGCCTGGATGGGCCAAGGGCGCCGCATTCGACATCCGTTGCTTGCTCCGCTCGCAGCGACCGCGCTTCGCCACACGATTGCATGGCACAGTGGACGGCGTGACGCAGCAAGGCGACATGACGTTCGTCCGCACGCACCGTGACCCGTTTGCCGTCACACTCGCGAGCGCCGGCGATGTCGGGCTCGCACTGCTGCAGACGTGTTTCACGTGCTTCATTCCTCTGACGATCCTGGTGCTGCCATTCGTCGGCAACACGCTGAAGACACGGGCAGGGCGATGGATCGCACCGATCTTCGCCATCCCGATCATCGGACTGGGTGCATGGTTGATGATCGGCGAGATGCGCGGCATCGAGCTCGTGCAGATGGACCGGTCGGCCGGACCTCACTTCCTTCAGCTTCAACGCTTGAGCGGCGCGGTCGCGACGCAGATGGCGGAAGGCGCGTCATCGGAACGCATTCGGGCCGAACTGCGTGAGGATCTCGCATGGGTCGCGGAAGACGGCTCGCCCGATCACTCCCGCCAAGGCCTCGACGTCCCATACGGCTGGTCCGTCACCGAGGACGGGCAGGGACGTCCGGTCGTGACGCTCTACGACCTGACAGCGATGCCGGTGGTGTTCCGCTTTGGCCCGGACGGCGAGGTCGTCACCGACTAGCAGCCGATCCTCCGCCTCCCCTTTCCCACCTCTCTAGCCCTCCGACTGAGCTCTGTGCCTCGGTGTTCATCTCTCGCCCTCTCGGTTTGAGTCGGTTTGCGGTTTTCTCTACACTGCCCGGTTCCCCACAGATGGAGCGGCGGCCGCAATCCCGGTCGTCTGTTTCCGAGAATCAGGGGTTCTGGAGTATCGATGACAACCGGACTCGACACGATCATCGGTGGCAAGACCACCGCTGGAAATCCCGCCGCCGCCGAGGCTCACTTCAAAAAGGGCCAGGAACTGGAAAAGGCCGGCGACCGACTCGGCGCCATGGAGCAGTTCCGTGCCGCCCGCGAGCAGAATGAACACAACGAAGCGACGTTTCGACTCGCGTATCTCCTCGATCTTTTCGGCGAAGAGGACGAGTCGATCGAGATGTACGACGAGCTGATCCACACGAAGCGGCCGCCGCTGAATGCGCTCGTCAATCTCGCGATCGTCTACGAAGACCGCGGTAACATCGTGCGGGCCGAGCGACTGCTCAAGCAGGTGCTCGAGACCGATCCCAATCATCCGCGGGCGCGCCTGTACTACAAGGACGTCACCGCGAGCCGCGACATGTTTTATGACGCGGAGAGCGATCGAAACCGCGTGCGCGAAAACGCCGTGCTCGATACGCCGGTCACGGACTTTGAACTGTCGGTCCGCGCCCGCAACTGCCTCAAGAAGATGCAGATCCGCACGCTCGGCGATCTGCTGAAGATCTCCGAGGCGGAACTGCTGTCGTACAAGAACTTCGGCGAAACCTCGCTCGTCGAGATCAAGGGCATGCTGCAGACGAAAGGTCTGCGACTTGGCCAGGGACTCGAAGGCGGCAACTACAGCCGCGTCCGCAAGGAGATCCTCGATTCGCTCAAGGGTCAGGTGCCGGAAGCCGTGCTCAACAAGCCGATCTCCGTGCTCGAACTTTCCGTTCGCGCCCGCAAGGCGCTCCAGCTCCTGAATATTTCTTCACTGGGCGAGCTCGCGGCCCGCACCGAAGCCGAACTGATGGGCGTCAAGAACTTTGGTCAGACGTCACTCGTCGAGATCAAGGAAAAGCTGGCTCAGAACGGCCTAGGGCTGCGGAAGCTCGACTAGTTTGAGCGTAGCGCCGGACTCGTTTGAGCGCTCCATAGCGCCCTCCGGGCGCACACTCGCTCTTGTCCCGCGGGCGCCGCCGAGTGAATCGTCGGCTGCGGGGGGGCTTGGGTGAGCGCGGACGGGAAGACATGGACGACCTAACGACGGCCCGCGCTCGGCGCGGGCCGTTTTCATGCGTCGGCGTAACGCAGAAACGAGATCGATCGAAGTCTGCAGATCCCACGTGATCTCGGTCGATCCTTGCGGGTACGTTGTTGTCTCGTACTGATTCGCGAGATCTTCCTGCATGACACGCCGACCGAAGCACATGACTGATGTTCGACCGGCAGCGGGCGTCGATGTCGAGCGCCGCGGCTTCCTGTTCGTCGCAGCCTCCTTGGCGGCGGGCGGTCTCTTGGGTTGTGAGCCTCCGGCTCGCGATTCGCGGCGGCTGCCCGGTGCGGCAGAAGGGCTTTCGCCTTCCCCGGTCTTGTCCGGAGAGCCCGTGCTGCCCGAGGCGCCTGCCGTCGTGCGCGTGGTGCAGCGGCCTTTGCCCCCCACGAGCGAGCCCATCGTGCGTGTCCGCGTAGCGACCGTGCGACCGCCGGCGCAGAGGCACGTTCGGGTCGAAGGCGACGGCACGCATGTGCTCATCGGGACCGTCGACGGCGCGATGCGGAAGCAGGTCGCGCTCCCGGCGACGATTGAATCAACGCTCGACGGCTGGCTCGTCATCGAGTCCGCCGGTTCGCGCCATGCGGGGACGTACCAGTTTCCC
>JAWXBD010000021.1:0-4162 GCA_034439815.1 Phycisphaerae bacterium
GCGCAGGAGTAGGCGCCGCTCGTAGTGTGGAGGTCGACCGCTGAGATGGACGGCGTGGTCGAATGAGTGAACGTCGAGCCAAACGCGTACGGATGGATGTCAATGAGCTGACGGAGCGGAAATGCCATCTTCCAACGCATACGGCGGTTCTGGCCAGAGTCCGACGCGCGTCGGAAGATTCTGACGCAGAATCCGCCTGCGAAGTGTTGGGTCTGAGTCTATCGGACCCGGGCGAACGCATGAGGCACGTGCGCAGGCCCCATACAGAGGCCGTGCAGCCCGGCTCCGGCTTCGGGACGCGCGTCGATGGTGCGGAGGGTGTGCGCGCTCGCCGTCGGCGGAGAAATCGCAGGCCACGGCCCTGACTTGTCAAAGTTCAGCGCAAGGATCTTCCTTGACACGCCGTAATGGACAGACACGCCGTAATGGACAGACACGCCGTAATGGACAGACACGCCGTAATGGACACAACATTTTGCAGCACGATCAGGAGTGCCGGCCATCGGAACGTGCGTGTCCAAAATCAATCCCCAAAATCGATGCAAATCGACCTGTGTCTTCAAAATCGAGATCTTTCGCGCTCGCATTGGCGCACGGGCTTGGTCACACTGAGTCGGCGAATCACGAGGTCATGACTCGCTCCTGGGACACGTTCATGCGAAACCTCTCTCTCTCTCTGCGGCTCGGCTCGCTGATGGTGGCGGGTGCGGCGACGTCGGTTGCACCGGGCCAAGCGTGCTCCACCGGGTGTCCGACCACCGGAGCGGAGATCTACGTGGACGCAGCCATCGGATCGAGCGGGAACGGCGAGTGCTGGTCCACCGCGAAGAAGACGCTGCGCGAGGCGCTGACCAGGGTCTCGGACGAGCAGATCGAAAACGCACTGATCTACCACTGATCTACATGGCCAAGGGGACCTACAGGCCCGACGAGGGACCGGGCGTGACCGGCGGCGATCGCGACGCCTCGTTCCTCATACCGCCCTCCTCGGTGACGATCAGGGGCGGCTACCGCGGAGGCAGCGGGAGCGATGCGTGTGACCTTGTCGCGGAGGAGACGATCCTCTCCGGAGAGATCGGCAATGCGACCATCAACGACAACTCGCGGCACATCGTTCAGGCGATGAGCGACGTCGCGCTGCTCGAGAAGGCGTTCCGACTCGAGCGGGTGACGGTCGAGAACGGTTTCTGCGACGAGAGCGGATCCCACGCCGCGTGCGGAGGGCTGTCGCCTCCGATCGGAGGCGCCGGTCTGCGGGTACGGAACCGGACCTTCCACGTGCGCGAGTGCGTCTTCCGCGACCACCACTCCGCCGGCGGGTCGGCGATCCAGGCGCTCTGCGCGCTCGACGACTCGACGATCTCGCTCTCGACGTTCCACTCGAACCGTGCGTCCCACCCTTGGTCCGGCAGTCCGCCGGCGCTGCCGTGCGAAGGAACGCCGCCTTCCGCGATCGGGGGCTCCGGCAACGGCGGCGCCGTCTGGTTCTTCAACAGCACAGTGCGTGTCGACGCGTGCCTCTTTCGGTGCAACTTCGCCGCGCATGTAGGCGGCGGCCTTCAGATGCAGGGCGGCGGCAGCCCCGTGATCTCGAACTGCGCATTCCTCGGCAACTTCGCCCGCGACTGGGGCGGCGGCATCCGCAGCGGCTTCGACACCTACACGACGATCGTGAACTGCACGGTGGCGGGGAATCTCTGTGCGAATCAGGGCGGCGGCATCGCGATCAAGCGCGCGGACTCCGGAGTGAACGAGGGCGAGGTGCATCTCGTCAACTGCATCATCTGGAACAACGGTCTCGTAGGCATGGACAGCCCAGACGATCCCCACGATGGGCTCCAAGTATGGGTTGAGGGTGCGGATCCAGGCCAAGTAACCCTTCGAAGCTGTGACATAGGCAGCATGCTGGATCCGCCTCCGTTCACTTGGCTGAACGATGTCGCGTGGTCTGGCGAGGCGCCCGAACAGGCGGACGTAGTCGAGGCAGATCCGATGTTCGTCCTTTCGCCCGCAAGCTTCTCAGGCTGGGGCGCCCCAGCCGGCGTTGACATCCGACTTGTCCACGACGCTAGCGAGAAGTCGCCCTGCGTCGATGCGGGCGTGCACGCCGGCTTCAGTCCGGGAATCCCCGACGACCGGTGCAACCTCGACGGAGACAGCGATTTCGGCCCGAGTGGCGAACGCATGTCGAGGGACCTTGGGGGTGTTCATCGCTTCGGGCGAGCCTCGCTTGATCTCGGAGCGCACGAGTCGCACTTCTGTGCAGCGGATCTGAACGGCGACGACACTGTCGGCAACCACGATCTGGCCATGCTGCTCGGCAGTTGGAGCCCGCCCGGCGGAACATGCCCGGATCCCTGCTTCGCCGATCTCGTCAACGACAACGTCGTGGACAGCAGCGACTTGGTGCTCCTGCTGGGCGCTTGGGGAAGCTGCGGCGCGTACGGGTTTGCGGACGCGCCTCAAGACGCCGCTCGCGGCGTCACACCAGCCGAGGCAGCCGAGAGCCTTGGCTTTGGTTCGATCGCCGAACTCATCGAGTGGCTTGGATCTCTCGGCACCGAGGCGATGTTTGCGTGGATGGAGTCCGTATTCGGCGATGGGACGTAGTTCGTTCGTCTGAGCGACAGCGTCGAGTCGGCGACGAAAGCGAGGAGAGTCGAGTGGACATCAATCGATCTTCACACCAAGAACACCTTCGGCATCGCAACCAGTGGTACAGCGTGACTGCGATTCTTGCGGTCGGGGTGACGGCGAGTGTTTCGCGCCCGGGCTTCGCATCGCGAACAAACGTGCCTCCGGGAAGCGTCGTCAGCGCTCAGGGGATCTACCTTCCGGGCATCGCAGTTCCTGAGCGGATTGCGCAACTTGCCGCAGGACCGGAGACAAGCGGAGTGCTCGGCGATCGCGGCGAGGCAATAGCGTGGGGCTGGAACAACAATGGCCAAGCGATGCCCCCAACCATGGCGCTCTCTCACATCGACTT
The DNA here is from genome assembly GCA_034439815.1 of Phycisphaerae bacterium. Lineage (GTDB taxonomy): Bacteria > Planctomycetota > Phycisphaerae > Phycisphaerales > SM1A02 > JAEUIT01. Next base: position 2,987 of record JAWXBD010000021.1, read on the forward strand.
TGGACTGGAATTCGGAGTGGGACTTGGGTCAGACGGCATACCCGTCTGCTGGGGTGACAACAGCCACGGCCAGTGCGAGCCGCCAACGGTCGCCCTTCAGGATGTCCGCGCTGGTTACTACCATCTCGTGGGGCTGAATATGAGCGGTCAACTCGTGACGTGGGGGAACGCTGCATTTGGACTCAATTCGCCGCCAAGCGGAACTTTTACGGCCGTTGCTGCGGGGGCCGATTTCAGCGTCGCGATCCGTACCGACGGCAGTATCGCCTGTTGGGGCAAGAACAGTCATGGTCAATGCAACAGTCCTGATGGGACCGGCTTCGTCGCTGTTGCAGCCGGTGACTTGCACTCGCTAGCGCTCAGACAGGACGGTTCGATCGTCGCGTGGGGATCGAACTTCTTCGGCGAGTCAAACCCGCCACGAGGCGCCCATGTTGCAATCGGCGCCGGCTACCTCTTTGGTGCAGCCATTCGGGCCGACGGCACTCTCACGTGTTGGGGATTGGCCAGCTCCGGTCAGTGCGACCCACCGAAGGGGGCGTTTGTCGCTCTTGAGGTCGGTTCCACACACGGGATCGCCCAACGTACGAGCGGTGGAATCGCGTGTTGGGGTCCCACGTCCAGCGCGTGCATCATCCCCAACGGCCCCTACGTCGAGATCGCGGCAGGCTGGGGCTACGGCCTCGCCCGCCGCGCCGACGGCGACGTCGTCGCCTGGGGCAAGAACGACTTCGGCCAGTGCGACGTGCCGAGCGGGCCCTTCGTCGCGATCGGCGCCGGCTATTGGCACGCGCTGGGCATCCGTCCCGACGGATCTGTCCAATGCTGGGGCGACAACACCTTCGGCCAGTGCGACGCGCGAACCGGCGCGTTCGCCAAGGTCGCCGGCGGCGACCGCTATTCGCTCGCGATCCGCGCCGACGGCTCGCTCGCCTGCTGGGGAGACAACACCGACAGCCAGTGCGACGTGCCGCCCGGCAGGGACTTCGTCGCCATCGACGCCGGCGAGAACCACGCCGTCGGCCTGCGCTCGGACGGCAGCATCGAGTGCTGGGGCAACCCGCTGCCGGCCGCGGTGTGCGAGGGGCTCGACGGCACCTACATCGACGTCGCCGCCGGAGGGAACCACACTGTGGCGCTGACCACGGAGGGCGAGATCGTCTGCGGCGGAGGGAC